>NZ_AGUD01000227.1 GCF_000240225.1 Patulibacter medicamentivorans
GGCGCGACCGCGGGCGCGGGCCTCCTCGGCCACCCGCAGCCGCAGCTCCGCCGCCCGCGCCAGCGGGCCGGTGTCCGCCGCCGGCTGCTGCTCGGCGTCCATGGCGGCCCCGTCAGGCACCCGGCCCCGGGCTCCCGAGGCGGTCGCGCGAGCGGATCGCCCAGGCGGTGCCGCCGACGGCGGCGGCACCGAGCAGCACGATCGCGCCCTTGCGCGCCTTGCGCTTCAGCCCCAGCCGCCGGACCACGTACCAGCGAGCGGCCCGCCAGGTGACCCAGCCCAGCAGCGTGTAGAAGCTCCGCTCCGGTCCGCGCATCGACCGAACCCTAGACCAGCTACGCCCCGGTGCCGGTATCGAACTTGCCGTTGGCCAGGCGCCACGCCAACCGCGACTGCAGCGACCAGAGTTCGATGAAGCCGGGCGAGGCGTCCTGGGCGAAGAGGCCGCCGGACTCCGAGAAGGTGGCCAGCTGGGCGTCGTAGACCGCGTTCGGCGACTCGCGGGTCACGACCCGGGCCGAGCCCTTGTAGAGCTTCATCCCGATCGTGCCGGTCACCCGCAGGTTGACGTGCTCGATGTAGGCCTGGATGTCGGTCCGCAGCGGCTCCCACCAGAGGCCGGCGTAGACCAGGTAGGCCCACTTCTGGTCCAGCCCGGGCTTGAACTGGTTCTGGTGGATCGTGCCGACGAGCCGCTCGAGCTCCTTGTGCGCGGGCAGGATCACGGCCGCGGCCGGCACCTCGTAGATGTCGCGGACCTTGAGCCCGACGATCCGGTCCTCGATGTGGTCGAGGATCCCGACGCCGTGCTTGCAGCCCAGGCGGGCGGCCTCCTCGAGCAGCGGCACGATCTCCATCCGCTGCCCGTTGAGCGCGACCGGCACGCCGGCCTCGAAGGTCACGGTGACGATCTCGGGCTCGTCCGGCGCCTCCTCCGGCCGGGTCACCAGCTGGAAGACGTCGTCCTCGGGCGCGTGACCGAGGTCCTCGATCCAGCGGCCCTCGGACGAGCGGCCCCAGAGGTTGTCGTCGATCGAGTACGGCGCGGGCTGGCCCTCGGGCGCGTTCTTGACCGGGATGCCGTGCTCGCGGGCGTAGGCGATCTCCTCGTCGCGGCCCATCGCCCACGAGCGGACCGGCGCGATCACCTTCAGCTCCGGCGCCAGGGTCGCGATCGTGGCCTCGATCCGGACCTGGTCGTTGCCCTTGCCGGTGCAGCCGTGGGCGATCGTGTCGCAGCCGTGACGGCGGGCGTACTCGCAGGCCAACTTGGCGATCAGCGGGCGCCCGAGCGAGGTGAACGCCGGGTAGCCGTCGCCGTAGTTGACGTTGGCCTTGATCGCGGGGATCAGGTACTCATCGGCGAACTCCTGGCGGGCGTCGTGGACGATCGCCTCGACCGCGCCGAGGGTGCGGGCCTTGCCGGTGACCTCGTCGTAGTCCTCGCCGGGCTGGCCCAGCTCGACCGTCAGCGCGACGACCTGGGCCTGGTACTCGTCCTGGATCCACTTGAGCATCACGCTCGTGTCGAGCCCGCCGGAGTACAGCAGCAGGACCTTGCGAACCTCGTCCTTGTCGGCGAGGTAGGAGGCGACCCGGGTCCGCCCCGGGTCCGCCACGCGTCGCACCTCGGTGTGGTCGGCTGAGGGGTCGGTTGCGGGGGTCAGCGGCTCGGACATGCGGGCTGGAGCGTAGCGTCGCGAAGCCCGTTCCTGCCGTGCGATCGGGCGCGGGCGTCAGTCGTCGTCGGGCGCGGGTTCGACCCCGGCCGGACCGAGCACCCGGATCATCCGGATCCGACCCTCCGCGACCTCCTCGACCTCGACCCGGCGACCGAACAGCTCCAGCTCCTCGCCGGGGCTCGGGAGCCGGCCGATCGTCTCCAGCAGATGGCCGCCGACGGTCGCCTCGTGGATGTCGCTCTCGTCGATCACGATCTCGAGCCGGTCGAGCAGCTCGTTGACGCCGGCCTCGCCGTCGACCAGCAGGCCGTCGGAGTCGATCCGGATCAGCCGCTCGGCGTCGCGGTCGAACTCGTCCTCGATCTCGCCGACGAGCTCCTCGATCACGTCCTCGACGGTCACGATCCCGACCGCGGTGCCGTGCTCGTCGATCACGATCGCCAGGTGCTGGCGGGCGCGGCGCATCTCGCGCAGCGCCGACCCGACGAAGGCCGCGTCGCCGACCCGCACGACCGGGCGCGCCAGGTCGACCAGCGACGGGCGGCGGTCCTCCAGCAGCGCGGCCAGCAGGTCCTTCGCGTGGACGACCCCGTGCGCGCCGTCGAGGCCCGCGTCCTCGGGGCAGAGCGGCATCCGGGTGACGCCGGTCTCGACCGCCAGGTGGGCGGCCTCCTCCAGGGACTCGTCGTCGTGGACGAGCACGGCTTTTCGCCGCGGGACCATGACCTCGCGCACGCGCCGGTCGTCGTACTCGAAGACGTTCTCGGTCAGGCGCCGCTCGGCGGGGTTGATCTCGCCGCCCTCGTTCGCCTCGCGGATGATCTGCAGCAGCTCGCGCTGGGTGTGCGGCGACGACCCGGCCTCGCTCGCGGGCGGGATCCCGAACGGCTTCAGCAGCAGGTTGCCGAGCCCGTTGAAGAGCTGGACCACCGGCCGGGTCAGCAGGTAGAAGGCCCGCAGCAGCGGCATCAGCGCCAGCACGACCGGCCCGGTGCGGGCGATCGCGGCGCTCTTCGGCGCCAGCTCGCCGGCGACTACGTGCAGCAGGGTGATGATCGAGAAGGCCAGCACGCTGGCGAGCGCGACCGAGCCGATCTTCGCCCCGTCGCCGAGGATCGGGTGCAGCAGCTCGTCGAAGGCCGGCTCGCCGAAGGCGCCGAGGCCGAGCGAGGCGAGCGTGATCCCCAGCTGGCAGGCGGCCAGGTAGGCGTCGATGTGATCGACCGCGTGGCGCACCGACTTGGCGCCCGGCCGGCGGGCCGTGACCCAGTCCTCGATCTGGCTGTCGCGGACGCGGGCGAGCGAGAACTCGCTGGCGACGAAGAAGCCGTTGGCGAGGACCAAGAGCCCGGCGACCACCAGCTCGACGGCGACCGTGCCCCCTGAAGCGAGAACCATGTGCGCCCGAACGGTATCGCGCCCGCAGGCGGTGGTGCCGGCGGCCCTCGCGAGCGCCGGAACCGCGATGATGTCGCCGATGCGTGACGGTGGCACCGTGTCGCCCCGCGCCCGCGCCCTGCGTCGGGCCGTCCTGCTGCTGGCGGTGGCGCTCGTCCTGGGGACGCTGGTGGCGGTGGTCGCCCGCAACGGCGAGGGCTCGTCGCTGCCGCCGGTCGACGTGCCCGAGACGGCGACCAAGGGCACCGCGGTCACCCGCTACGAGCTGCGCAGCCGGGCCGCCGAGCGGCGGCTGGTGCAGACCGTCGTCGTCCCGCCCGGCGACACCCGCGGCCGCCCGCTGCTGGTGCTGCTGCACGGCAAGGCCCAGGACCCGGCAACGCTGGCGGGCGATCCGCTGCGGGCCGCGCTGGCGCGGCTGGGCGACCGCGCGCCGGTGGTGCTGCTGCCGGCCGACGACGGCGGCTCCTACTGGCACGACCGCCAGACCGGGCGCTGGAGCGCGTACGTGCTGGGCGAGGCGATCCCGACGGCGATCCGCCGGCTCGGGGTCGACGGGCGCCGGGTCGCGATCGGCGGGATCTCGATGGGCGGCTCGGGCGCCTACGCGCTGGCCCAGGAGGCTCCCGGGCGGTTCTGCGCCGTCGGCGGGCACTCGGCGGCGCTCTGGCTGTCGGCGTCGGCGTCGGCTCCGGGGGCGTTCGACGACCGTGCCGACTTCCGCCGCCACGACCCGGTCGCGCCGGTGCGGGCCGGCCGGGTCCGCTATCGCGTGCCGCTGTGGCTGGACGCGGGTGCCCAGGATCCGTTCCGCGGGGCCCAGCGGACGTTCGCGGCCGCGCTCCGCCGCAACGGCGAGCAGGTGACCGTCCGCTCGTGGCAGGGCGGCCACGAGCAGCGGTACTGGGACCGGCACCTGGCCGCCTACCTGCGGTTCTACGCGGACGCGCTGGCGCGCTGCCATCGCAGGTAGCGGCGGGTCCCGGCCCGCGCCCGTCGCCGGGCGCGGGCGGGTGGATCAGCCCTGCAGGCCGCCCGGGATCGGCGCGGTCGGCACCGCCGGCCCGTCGGCCTCGTTGTCGAACGACGGGAACTTCTCGGTCAGCAGCGAGCCGTAGACGCCCGCGCGGGCCGTGTAGCCGAGGCAGAAGACCTGCGCGCTCTGCAGCCCCTCCGGCTGCTTGCCCGTCACGATGATCACGAGCCAGGACAGGAAGGCGATCACCATCGCGGCGATCCCCAGCAGGTACATCACGATGTAGACCGGGATGAAGAGGATCGCGCGGAAGAAGGCCAACAGGCGGCTGTACTGCTCCTTCGGCGGTCCGATCGCCAGCTGGATCGGATACTCCGGGTCCTCGCTGCCGTTGAACGGCGGGTAGACGTCGGTCAGCAGGTACAGGTAGCCGTTGACCCGGGCGACGTAGCGCTGCAGGCCCGCGACGAAGCCGTAGATGCCGGCCGGGTACTTGGCCGTGATCACGACCGCGAACCAGGCCGCGATCACGGCGAAGAGGCCAGCGATCGCGTAGAAGAACAGCACGAAGAAGTGCGGAATCGCCATGAAGTAGCGGAAGAACGTCGTCAGGCGACTGCGTTTCGCCTCGTACGCGACGGCGTAGCTGACGGTGTCTGGAGGTGTCACAGGAAGGCTCCCATCGTGGTGCGTGGACGCGAGAGGTCTATTGGTCCCGGCGCCGTCGCGCAACCCCAGTTCTCCGACCTGCCACACGGCGCCGCCCGCTAGCGTCCCCGCCGTGGAGCCGGTCCCGATCCAGCAGGCCCGCGAGCGCTACGCGCAGCTGATGACCGGTCCCCGTGGGCTGCTGGAGCTGGCGGACGACGAGGATCCCCGGGCGCAGCTCATCCCGGCGTCGGCGCTGGTCTTCGCGCTTGGCGCCTGGGAGTCCACCTGCGAGGAGCTGCTGCGGGCCGCCGCGGTCGCCGTGATCGGCGCGGCCCGCCGCCCCGAGGACCTGCCGAAGGCGATCCGCGAGACGCTGGTCGAGGTCGTCGGCGAGCCGGGCGAGCCGTGGGAGCACGTGCTGCGGCGGCTCGGCGGCGGGTGGCACAAGGCCGCGATCCGGCACATGGGCCGATCGCTCGAGGGGCGCTTCCGGCACTGGAACACCCCCAGCGCCGACGGCGTCGACCGGCTGGCGCAGCAGGTCGCCGGGATGGCGCCGATCTCGCCCCGCTGGCCGGACGTCGACGGCCACCCCGGCGCCGACGTGCTGGCCGACGCGATCGCGCGCCGCGGCCGCGCCGTCCACCTGGCCCGCAACGACCTCGGGATCGACGACGTCGCCACCGTGCTGGACCTGCTGGACGGGATCGTCGACGTCACCGCGCGGACCGTCGGCCGCCGGATCCAGCACCTGCCGCCGGTCTGAGCGCGCGATCGCGCGGGACCGGTGCCCGTTCGACGGCACGTGGCGCCGGCCGCGCGCCGGTGGCGGCGCGCTAGCGCGCCGCGAGCCCGGCGCCGATCCGCGCGACGCCCTCGTCGATCTGCTCGTCGCGGATCGTCAGCGGCGGCAGCAGCCGCAGGGCGGTCGGGCTCGGGGCGTTGACCCAGACGTCGTGGTCCGTGATCAGGCGGACCGCCAGCTCGGCGGTCGAGCCGTGGCGGGCGACCGCGTCGGCGTCCAGCTCGACGGCCAGCATCAGCCCGCGGCCGCGCACGTCGGCGACGCCCGGCAGCGCCCGCAGGCCGGCCGCGAACCGCTCACCGGCCTCGCCGACCCGGGCCAGGAAGCCCTCGCCGGTGACGACGTCGAGGACCGCGTGGGCCGCCGCCGCGGCCACCGGCCCGCCGGCGAAGGTCGAGCCGTGGTCGCCCGGCCGGAAGGTGTCGTACAGGTGCGGTCCGGTGATCAGCGCGCCGATCGGCAGGCCGTTGGCCAGCGCCTTGGCGACGGTGATCGCGTCGGGCACGATCCCGGACGCCTCGTAGCTCCAGAGCGTGCCGCTGCGGCCGACGCCGGTCTGGATCTCGTCGACGATCAGCAGCGCGCCGTGGGCGTCGCAGGCCTCGCGGGCGGCGGCCAGCACGTCGTGGCCGATCGGCAGCACGCCGCTCTCGCCCTGGATCGTCTCCAGCAGCACGGCGGCCGTCCCGTCGTCGACGGCGCCGGCAACCGCCTCGGCGGTCGCCGGAACGGCCCGGAAGCCGGCCACCAGCGGCGCGAACGGCTCCTGCTTGGCCTCCTGCGGGGTCGCCGAGAGCGCGCCGTAGGTGCGGCCGTGGAACCCGCGGTGGAGGCTGATGACCTCTCCCCCGCGCTTGTGGCGGCGGGCGAGCTTGATCGCCGCCTCGTTCGCCTCGGCCCCCGAGTTGGTGAAGAAGACGCCGCCGCCGAGCGAGCTGCGCGAGAGCCGCCGGGCGAGCGTCACCGGCCCCTCGAGGTGCATCAGGTTGCTCGTGTGGAGCAGGCGGCCGGCCTGCTCGACGATCGCCATCGTGACCGCCGGGTGGGCGTGGCCGAGCGACGTGACGCCGAGCCCGCAGAGCAGGTCCAGCACGCGGCGGCCGTCGGCGGTGTGCAGCCAGACGTCGGCGCCGGACGTGACGGCCACGGGCATCCGGGCGTAGGTCGGCAGGACGTGGTCGCGCTCGATCGCCTCGAGCTGCTCCAGGGTCAGTGGATCGGTCATGCGGGGAGGTCCTCGGGTGGGCGGACGGTGGCGCTCAGCGCGCGGGCCGGATCTGGGTGCCGCAGCCGTCGTCGGTGAACAGCTCCAGCAGCACCGAGTGCGGCTTGCGCCCGTCGACGATCGAGGCCGCGCCGACGCCGCTGTGGACCGCGTCGACGCAGGCCTGCAGCTTCGGCCGCATCCCGCCGGAGATGCCGTCGAGCGCCTGCTCGACCTCGTCGGTCCCGGCCTGCACGATCAGGCTGTCGGGATCCGCCGGGTCGCGCAGCCAGCCCGCGACGTCGGTCAGGAAGATCAGGCGGGTGGCGCCGGTCGCACGGGCGACGGCGGCCGCGGCCTCGTCGGCGTTGACGTTGTGCGAGCGACCCGCCTCGTCGGAGCCGACCGACGCGATCACGGGCACGAAGTCCTCGGCGACGTGATCGATGACGCCGGTGTCGACGCGGGTGACGCGGCCGACGAAGCCGACGTCCTCGCCCCCGGGGCCGGTCGTCGTCTCGACGCGGAAGAGGTTGCCGTCGTCGCCGGAGAGCCCGACGGCCGGCTGCCCGTGGCGCCCGATCCGGACCACGATGTCCTTGTTGACCTTGCCGATGAGGACCATCTTGGCCACCTCGACGGTCTGCTCGTCCGAGACCCGCAGGCCGCCGCGGAACTCGACCGGCAGGTTCAGGCGCTCCATGTACTCGGTGATCGCGGGGCCGCCGCCGTGGACGACGACGACGTTGACCCCGACGTACTTCAGCAGCGCGATGTCGCGGGCGAACTCCTCGCGCAGCTCGGGGTCGGTCATCGCCGCGCCGCCGTACTTGATGACGATCGTCCGCTCGCGGAACTGGCGGATGTAGGGCAGCGCCTCCAGCAGGGTCCCGACGTCGCGAACGCCGAGGCCGGACGGGGTCGCTGACGGCTCGGCTGCGGGTTCGGGCATCGGCGCAGAGGCTATCGCCGCGGTCGCCGTCGGCGGAGCGTCGCCGGTCGCGGGCACGAGCCGGGTTCGAGCCCCCGGGGTGCCAGTCGGAGTCGACCCACCGCGCAGGAGGGCGCCAGGTTGCTTGCGGTGGCGCCATTTCGGCGCTACGTTCGCCGGGTGAGCACCGTCCAGGTCAAGAACGTCCCGGAGGACGTCCACCGGATCCTGCGCCAGCGGGCAGCCGGCGAGGGCCGCTCGCTGCAGGAGTACCTGCTGCTGCGGCTGATCGAGGAGGCCCGACTGCCGACGCTCGAGGAGGTCCTGCGGGACGCCGGCGGGCGGGCCGGCGGGCGGCTGTCCCTGAGCGACGCGGTCGCGGCGGTCCGTGACGAGCGCGACGGCCCTTGATCGTCGTCGACGCATCGGTGCTGGCGGTCGCGCTGGCCGACGACGGCGAGGACGGCGACCTGACGCGGGCGGAGCTGGCGACGGCGCGGCGGCTGAGCGCGCCTCAGGTCGTTGACCTCGAGGTCACGTCGGTCTGGCGCCGCGCCGCCCGGTCGGGCCGGCTGGAGCCGCGACGGGCCGCCCTCGCCTTCGCGGACCTGGAGCGACTGCCGCTGCGCCGGGTCGCGCATTCGCCGCTGCTGCCGCGGATCTGGGAGCTGCGCGACACCGTGACGGCCTACGACGCCGCCTACGTCGCGCTGGCCGAGCTGCTCGCCGCTCCGCTGCTGACGGCGGACGCCCGGCTGGCCGGCGCGCCCGGCCCGCGCTGCGACTTCCGGCTCGTCGGCGGGGCCTGAGCGGCCGCTCCATCAGCCGCCCAGCTCGGGGGCGGCCAACGCGGCCAGCTCGGTCCGGTTGGCGACCCCGAGCTTGGCAAGCCGGTACGCGTGGCCGGGGCCGGCGGCGCGGCGGCCGAGCGGCGATCCGGCCGTTGTGACGTTTCGGTCGCCCAACGACCGGAACGTCGCCGCCACGCCGCCACCGCACCACCGGCGACCCGACCGATGTGGCGTTCCGGTCGCTCAGCGACCGGAACGTCCCGCTCCAGGCTCGCCTTGGCCTGCCCAACGCCCCGCATCGCCCCGGGCCCGGCCGCCACGCGTCAGGTCGTGTACTCGGCGTTGAGCGTCACGTACTCGTGGCCGAGGTCGCTGAAGTACAGCTCGCTCTCGTTGGCGTAGGCCGCGGCCGTCCCGGGGGCGCCGTCCTCGACCGTCGGCGCGCCGATCGTCACCTCGTAGTCGACCTCGGGGCCCTGGACCAGGGCCGCGAGCGCCGGCCGGTCGAAGGGGACCTCCTGGCCGTCGCGGCAGATCTCGACGCCCTCGATCCGAACGCCGACCGGGGTCAGCCGCGGGCCGGGCAGGACCGCGCCGACGGCCTGGACGATCCGGCCCCAGTTGGGGTCGCCGCCGTAGAGGGCGGTCTTGACCAGCGGGCTGTTGCCGATCTGGCGGGCGACGCGCTCGCAGGCCGGGCCGTCGGGACCCTTGACCACGATCCGGCCGACCCGGCGGGCCCCCTCGCCGTCGGCGACGATCAGCAGCGCCAGCTGGCGCAGGAGGGCGTCGAGCGCCAGGCCGAAGCGCTGCTCGTCGGCGCTCTCGGGCGCGACCGCGATCCCGCTGGCGCCGGACGCGATCAGGACCGCGGTGTCCGATGTCGAGAGCTGGCCGTCGACGGTGATCCGGTCGAAGCTGCGCTTGACGGTGACGCCCAGCAGCAGGTCGGCGGTGCGCGGCTCGAGGACCGCGTCGGTGGTGATGAAGCAGAGCATCGTCGCGAAGCTCGGCTGGATCATCCCGGCGCCCTTGCAGACCGCGTGCAGAGTGACCTCTCCACCGGAGAGCGCGACCTTCAGCGTGGCGGTCTTCGGGAACAGGTCGGTGGTCTCGATCCCCCGCCGGAAGTCGTCGTCGCCGTCGGCGCGCAGCTGCTCGCCCGCGGTCGCGACCCCGCGCGGGACGACGTCCATCGGCAGCGGCACGCCGATCACGCCCGTGGCGGCGACCGCGACCCGGTCGGCGTCGACCCCGGCGGCCTCGGCCGCCGCCTGGCGAACCTGCCGGGCGGTCTCGAACCCGTCGCGACCGGTGCCGGCGTTGGCGTTGCCGCTGGTGACGACGACGGCCCGCAGCGCCTCGAGCCGCGACGTCTCGCGGGTGACCAGGACCGGCGGCGCCGCCGTGCCCGAGCGCGTGAACCGCGCCGCGCTGACCGCCTCGGGCGCGTCGCAGACCAGCAGCGCCACGTCGTGCTTGCCCGACGGCTTGATCCCGGCGTGGATCCCGGCGGCGCGAAACCCGAGCGGCAGCCCGCGGTCGGCGACTCCCACGATCGTGTCCGGGACCTCGACCCAGCGGGAGCGGAAGAACGGCGGAGCGGTCGCGGGCGTCGGGGCGGTGGTCGGGTCGGGCATCGGGGCGAATGTAGCGGTGAACCCGCGATGGAGGTGCCAACGCTGGGACGGCGTGATCATTGAAGGCGGCGCCGCGCCGGCGGGCTGCCGCGAGCGCTTGGCGCGGCGCCCGCGTGAGCGGGTTCGCCGCTGGGGCCCTCCACCCTCGTGGAAGACGACTTGGGCCCGGTAGCCGGAGTTGACGGGCGAAGGACAACCACCTTCGACGGCCGACAAGAATCGAACCGTCACCGAAGCCCCGGGAAGATCAGGCTGCATCATGGGCGCAGGACCTGCGGACGCCGCTGACGCGTCCCTTGGCGTTGGTCCGACGCGGCTGCACCTGTCCGCCCCGAACTGCCGCGCCGCCGGCCCTCCTCCCGCGCTCAAGCCCGATAGCGAGGCCATCCATTCGGGCGGCCGGTCCCAGCCATCGGGGACCGCACAGCGGGCGGCGTCGCCCACACCGGCCGCCCGGTACGACCGATCCAAACGATCGCGACAGCACCCCCACCAGCGACGACACCGGCCAGCACCAGCGCAGGCACAAGCGGCGCACCCACGCCAATCGCGACCGCGATCAAGATCAAGCTCCCGCTCCAGACAGCGTCGGCCGCCGCACGACGCGCGTGCCGCAGATCCTCCACATCGAGAGCCGCCCCAGCAGGCAAGCGCCACGCGGCACGAGCCGCACGCACGGTCCCGGGCATCACCAACAGACCCCAGAACGCACCCACCAGCACGATCGGCCTCACCGCCGAGGCTCCTTCCCGAACTGCTCAGGCGGGCGCCGCAGCACAGGCGGCGTCAGACGACGAGGACGACCGTACCGCGCCACGGTGATCGCCAAACCCGCGAACACCATCGGCACGACAGCGAAGACACCAGCGACGACCTTCTCGACCGGCGACCCCTCGCCCGGGCCCACTGCCGCCAACACCAACCCGAGGATCCCGAATGAGAATGCTGACAGGGCAATCGGGAGCGCCGCGGCGTGCTGCGCCACCCGATGCTGCCAACGCAATGGCACTTCGCCCTGCCATCGCCAAGCGCGCCTCGCCATCAGCGCCCCGAGCAACGAGAAGAGGAACCCGACGCCAGCCAACATGAGCCCGTCCATGCTCATTCGCCCAGACCGAAGAGGTCGCTCAAGGCGTCGCCAGCCAGGCCGCCGACCGCAGAGCCAAGCCCGCCAAGGACCAACGAACAGGCTGGTGCACCGATGGTGCAGAGGCCGCCGGCTGTAGCTCCCACTCCACCGAGCGTAGCCGAGAACCCTGTCTTGATGGCGCTCCTTGCGACGTTCTTCCCGCGAGCGACGTCGTAGCCGAAGGCCCCCGCGGTTGCGAGCCCTCCAAGGAGCTTCGCCTGGCCCAGCCCTTGCTCCGCACGTGTGACGCTGTTGCCGAAGCGCCTGACGCGCCCGTCCTCGCGAAGCGTCGGAGCCCCGGTCAGGCGACGAGCCTTCAGCGATCTCTCGGCTCGCCCGGCACGACGCGTCGCAACGCGGGCGTCCCGGAGCGCATCTCCCTGCCAGCCGTTCGACACACCGCCGATGGTGGCCAGGCCCTCGCCCGGGCCGCGGCGCGCCGCTCAGGCCTGCAGGCCCTCGTCCTCGGGACGGCCGAAGGCCACGTTCAGCGACTGGATCGCCTGCGACGAGGTGCCCTTCCAGAGGTTGTCGATCGCGCCGAAGGCCAGGATCCGTCCGGACAGCGGGTCGACGTGGGTGCGGATCCGGGCGATGTTGGTCGCCAGCACGTCGCGCATCCCCGGCTCGGCCTCGGTCAGCTCGACGAACGGCTCCTCGCCGTATGCCTCGCGGAACAGCTCCGCGACCTCGTCGGCGGTCACGTCGCGCGTCGGCCGGACGTAGCAGGACACCAGCTCGCCCTGGTCGACCGGCAGCAGGTGCGGGACGAAGACCGGCTGCAGCGCGGCGTCCATCCCCTGCCCCGCCAGCTCCTGGCGGATCTCGGGCTGGTGACGGTGCCCCGCGACCCCGTAGGCGTGGGCGTTCTCGGAGACCGCCACGTAGTGGGTCCCCCGCGCCAGCTTGCGGCCCGCGCCCGAGACCCCGGTCTTGGCGTCGATCACGACGTCGGCGACCAGCCCCGCCCGCGTCAGCGGCGCCAGGGTCAGGATCGCCGCGGTCGGGAAGCAGCCCGGGCCGGCGATCAGGCGACTCGCCTCGCGGACCCCGGCCAGCGCGGCGCGGTGGACCTCGGGCAGGCCGTAGACCGCCGTCCCGAACAGGTCGGGCGCGACGTGGACGTCGCCGTACCAGTGGCGGTAGGTGTCGGCGTCGCGCAGCCGGAAGTCGGCCGAGAGGTCGAGCACCAGCAGCCCGGCGGCGTGCAGCGCCGCGACCGCCTCGCTCGACGCCCCGTGCGGGTAGGCCACGATCGCCACGTCGTGGGCGGCGGCGATCGCCTCGAGGTCCGGCTCCTGGAGCGCGACCGGCACGCGGTGGTGCGGGTACAGCTCGTCGAGCCGCATCCCCGCCTCGGCCCGCGCGGTGATCGCGCCGAGGGCGAAGTACGGGTGGCGGTGCAGCAGCGCGGCGGCGAGCGCCCCGGCGAACCCCGAGGCGCCGAGCACGGCGACCCGCGGCGCGTCGGCCGCCGACTGGGCGCTCTGGCCCGGCAGCGTGACCGACGACGTCCCACCTGCCCCCTCAACCACGGAGCGTCCCTCCCACCCGCTCCGCCAGCGCGGCCACGATCCGCTCGCGGACGCCGCTGATCTCCTCGTCGTCGAGCGTCCGGTCGGCCGCCCGCAGCCGCACGTGCAGCGCCAGCGAGACCTGCCCCTCCGGGATCCCCGTCCCGCGGTAGGCGTCGAAGACGCCGACCTGCTCCAGCAGCGGCCCGCCGGCGCCGCGCGCCGCCTCGACCACCGACGCCGCGGTCACCTCGTCGTCGACGATCACCGCCAGGTCGAAGCGCGCGTCCGGGAACTGGCCGACGTCGCGGAAGTCGACGTCGGCGGGTACCAGCGGCAGCAGCTGGTCGAGGTCGATCATGAAGACCGCCACCTGCGGCAGGTCCCAGCGCTCGGCGACCCGCGGGTGGACCTCGCCGAGCAGGCCGACCTGCAGCGGCCCGTCCGGCCCGTCGCCGTTGCGGCGCGCGCCGCCCGCGGGCGTCACCAGCACCCGCGCGGCGCGCCCGGGGTGCAGGAACGCGACCTGGTCGGTCGCCTCGACCGACCAGCCGTCGATCCCGAGCGCGCCGAGAAGCGACTCGAGCAGGCCCTTGGCGGCGAACAGGTCGTCCTGCACCAGCGCGGCGATCGCGAGGTGCTCGAACGGCATGTCGGGCCGCCGCGGGTCGGGCGCGTCGCGGAAGACGGTCCCGGTCTCGAAGATCCGGACGTCGTCGACGCCGCGGGCGCGGTTGCGGCGCGCGATGTCCAGCAGCGAGATCAGGATCGTCGGCCGCAGGACCGCGTGGTCCTCGCTGAGCGGGTTGTCCAGGCGCACCGCCGCGGCCCGCGGGTCGTCCGCCGAGAGGCCGAGCCGCTCGGCGGCGCCGGCGTCGGTGAACGACCAGCCGGCGACCTCCTGCAGGCCGCGGCCGACCAGCACGTCCTCGGCCCGCCGCCGGGCCCGCTGGGCGGGCGTCAGCGTCGCCGCGGTCAGCCGCCGGCGGACCGGCAGCGTCGGGGCCAGGTCGGCGACCACGCCGATCCGCGCGATCTCCTCGATCAGGTCGATCTCGCGGGTGATGTCGTCGCGCCGCTCCGACGGGACCAGCACCAGCTGCTCGCCCTCGCCTTCGGCCGTCTCCGGCGACGTGTCGGCGACCATGAACCCGAGCGACGCCAGCAGCTCGGCCTGCCGGCGCCGCGAGACCGCGGTCCCCAGCAGCCGGGTGACGCGCGCCTCGCGCAGGGCGATCGGCTGCTGCGCCGGCCGCTCGCGCCAGCCGCCGACGTCGATCGTGCCGCCGACCTTGCGACCGCCGGTGACCTCGTGGATCAGCCGCGTGGCCAGCGCCTGCGCCCAGGCCGCCTGCTCGGGCGCGAGGCCCTTGGCGTTGCGCGAGGCGGCCTCGCTGAAGAGCCCCAGCCGCTGCGCGGTGCGGTGGATCGTCGGGCCGTCCCAGTTGGCGACCTCGAGCAGCACGCGGGTGGTTCCCTCGTGGACCTCGGAGCGGGCGCCGCCCATCACGGCGGCCAGCGAGGTGATCCCCTCGTCGTCGGCGATCACCAGCTCGCCGGCCTGGACCGTGCGCTCCTGGTCGTCGAGCGTCCGCAGCTGCTCGCCGTCGGTCGCCTCGCGCACCACCAGCAAGCCGCCGGCGATCCGATCGGCGTCGAAGGCGTGCAGCGGCTGGCCGGTCACCAGCATCACGTAGTTGGTGACGTCGACCACGTTGTTGATCGGCCGCTGGCCGGCCGCGGCCAGCCGCGCCTGCAGCCAGAGCGGCGACGGGCCGACCGTGACGCCGTCGAACAGGCGGGCGGTGAAGCGCGGGCAGCGCGGCGTCCGGACCTCGACCGAGAAGCCGTCGATCGCGTCGCCGGCGGGGTCGGGATCGCCCGCCTCCTCGTCCAGTCCCCCGGCGCGGGTCCAGGGTGCCGGCCGCAGCGCGGCGCCGGTGGCGGCGGAGACCTCGCGCGCGATCCCGTACAGGCCCAGGCAGTCCGGGCGGTTGGGGGTGATCTCCAGCTCGAGCACGTCGTCGGCGTGCGGCAGCACGTCCGACAGCGGCGTCCCCGGCGGGATCTCGCGGGCGCCCGGGAGCTGCTCGTCGAGCGCCAGGATCCCGTCGTGGGCGTCGCCGATCCCCAGCTCGCGGGCGGAGCAGATCATCCCCTCGGAGACCTGCCCGCGGAGCTTCGCGCGCTTGATCTTCGTGCCGTCGGGCATCACCGTCCCGATCTGGGCGACCGGCACGACCTGGCCGGCGGCCACGTTCGGGGCGCCGCAGACGATCTGGACCGGCTCGTCCCCGCCGGTCGCGACGCGGCAGACCTTCAGCCGGTCGGCGTCGGGGTGCGGCTCGGTCGCCAGCACCCGGCCCACGACCACCGTCTCCGGCGTGAGGATCCCGTGGTGGAGCAGCCGATCGAGCTCGGTGCCGGTGACGTTGAGGCGGGCGGCGATCTCGGTCGCGTCGCGACCGGCGACGTCGACGAGCTCGCCGAGCCAGCTGAGAGGAACCCTCATGCCCACTGCTCCAGGACGCGGACGTCGTTCTCGTAGAGGAGCCGCAGGTCGGGCACCCCGTAGCGCAGCATCGCGATCCGCTCGATCCCCATCCCGAACGCGAAGCCCTGGACGGCCTCGGGGCTGTAGGCGTCGTCGCCGCGCGCCTCGCCGACCGAGCGCAGGACGTTCGGGTCGACCAGGCCGGAGCCGAGGATCTCGATCCAGCCGGTGCCCTTGCAGAGGCCGCAGCGCGGATGGCCCGCGAGGTCCTCGCGGATCCCGGTGCCCTTGCAGGCGAAGCAGCTGACGTCGACCTCGACGCTCGGCTCGGTGAAGGGGAAGAAGTGCGGCCGCAGCCGGACCTCGCGCTCGTCGCCGAAGATCGAGCGGGCGAAGCTCAGCAGCACGCCCTTGAGGTCGGCCAGCGTGATGTCGACGTCGACCCAGAGCCCCTCGACCTGGTGGAACTGCGGGGTGTGGGTCGCGTCGCTGTCGGGGCGGTAGACGCGGCCCGGGACGATCACCGCGATCGGCGGATCCTCGCGCTCCATCGTCCGGATCTGCATCGGCGACGTGTGGGTCCGCAGCAGGCGGCCGCTGCCGCCGTCCTCGGCCCGCGGGTCGCCGGCCCGCTCGACGGCCGGCAGGTTCGCCGACGGCGCCAGGTAGAAGGTGTCGGAGCGGTCGCGCGCCGGATGGTTCGGCGCGTGGTTGAGGGCGTCGAAGTTGTAGTGGACCGTCTCCGTCTCGGGCCCCTCGAGGACGTCGAACCCGAGGCCCAGGAAGACGTCCTCGATCTCGCGCCGGACGCGCGTGATCAGGTGCAGCCCGCCGACCGGCTCGCGGCGGCCGGGAAGGGTCACGTCGACGCGGTCGGCGACGAGCCGGGCGTCGAGCTCGCCGGCGGCCAGCTCGGCGATCCGCGCCTCGAGCGTCTGCTGCAGCGCCTGGCGGGCCTGGTTGGCGGCCTTGCCGACGGGGCCGCGCTGCTCGGGCGGCAGCTCGCTGACCCCGCGCAGCATGTTGGGCAGCTCGGCCTTGCGCCCGAGGAGCCGCACCCGCAGCTCCTCCAGCTCGTCGGTGGTGGTGGCCGCCGCGACGTCCGCTTCTCCCGCGGCACGCAGCTGGGCGATCCGGTCGATCATCGAAGGCGATGGTACGAGAACCGCGCCGCCGGACCCGGTGCGCCCGACGCTCGGCCGCGGTTCGAGTCCGGCGGGGCGGGCCTACGATCGTCGTCTCGGCATGGCCGGCGCGGCGAGCCGGCGATCGTCCGGGCTCGGCACATCGCTCTGCCGTCTCGGCGTCGCGCCCGTCGTGAGACGGCGATCGTCCGGCCGCCGCCGGGCGCTCAGCGCTCCCGGGCCAGCTCGTAGAGCGCGACCGTCGCCGCCATCGCCGCGTTCAGCGACTCGGCGCCGCCGATCGGCAGGTGCGCGACCCGGTCGCAGGCCGCCACCACGTCGTCCGGCAGCCCGTCGCGCTCGGCCCCGATCAGCAGGCTGACCCCGCCGCCGGAGGCATCGGCCAGGGCCGGCGCGAGCCATGCCGCATCGGCGCGCAGGACCTCGCCGCTGCGCAGCGCCAGCGCCACCGTCAGCCCAGGCAGCTCCGCCGGCCCGTCGGCGCGGGCCAGCGGCAGGGCGAACAGCGAGCCCATGCTGGCGCGAACCGCCTTCGGCCCGTGGGGGTCGGCCGTTCCCGGTCCGATCGCGATCGACGACGCGCCGAGGGCGTGGGCGGCGCGGATCGCCGTCCCGACGTTGCCGGGGTCGCGGACGCCGTGCAGGTGCAGGCAGCGGGGGCCGGCGGCCGCGTCGGCGAACCGCTGCCGGTAGACGCCGAGGACCCGCGTTCCCGAGCCCAGCGACGAGGCCGACGCCAGCAGCGCCGGAGCCACGATCGTCGCTCCCGCCAGGTCGATCCCGTGCTCGCGCAGCTCCGGCTCGCTGCCGGCGGCCACCAGCAGGTCCTCGGCGACCCAGCCGGCGGCGGCCGCCGCCGCGACGAGGTCTTCGCCCTCGGCGACGAAGAGGCCGCTGCGGGCCCGCTCGCGGCGCCGATCGAGCAGCGCTCGGACCTGCTTGATCCGCGGGTTGCTGGGGGAGCTGATGTCCACTGGGCGATTCTCCCCGAGAACGACGAGATCGGTGGTCCAGACGCACGAAGGGCGCCCGTTGCGGACGCCCTCGAACTCCTGCTGCGCGGCGGCCGAGCGGCCGCCGACGACGATCAGGCCTTGGCGGCCAGCGCGTCCTTGGCGACGGTCGCGATCGCCGAGAACGTCTCGGCGTCGGTCACGGCCAGGTCGGCGAGGTTCTTGCGATCGACCTCGACGCCCGCCAGCGACAGCCCGTGGATGAGCTGGCCGTAGGTCAGGTCGTTGAGGCGCGCGGCGGCGTTGATGCGCGTGATCCACAGCTTGCGGAAGTCGCGCTTGCGGTTGCGCCGGTCGCGGTAGGCGTAGACGCCCGCCTTGAGCTGGGCCTCCTTCGCCTCCTTGTACGTGTTGTTCGCGCGGCCGACGTACCCCTTCGACCGCTCGAGCGTGGCACGGCGCTTCTTGCGCGCGTGGACGGAGCGCTTGACGCGAGTCACTTGCCCTCTCCCAGGAGTCGCTTGGCCCGCGGTGCGTCAGCACTCGACAGGATCGCGTCCTTGCCGAACTTGCGCTTGCGCTTCGGCGACTTCTTCCCGAGGATGTGGGACGACATCGCGTGACGCGCCTTCACCTTGCCGGTTCCGGTGGTCTTGAAGCGCTTCTTCGCGCCCGAGTGGGTCTTCTGCTTGGGCATGCGGATCGGGAATTGTGCCAGATCCTCCGGGCGCGTGCGGTGCGCCACGGCGAGCCCGCGAAGCAGTGCCCCGGCGACCCCGTGGCCGCCGGTGCGGGGACGGTCCGGGCCGCGTCGGGCGGCCCGGTCCGGTACGGCTCAGCTGGCGTCGGCGGGCGCCGACGCGGGCTCCTCGACCTGCTCGACCTCGGCGTCCTCCGCCGTGGTCTCCTCGACCTCGTCGGCCGGAGCGTCGTCGGCCTGCTCGACCTCGTCGGCCGGAGCGTCCTCGGACTCCTCGACCTCGTCGGCCGCGGGCTCCTCGACGACGGCCTCCGGAGCCTCCGGGGCCGCGCCGTCGGCGGCCGGCGCCTCGGCGGTGCCGTCGACGGTGACCCCGTCGCCGTCGTCGGCCTCGCCGTCGTCACGGTCGCCCAACGGCACCCAGGTGCCGTTGATGACCGCCTTCGACGGGCTCAGCATCATCGTCATGTTGCGGCCCTCGAGGTTCGGCCGCTGGTCGATCTGGGCGAGATCGCCGAGATCCTCCACCAGCCGCTCGAGCACCATCCGGCCGCGCTCGGGGTGCGTGACCTCGCGCCCGCGGAACATGATCGTGACCTTGACCTTGTCCTTGCCCTTGAGGAACCGGATCACGTGCCCCTTCTTGGTGGCGTAGTCGTGATCGGCGATCTTCGGGCGGAACTTGATCTCGCGCGTGACGACCTGGGTCTGGTGCTTCTTGGCCGTCTTCTTCTTCTGCGCCTGCTCGTACTTGTACTTCGAGTAGTCGAGCACGCGACAGACGGGCGGGCGGGCAGCGGCCGCGACCTCGACGAGATCCAGGTCGCGCGACTGCGCGTACCGAAGGGCCTCGTCGGTGCGCATGACACCGATCTGATTGCCGTTCTCGTCGATGACCCGGACCTCGGGGACCCGGATGCGGTCGTTGACCCGAGTCGTGTCACGCTCGGGCGGGCGCCGGTCGAACCTACGGGGGACCGGCACTAGAGGGAGCTGTTCGCGCGGCGCACGGAATGCGCGGGCGAGGTATCGCTAGCAAACAAGGGACAGATGATAGCGCAGTCCCGCCAGGGCGCCAGGCCGATCCGTCGATCCGGAGACGACCTAGGCTGTCGTGCGTGCGCCTGCTCTTCGTCTGCCTCGGGAACATCTGCCGGTCGCCGACCGCCGAGGGCGTGATGGCCGCGCTCGTCGACGAGGCCGGCGCCGGCGATCTGGTGCAGGTCGACTCGGCGGGCACGGGCGGCTGGCACGCCGGCAATCCGCCGGACCAGCGGGCGACCGCGGCCGCCGCCCGCCGCGGGATCCGGCTGGCCGGCGCCGCCCGCCAGGTCCGCCCCGAGGACTTCTCCGGCGCCGACCTGCTGCTGGCGATGGACGCCGACAACGAGGCCGAGCTGCTCCGTCGGGCGCCCGACGCGGCGGCCGCCGCCAAGATCAGGCGGCTGCGCGAGTACGACCCCGCGGCCGTGGCCGCCGGCGACCTCGACGTCCCCGATCCCTACTACGGCGGCCCCGACGGCTTCGACCTGGTCCTCGACCACGTCCAGGCGGCCTGTCGCGGTCTGCTCGCCGAGGTTCTGGCGCGGCCGCGCTGAGCGCCGACCAGGGGGCTCAGGCCGCGCCGCGGGCCATGACGTCGCGGCCCTCGACGCCGCCGCCGCTGCGCCAGCCGTCCAGCACGTCCTGGATGCCGCTGATCGCGGCCAGCAGGGCCGCCGCCGAGCCGTTGCCGGCCCCGCGGGCGATCTCCTCGACCGCCGCGCCGTCGAGGCTGCCGCGACCGAGCTCCGCGCTCAGCAACCGGGCCCCGGCCGCGAGCGCCGCGGCCGCGCCCTGCAGGCGTCCGTGGTTGACCTCGCGGGCCGCGAAGGCGACCAGCTCCTCGCCCTGCAGCAGCGGCAGGGTCCCGGCGAGCGCCGACGCCACGACCTCGCCCGGTCGCGCCCGGTCGCCGACGGACTGCTTCGCGCGCTGCTGGGGGAGCGCGTCGACCTCGTCACCGGCGGTGCCGGCGGCGAGGCCCTGCGCCGAGGCGTGACCGACGCAGGCCATCCACAGGTCCTCGCCCGTCAGCTCGACGAGGTAGGGATCCCGCCAGACCAGGCGGTGCGCGCGGATCGCGCGGTTGACGATCGCCAGCGCGGCGTCGACCCAGCGGCCGAGGTCGTCGGCGTCGCGCTTCCACTGCTCGAGCGCCGCCGCCGCGCCGCGGCGGTCGAGCGGCGTCGCGGCCCGGATGATCGTGGCGATCGTGTGCTCGGGGCCGCCGCTCTCGGCCCGGCGGCCACCGGCGGCCGCCGCGAGCCGCTTGCCGCTGCCGGCCTCGACGCGCCGCAGATCGAGGACGTCGCCGCTGGCGCGAGCGCTCAGCTCCCCCGTCACCCGGTCGTCGTGGGTGCTGCCGTCGGGGGCGATCACGAACCGCCCGTCGGGCAGGTCGAGCGCCCGATCGATGCCGATCCGGACGTAGGCCAGTCGTGTCACGTCACTGCTCCTCCCCCGCTCATCGTGCAGCCGCTCCGGACTCCAGCGGGACGTCCCACGGTACCGCCCGGCCGCTCGTCCAGGCCAGCGGCACCCCGCCCGGCCACCAGCCGTAGGCGAGCAGCGCGACGCTGGCGAGCCAGCCCATGAAGAGCGTGTCGCCCAGCGGCAGCAGGACGCCGGCGACGCCGGCGGCGATCCCCCAGTAGCCGAGCACGCGCGTCAGCAGGCCGACGGACATCGCCCGCAGCGACAGCAGCGCCAGCCAGACCCCGAACAGCAGGTGCGCCGCGATCTCGGCCACGCCGACCGCGCGCAGCAGGCCGTCGTCGTCCATCAGCCGCTTGGCGCGGTCGGGCGACGGCGCGCCCGCGGCGTAGACGTCGGCGACGTCGCGCATCGCGAGGAAGCCGACGACGAGCACGGCGACCAGCGCCAGTGGTCCGGCGATCCCGAGCGCGCGCAGCGCCGCGCCATCGCGACCGCCGCGGTCGATCACCGCCCGGGCCAGGAACAGCGCCAGCGCGATGGTCGCGACCAGCCCCAGCACGCGCAGCCCGAGGCCGAGCGCCTGGGCCCCGACGTCGGCGTGGAAGTCGGTCAGCCGGCGGGCGCGGTCCTCGCTGCTCGTCCCGCTCGCACCGCTCGCCGAGCCGCGAGCGGACACCAGCAGCGCGGCCACCGTCGCCAGCACGCCGACGATGCCGAGGATTCCGGCGATCCGGCCGTGGCGGCGCTCGCGGCCGAGGTCGACCGGCGGTTCCTCGGCGCGCGCGGTTCCTCGGCGCGCGCGGGCGGCACGACCGCTCATCGACGGCCTCCCGCGGTCGCCGTCAGCGGATCGCCCTCGGCGGCCGGCGACCGGGGCGCGCGGCCCCCCTCGCCCTCGCGCGGGGATCCGTCACGGGCCGGCCGATCGCCGCCATCCGGCCGCCGCCGTCCGGACCCGCGCGGCGCCGGGCCGGGCGCGACGGTCCGGCGCTCGATCGCCGCGGCCAGCCGCGGCACCGCCCAGACGGCGACCACGGCGCACACGATCACCTCGACGGCGACCAGCAGCCCGAGCTGCTGCAGCATCCCCAGGCGGCTGGCCGCCAGCACCAGGAAGCCCGCCGCGACCGTCGCGGCCGAGAGCGCGACCGCCCGCCCGATCGTGCGGGTGGCGTTGCGGGCCGCGGCGGCCGGGTCGAGGCCGCGGGCGCGGAACGCCTCGTAGCGCGCCTCCATCAGCAGCCCGAACTCGACGCCGATCGCCAGGCCCGTCGGCTCCAGCGCGGCGGCCATCGGCGAGAGCCGCAGGTCCAGCAGCGCCACCAGCAGACCGGCGACGCCGACGCCGGCCAGCGCCGGGACCAGCGGGACCAGCGCCCGCGACCACGACCGCCGGACGACGAACAGCAGGCCGCCGACGAGCAGCACGCAGGCCAGCAGCAGCCAGTGGCGGGTCGACTCCAGCTGCCGCAGGCTGTAGGCCGCGGTCGCGACCAGGCCGGCCGGGTCGGCGCGAACCCCGGCGGGCGGATCGGCCAGCCGGTCGCTGATCCGCTCGGCGAGCGCGGCCTGCTCGCGGCCGTCGACGAACGGGATCCCGAAGCTCAGCTCGGCCTGACGGCCGTCGAGCACCGGGGCGACCAGGTACGGCGGCACGAGCTTCAGGAGGCCGTCGACCTGCTTGCGGGTCGGAGTGCCGTCGCCGCCGAGGATCTCGCCCAGGTTCGGGCCCGGGACGATCCGACGGTCGATCCGCGTCGCCTGGCTGCCGAGGCTCCGCAGCCAGGTGATCGTCGCCGGCGAGGTCACGTCGCCCCGCAACGCGATCCGCAGCTCGCCGACGCTGCCGACCTGCCGCTGGACCGCCTGGGCGTCCCGCAGCTCGGGCAGGTCGCCCGGAGCCAGGCGGGCCACGTCGGATTCGACCTTCGACATCGTCGAGAGCACCAGGCCGGCGGCCACCAGCACGACCAGCGCGCCGATCGCCAGCGGCCGCAGCGGGCGCGGCAGCGACGGCAGCCGCAGGCGCCCGAGGCGCCCGCCGGCGGGGCGTGCGGCCGGCTCCGTCCGCTCGCGGTCGCCGCCGCGCGCATCGAGGCTGACCAACACCCGCGGGCCGATCGCGAGCACCACCGCCAGCGCCGCGACGGCGCCGATCGCGAGCGTCGATCCCAGCCGCTCCAGCAGCGGCACGCGGCTGAGGTGCAGGACCAGGCCGCCGGCGACGACCGCTCCGGCCGAGAGCCCGAGCACCCCGGTCAGCGACCGGCGGGCGCCGATCGCGGCCTGGCGCGGCGCGCGGCCGGCGCGGCGCAGCTCGCGATGGCGCGCGTGCAGCTGGACGGCGTAGTCGACGGCGAGGCCGAGGATCACCGGCAGCCCCGCCACCGTCGCGGCGGTCAGGCCGAGCCCGATCCCGCTCGCCAGCAGCACGCTGAGCGTCGCCGCGGCCGCGGCGAGCCCGAGCAGCGCCAGCACCGTCGCCCGGCGCCGCAGGCCGACGAGCAGCACGATCGCCATCACCAGCAGCGCCAGCGGGGCCAGGCGCAGCAGCTCGGTCGGGACCTCGTGGGCGACCGCGGCGGCGACCAGCGGCGCGCCGCCGACCGTCAGCTTCGCGCCGGGCAGCTTGGCCGCGCCGGCGAGCGCGCGCACGCGACGGCCGAGCGCCAGCACCTCGCCGTCGCCGAGGCCCGCCTTCGGGCGGACCACGATCAGGGCGTGCTCGCCGTCCGGGAACAGCCAGCGGAAGCGCGCCTTGGGCACGACGCCGGCGCCGAAGACGACCGCGTTGACGTAGCTGCGGTTGGACAGCGACGGCATCCCGATCGCCCCGAACCGGACCAGCATCTGCTCGAACTGCTCGCGCGCCGGGCCGAGCGCGGCCAGGCGGGCCTGCTCGCCGGCGCGGGTGGCGGCGGTCGCGCTGGCGCCGTTGCGACGTGCGGCGCGCTCCGCGCGCGAGGCGGCCCGCGCGGCGCGGGTCGCGACCGGGCCGAGCTGGCGGCTGATCAGCCGCTCGGCCTGCACGATCGTCTGGTTGATGAAGGTCCCCGGCCCGAAGACCGCCTTGACGCCGTCGAGCTTGGCGAGCCGCCCCTCGAGCCCGACCAGGGCGACCAGCCCCGACGGCGACAGCGTCGTCCCGAGCTCGCCGGTCACCGAGACGACGATCGGCTCGCCGCCGAACGCGCGCTCCTGGCGCTCGGTCGCGGCGCCCTCGCGGCTGCCCGATCCGGCCAGCAGCTGGGAGACCGGCGTCGGGCTCAGGCGCAGGACGCCGATCGCCGCGACGACGGCCACCAGAACGACGCCGACGAGCCCGAGGGCTCGCCGGTTGTCGCTCACCCAGGAGGGCAGCGGCATCAGCGTCCGCTGGTGCCGAGCGCCGACGGCGAGGCCGCGATCCGCGGCGGATCGCCCTTCGGCGTCTGCGGGTTGCCGCGGGTCCCGGGATCCGGGTAGGCGTTGAGCCGCATCTTGTCCGTCCCCAGCAGGCCGCCGGCGCTGAGGAGCACCTGCAGCGTGTCGGTGACCTCCTTGCGCATGCCGGTGATCGTGTGCTCGTCGACCGTCAGGTGGACGCGCGCCAGGTTGCCGGTCGCGTCGCGGGTGTCGACGGCCGAGCCGAGGTTGGCGAACGCGGTCGCCATGTCGGTCGCCCGCGGCGCCAGGTAGGCGAGCGCCGGGTTGAGGTTGCGCAGGACCGCGTCGAGCGCCGGGACGATCGGCGTCGTCTCGCCGCCGAAGGTCTTCAGCGACCGCAGCATCGGCTCCGCCTGGCGCGAGAACCCGGGCAGGACCTCGAACAGGCGACGGCCGGCCTTCGCCGCGTCCGCCAGCCGCTCGGTCACCGGCGGCAGGTTCTCGGCCGCGACCCGCAGGTCGGCGACGACCGGCGTGCTGCTGCGCGAGACCTTGCCCAGGTGGGTCGTGGTCGACTGGACCTGCTTCAGCGTGGCCGGCAGCGTCGCGAGCACGTCGGACAGCTGCTGGTCGCGGCTGGCGGCGGCATCGGCGGTGTTCTTGGCCTGGATCGCGAGCTGGCGGACGTCGGCCGTGCGGTCGCCGAACGCCTGCATCACGGTGCCGGTGTCGTCGACCACGCGCGCCAGCTGCTGGCGCTGGGCGTCGAGCAGCTGCGTCAGGTCGCCGGCCTTGCGGACGGTCGGCGCCGCGGCGCCGAAGAACGCGTTCAGCGAGTCGCCGCGGCCCTTCAGCCCGGGCCCGAGGGCGTCGAGGTTGCGCTGGACCGCCGCTCGCGTCGGGGCGTCGAGGCCCGACAGGATCTGGTCGAGCTGGACGGCCTCGCCGGCCTGCTCGACCGGCAGCGCGGCGCCCTTCTTCAGCGGCCCCGCCTGCGGGGTCCCCGGGTCGAGGTCGATGTAGTTCTCGCCGACCAGCGTCTTGGTCCGGACCTTGACGGTCGCGTCGCGGTAGACGGGACCCTGGTCCTTGTCGACGGCGATGTCGACGACGCCGACGTCACCGCGGTTGGTGATGTCGGTGACCTTGCCGACCTTGACGCCCGCGCGCCGGACGTCGGCGTTCGGCACCAGCTGGAAGGCGGTCGGCACGAGGACCTTGGCCTCGTACTTGGCCTCGGCGCCGGGCAGCGTGCCGCCGGCCTTGCCGAACAGCCAGGCGAAGATGCCCACGCAGATCGCCGTGAAGGTGACGATCGCGAGGACCTTGAATGCGCGGTGCTCGATCCTCACTTCGGCGGCCCTCCCTGGGTGCAGGTCCAACCGCGGCGCAGCACCGGGTCCTTGCCCTTGCCGAGCGTGAACGCAGGCATCCCGAGCACCAGCTCACCTCGCGGGTACGCCCCGCCGCCGTCGTAGAACTTGAGGACCGACAGGGTCCATTGGAAGAACTTCCCGATCGCCAACCGGCAGGGCACGATCTTCTGGGTCGCGCGGTCCAGGCGCGGCGTCGTCGGCGCGAGCCGTCCGAGCGCGTCCTTCAGCGCCAGCGAGGTCGGCTGCAGGTCCTCGGCCAGCGGCCGCAGCTGCTTGACCGCCGGCTGCAGGCTGCGCAGCGCGGGGATCGCGTCGCGGCTGACCTGCTCGAGCGCGTCGAGGCCGGGCTTCAGCTTCTCCGCGACCGGCTTGAGGCCGCGCAGCGCCGGATCCAGCTCGTCCTCGGCGCTCCGCAGGTCGGAGAACGACGTCCGCATCTGCTGCAGCGTCGGCGGCAGCTCGGAGAGGGTCGCCGACAACGTGCTGTCGTGGCCGGCGAGCTCGGCGAGGGTGCCGTTGCCGACCTGGACCAGGCTCGACAGCTGCTTGTCGCGGGTGTTGACGGCCGCCGTCAGCGCGCCCAGGTTGTGGACCACGCGGGCGATCTCCTTGCGGCGATCGGTCATCGCCCCGGTCAGGCGATCGGCCGCCTGCAGGAAAGGCGCCAGCTGGACGAAGGATCGCCGCAGCTCGTCGCCGTGATCCCCCAGCCCCTTGCCCATGTCGTTCAGCAACGACGCCAGGTGGGTGCGGGTGTCCGGGTCGAAGGTGTTGAGGACCCGCGAGATGTCGACCGGGGACGCGGTCCGCTGGAGCGCGAGCACCTGGTCGCCCTCGAGCTTGCCGGTGGACGGCGTGCCCCGCGACTCGATCGACACGTACATGTCCTGCAGCGGGGTGACCGGCCGCAGGCGCATCCGCGCGTTCTTGTAGATGTCGCCGAACTTCTTCTGCAGCGACAGCGTCAGCACGGCCTTGCCGTCGGGCGAGACCTTGGCGTCGGAGATCATCCCGATCGAGACGCCCGCCAGCCGCACGTCCTGCTGGTTCGGCCGCACGCCCTTGACGTCGTCGAACTCGACCTTGACCTGGTGCGTGTCCTGCCAGAACCACTGGACCTTCTGCTGGCGGAACAGGTACCAGCCGCCGATCAGGGCGCAGCCGATCATGAACAGCACCAGCAGGAACGGGACCCGCGAGCGCTTCAGCTCGAGCGCCAGGCGATCACTGCGCAACTTCATCGGCCGGCCCTCCCGGCGGTCGCGGCCTGCGCCGCACGGTCGGCGGCTCGCCGGTCGGCGGCCGAGGCGGCGGAGCGACCCGCGGCCCGGGCGCCTGCGGCCCGCTCAGCGGCCGAGCGGTCGGCGGCCGAGCGCGCGGAGCGCTTGGCCGGCACGTCCTCCGGCGACGGCGGATCGGCGGGGTAGTCGGTGCTCGGCGCCCCCTGGCCTCCGGTCAGGATGCTGAGGAAGTCGCCCAGCGCCTCGCAGTTGATCTTGTTCTCCGGCGCGGCGCTCGGGTCGGTCAGCCGCAGCGTGCACGGAACCGACATCGCCGTCCGCTCGTCCGGCGCCGTCTGGAAGTTGAGCAGGTTGCCGTTGCCGTCGAAGATCGACGCCGCCGACGCGAGGACGCTGAAGAACGGCCCGATCGAGGCGTAGTTCTTGAGCTTCGTGTCGGGGTCCTTCTCCGCCAGCCACGGCAGGATCGTCTTGTTCGCGCGGTCGACGGTCGGGCGCAGGCCGTTGATCACGGCCTCGCCGGGGTCGACCGTCTCGGCCAGCCGGGTGACCGCGGGCCGCAGGCTCCGCAGGGTCGGCTCGGCGTCGTCGAGGACCCGGTCCAGGCGCGCCAGCATCGGCCGTGCGGCCTGGGCGGCCGGCTTCAGCCGCTCGGCGCCCGGCAGCAGGTCGACGGCCACCGGATCGAGCGTGTCGAGCGTGGTCCGCAGGCGGGCCAGCGTCCGGCGCGTGTCGTCCATCGTCGGCGCGCCCTGGTCGAGCGTCGAGCCGAGCTCGTCGTGGCGGGCGGCGGTCACGCCGAGCGCCGTCGAGCCGTTGTCGATCAGGCCGGCGAGCTGCTCCTCGCTCGCGCCGAGCGCGCCCATCGTGTGGCTCGCCTCGCGGACCAGCCGCGTCAGGTCGCCCTGCTGGGTGCCGCGCAGCGACGGCAGGCCCTGGCGCAGGTGCTTCATCGACGGCTCCAGCGCGTCGATCGTGCCGCCGATCGCCTCGGGGTCCTTGGCCGCGTCGTCGAAGCTGGCGATGACCTTCTTGATCGCCGCCCGCTGGGTGTCGCCCAGCGGCTCGAGGACCTGGTCGAACTCCTGCTGGACCTGGGTCCGGGAGACCGGGATCTCGCGATCGCCGAGCTTCGGCGCGCTCTTCGAGCCCGGGTCGAGCTCGATGTACATGTTGCGACCGAGCAGCGTCCGCCACCAGAGGTTCGCGCGGGCGTCGTCGTGGACCTCGACGCCCTTGCCGTCGTCGATCCGCATCTTGACCACGGCGCCGCGGCGGCCGGCGTCCAGCCGGACGCTCTCGACCTCGCCGACGTCGACGCCGGCGACGCGGACCGCGTTGCCCTTCTGGACGTGGGTGGCGTCCGAGAAGCGGGCCTCGACGACGGTCCCGCCCTTGCCCAGCAGCGGGATCGACTTCGTGTACCCGGCGTAGAGCAGGGCGCCGATGACGACCAGCAGGATCGTGCCGTCGCGCAGCGGCCGCGGACGGTGCCGTCCCGGGCGATGCGTGAAGCGCTCGCTCAGCCAGCTCACTTTCGGCTCCTTGCGTCCTGCGTGACGGTGCACGGGGCGGGATAGGGGTTGTCGGCGACCAGGCCGGACTTCTGCTTCCAGCCGCCGACCGTCTCCTCGCTGCTGAGGATCAGCAGCCGCAGGTTGGTGATCAGGCCGAGGTCCTTGCGACCGCCGGGGACCCCGAACGTGAGCATGCTGCCCCAGGTCCGGGTGAAGAGCCCGAGGTCGCAGCCGTGGGCGCCGAAGCGGTCGACCAACGGCAGGCTCGTGCGCAGGCCGGTCGAGATCGACGGCAGCACCGGGTCGGCGGTCTCCAGCAGCTTCAGCGTCGGCGGCGTCGCCGCCTCGGCGGTGTCGAGCGTCGTGCGCAGCGAGCGCAGCCCGCCGCGGGACTCGCGCAGCAGCCGCGACGTCTCGTTGAGGCCGGCCGGCGCCGGGCGCAGGGCCGGCAGCGCCGCGCGCGACAGCCCGCGGACCTCGGCCAGCAGCGGATCGGTGGCGCGCAGTCCCTCGCGGGCGGCGGTCAGCGAGGCCGGTGCGGTCTCGAGCGTGGCGCGGATGTCGTCGGCGCCGTTGGCGAACGGCCGCAGCGCGTCGCTGCCGAGCCGGAAGCCCTCGCGGATCGTCTCGCGAACGGGATCGGCGGCGCCGGCGGCGCTCTCGGTGCCGGCCACGAACCGCTCCGGCGCGCCGTTGCGGTCGTTGACCGCGCCGAGCACCCGGTCGACGCCGCGGAGGGTCGCCGGCGAGCGGTCGATCAGGTCGTTGATGTCCTGCCCTCGGTCCAAGACGCCGGCCCCGAGCTCCTGCATGAAGGTCTGGGCCTGCGCCCGGCGCGGCGCGTCGAGCGTGTTGAGGACCGTGTCGAGCTCGGTCGCCGCCGACGTCTGCGACGCCGGGATCGTGTCGCCGTCGGCCAGCGGGCGGCCGCTGGTCCCCGGCGACAGCTCGATGAAGCGGACGCCGATCGGCGAGCGCGGACGGACGCGCACGGTCGTGTCGCTCTTCAGCGGGCCGACGTCGGGCTGCAGCTGCAGGTCGACGATCGCCTTGCCGTCCTGGACCCGGGGGTCGAGGACCTGGCCGACGTAGCGGCCCGCGATCCGCACCTGGTAGTGGGCGGTGAGGTTGTCGGCGTGGTCGAACTGGGCCTTGACCGTGTAGTAGGACCGGCCGGGGATCGTGTTCGGGGCGTTGTAGCCGACCAGGAACATCACGACCACCGCCCCGATCCCGGCCAGGCCCAGCAGCCACAGCACGGGCCGCGGGAGCGAGCGGCTGGCCGCCCGGGACATCTGAGGTCTGCGCATGCGTCGAGCCATCAGCCGAGGAGGTAGTCGAGGAGCTGGCCGGCGCCGCCGCTGGGCGGATCGGTCCGCTGCGGGGTCGGCTCCGGGGACTTGGTGACCGGCGTCGCGGCGTCACGCAGAGGCGTGCCGTCGGCGATCGGCGGCGGACCGGCGTCCTGCGGTCGGTTCTTCTGGTCCTTCGTGCCGAGCTTGCCGATCAGGTGCGTCAGCAGCTCCTCGTTCGGGACCGCCTCGGTCCGGAACAGGTGGCCGGCGTTGTCGCGGGTCTGGATCGCTCGCGCCCAGCCCTCCATCACCCGGATCAGCGGGTTGGTCTGGCGGTCGAGGACCACGCTCAGCGGCGCGAAGACGTTGGAGAAGCGCTCCAGCTCGCGGGCCATCGGCTCCAGGCGGGCGACCACCGGGGCGCCCTCGCGTCCCAGGCGCGCCAGCGTCGGCGCGGTCCGCCGGGCGGCGGCCAGCGTCGGCTTGGCGTCGTCGGCGAACCGCGGCAGCCGGTCGAGCGTCGTCGCCAGCGGCCCGGAGGTCCGGCGCAGCTCGCGGGCGGCCGGCTTCAGCCGCTGCGACGCGGAGCTGAGCTGGACCAGCGTCGCGCGCAGCTGGCGCAGCGTGCTCGGCGCGCTGTCGATCGTGCGACCGAGGTTGGCGCGGTTGGCGTTGGTGATCTGCAGCGTCCGCTCGGCGACGTCGACCAGCTCGGTGACGTCGTCCTTGCCGCGGGCGAAGGCGTCGATGACGCGGTCGCCCTGGCTGGCCAGGCGCTTCAGCCGCTCGGTGTCGGCCGCGAACGAGCCGACCATCTGCTGGGCCTCGTCGAGCGCCGACGGCATCCGCGTCAGCAGCGTGTTGAGGTCGGTGCCGCGGCCACGCAGGCCGACGCCGAACTCGTTGATGATCACGCGCATCCGACCGCGGGTGGTCGGGTCGAGCATGTTCAGGACCTGGTCCAGCTCGACGGGCGCGCCCGTGTCCTTCAGCGGGATCGTCGTGTCGGAGGGCACCGGGTTCCGGAGGTCGCCGGCGGCCAGGTCGACGTACTTCTCGCCGAGCAGGTTGACCGGGCGCGCCTCGGCGGTGGCGCCGCGCCCGATCGGAGCGGCCCCGCCCTTCAGCTTCATCGTGACCATCGCCGTGTCGCGCTTGGTCAGGTCGATCGCGCTGATCTTGCCGCCGGGGACCCCGCCGATCTTGACGTCGCCGTTCTTGCGCAGGCCGGCCGCGTCCTTGAACTCGGCGCGGACGACGTAGCTGTCGTCGTCGCCGCCGGTCAGGACGATCACCGCGACCACGGCCGCAACGACGGCCAGCAGCGCGGCGGTGATCCGCCCGGGGTTGCTCTTGATCTGCTCGCGCATCAGGGGCGCTCCGGGTCCTTCGAGGGATCCAACGCGTCCTTCGTGATCCCGCACTGCGGGAGGAAGTACGGCTTGCCGGCGTTGAGGCCGGGCGGTCGCGGGAGCGCGTAGCGCGTGTCGGTCGCCGGGACGCTGGTGATGAACTCCGAGCTCGGCAGCGCGCCGTTGACCGACGTGATGCCCTCTCGCAGGTGGATCCGGCCGTAGTGCGACGTGGTGTCGTAGTTCTTGGTGAACCCGCCCCAGGTCGACAGCATGCCGGCGATCTCGGGCGCGTAGGGCCGGATGCACTCGAGCATCGGGGCCAGGTCGCTGAGGGCCTTGGTCGCCTTCGGCATGAACGGCGTGCCGGTGTCCAGCAGCGACGTCACGCGCGGGGCGGCCACGCGGGCCGTCTCGAGCGTGCGGACCGCGACCGGGGCCACGTCCTCCAGCCGCACCAGCGCCTTGCTGGCGGTCTTCGACAGGCTCGGCAGCTCGCGAGCGCCCGGGCCGAGCGCGGCGAACAGCCGGTCGACCTTGTCGAGGCTCGAGTCGCTGCGGGCGAGCGTCCGCTTGGTGTCGTCGAGCGTCGGCGCGAAGCGGTCCAGCGAGGCCCGCACCTGGGCGGTCCGCTGGCCGAAGGCGTCGAACGTCCGGGCGGCGACGGTGACCAGGTCGCTGAGCACCGGCTTGCGCGCGGCCAGCGTGCTGGTCACGCGATCGGCGTTGGCGATCAGGCCCTTGAGGGCGGTGTCGTCGACCAGCAGGTCGCCGATCACGTCGCCGGTGGTCTCGATCCCGCCGGGCGCCTGGCGGAGGCCGGAGCGGAGCGCGGGGCCGTGCCCCTCGAGCGCCCCCGCCGTCCCCTGCAGCATCGACCGCAGCCGGCGGCGGGTGCTGGCGTCGAGCGTGTCGAAGACCTGGTCGAACTCGACCGGCGTCGTCGTGTGCTTCTCGCCGATGATGCCACCCTCCGGGATCGGCGGCGCGTCGCGCGGGCCCGGGTACAGCGACACCGAGCGGGTGCCGTTGCCGATCGTGGTGCCGAAGCGGATCGCCGCGGTCGTGCCACGGCGCAGCGGCCAGACGTTCTCGTCCTTGATGCCGAGCTCGACGATCGCCTGACCGTCCTGGTACTCGACCTTCTTGATCTTGCCGACGTCGACCCCGTCGACCTGGACGTCCAGGCCGGGGGCGACGCTGATGGCGGCCGAGAACGAGGCTCGGACGCTGTGGGGCTGCGAGCGGCCCTGGATCACGACGATCGTCAGCACCACCAAGAGGGCAGCGGCGATCAACGCCCAGGGGCGGTCCAACACAAGCTTTCGCACGTTCAGCCTCCGACGGGCGAGCTCGGATTGAGTCCCCAGAACACCATCGTGAAGACCGACCCGATGATGTGGACGATGACCAGGTTGAGGATCATCGACTTGGCCGTGGCGGTCCCCACCCCGACGGGCCCTCCCCGCGCGGTGTAGCCGTAGTACATGGCCACCAACACGATCGCGGTGCCCATCACCATGATCTTGATCTCGGAGAAGAGGATGTCCTGGGGTTGCATGAACGCCCAGTGGACCCCTTCCCACCCGCCTTGGGAGACCTCCTTGATCTGCCCGACGATGATCACGTAGTCGGCGAGGTTGTGGAACGCCAGCGCCACGAGGTAGATGAACGGGAACGCGAGCCACGCGGCGACCAGGCGGGTCGCCACGACGTAGCGCATCGGGTTCAGGCCCAGCGACTCCATCGCGTCGAACTCGTTGTTGATCCGCATCGATCCGAGCTCGGCCACCAGGCCGCACCCGACCTTGGCGCTGATGATGTAGCCCCACATGTAGGGGCCCATCTCGCGGACGCCGCACCAGGCGGTGAAGACGCCGGAGTAGGCGCTGGCGCCGTAGCCGCGGAGGACGTAGTTGGCCTCCGTGCCGCACTCCATGCCCATCACGAACTGCATCAGGCAGACCACGGCCATCGAGCCGGTGATCAGGATCCCGGCCTGGCGCAGGATCTCCGACGTGTAGCGGAAGACCCCGCGCAGCTCCAGCACCGCGCGCCCGGAGAAGGCGGCCATCGCGCCGGCCTCGTTGAGGAGGCCGCGGACGGGGCCGGCGAGGCCTTCCCCGAGCCGCTTGCCCGCGGTCGGGCGGCGAACGACCGCCCCTTCTGCGACTGAGGGAGCGTTCATCAGTGGAGGTTCCCGGTCTCGGGGAACGCGGCGAGCATGGTGGTGGTGAAGAGGAAGTTGAACGCCCAGATCGCCACGAACGAGATGACGACCGCTTGGTTCACCGCCTTCCCCACGCCTTCGGCACCACCCTTGACGTGCATCCCCTTGTAACAGCAGACGACGGCGATGATGAACCCGAAGAGGCTCGTCTTGAGCACGCTGCCGATCAGGTCCGGCATCGTGAAGTTCGACGTGAAGGTCGACAGGTACCCGGCGGTCGTGTCGCCGAAGACGACGACCGCGGCGATCCAGCCGCCGAGCACGCCGAAGACGATCGCGACCAGGTTCATCAGGGCCGTGATCAGGCCCAGCGCCAGGAACCGCGGCACGACGATCGTGCGCACGGGATCCAACCCCAGCACCGCCAGCGCGTCGAGCTCCTGGCGGACCTTGCGGGCGCCGAGGTCGGCGCAGATCGCGGTGCCGCCGACGCCGGCGATCACCATCCCGTTGATCCACGGCGCGAACTCGCGAACCGACGCCATCACGAAGAAGGCGCCGAGCCGGTCGACGGTGCCGAAGATGTAGGTGATGTTGCCGCCCTGGAGGCCCGGCGCGCCGAGCCCGAAGAACGTGGTCGAGACCATCACCGGGATCGCGCAGCGGCGGATGATCAGCCACGCCTGCTCGATGAACTCGTCGGTCCACGAGAACGGCGGGGTCAGCATCGCCACCGTCGAGCGGGCCGTCAGGATGATCATCCCGGCGATCTGCTCGAGCAGCGCGAACGGTCCCGATGTCGACGACGGGCCGCGGCGCTCCTTGGGCGGCGCGGGGATCGTCGGGGCGTCTGGCACCGCGGGCGGACGCAGGATTCCGGCTTCCATCAGCGGACCTCCCCGCTGGTCGCGGGCACGTTGTCGGTCGCGGCGGCCACGGGGGCCGCGCGATGGCTACTCCATGCCAAGGGGACCCTCCGGGGCTCCGGCGAGGAACTGGCGGACGAACGGGTTGGGCGAGTCGAACATGTCGTCGCGATCGCCCGACTGCACGATCCGGCCCTTCCAGAGGACCGCGATGTACTCGCCGATCCGGCGAGCGGAGGCGATGTCGTGCGTGATCACGACGTAGGTGCCGCCGTTCTCGGCATGCACCTTCTCGATCAGCTGGCAGAGCAGCGCGGTGCGAACCGGGTCGAGGCCGGAGTCCGGCTCGTCGAACATCACGATCTGCGGATCCAGCACCAGCGCGCGGGCGAACCCGGCGCGCTTCTTCATGCCGCCCGAGAGCTCCGACGGCATCCGGGCCTCGGCGCCGCCGGTCAGGCCGACCTCCTGCAGACGGCCCATCACGATGTCGCGGATCTGCTTCTCGTTGAAGTCGGTGTGCTGCCGCAGCGGGAACGCGACGTTGTCGTAGACCGACATCGACCCGAAGAGCGCGCCGTCCTGGAACAGGATCCCGAACTTGCGCCGCATCTCCAGCAGCTGCTTCATCGTCATGTTCGGCACCGAATGGCCGTGCACGAGGATGTCGCCCTGATCCGGGAACATCAGCCCTATCAGGTGGCTCAGCAGCACCGACTTGCCGGTGCCCGACGGACCCAGGATCACCGTGATCATCCCCTCCGGGATGCCCACGTTGAGCCCGTTCATGACCCGGTTGGAGCCGAACCGCTTGTACAGGTCGATGCACTCGATCGACCAGAAGTCGCCTGGCCGGTCCTCCTGGACCTGCATCGCGCCCTGGTGCAGGTCGTAGCCGGCCGCCCGGTCCAGCAGGGCAGCGGTCTCGGGAGACGCTCCACCGGCGGTCGGCACCTGGATGTCGCTGCTCACGCGAGGTCCTCGTTCGAATCGTCGTCGGCGTGGGCGCTGCCCACCGCGACCGGCGGCCGGGCCATCGCCTGCACCACCGGCAGCACCCACAGGAAGCGCCGGATCGGGCCCGAGTAGGGCGCACGGCCGGCGGCGATCGCCATCGCCATCCGCAGCCGGCCGTCGGCCAGCCGCTCCAGGTCGCCGGTCGCGAGGCCCAGGTCGACGTCCGCGCCGGAGCCGTCGTCGAGGACCTCGAGCCCGCCGCGCGCGTCGAGCAGGATCGCCTCGCCGTCGAGGTCGAGCGCCCGGACGCGGACCACCAGGTCCGCGCGGCCGACGCGCTCGGCGACGGACGGGTCGCCGGCTGCCTTCTCGAACAGATCGACGACGGCGTCCCAGCTGCGGCGCGCGGCGTGATCGCCGGCGACGGGCCGCGCCTCGCGGCGCTCGGTGCTCCCGATCGGGTCGTGCACGGTGTCCTCTGGCTCGTGGTCCTGCGCCGCCGGCACGCGCGTGGCGGCGGGCTCGGCGGTCGCCACGGGGGTGGCGGCCATCAAGGTCTGATCGGCGGAGGCGGAGGCCGCGGTCGCTGCCTCGGGCTCGGCCCAGGCGTTGCCGTCCCAGAGCTCGCGCTCCTGGTCGCCGCCGGTCGCGGTCGCGGTCGCGACGCCGCGTCCGCCGAACAGCGAGCGCAGTCGCGAGCCGGTGCTCTCGGTGGTCCTCATGCCTGACTCCCCTCCACGGTCGGCGCCAGCCTTCCAGCGCGCGGTGGTGTCGCCATCCTCCGCGGGAGAGGACTTCCTGCCCCCTTCGGCCGAGTCCCGGGCGGCGTCCCGTCGGGAACCGGCCACCGCGTGCTCGAACCATCGATCGCGCACGTCATCCGCGCAGCGCTGCTGCCCATCCGCCCCTCCTCCTCGGTCGTACGACAGGGCATGACGAACCTATCCCCGGCGTCTGCGAGCGTCCTGTCGTCGGGAGCCATGACCTTCGGGAGGTCGTGTGCCCACGACACACATCCGTCCAGGCGGGGTGACAGGCGCGGACCGTCCTTGTATGGCGCGCCCCTGACCGCGCCGTCCCGACGCGCCCGCGACGCCGCCATGACCGCGCTCGCTCGCCCGCCGGTGGCCATCAGCGGACCGGCCCCGCGGTCGCCCGTCGTGCGTACTCCTCCTTCAGCAGCCGCTTGTAGAGCTTGCCGGTGTCGTGCCGCGGCAGCTCGGCCCGGAAGTCGATGTGCCGGGGGCACTTCACGTCGGCGAGCCGCGCGCGGCAGTGCGCGAGCAGCTCCTGCTCCAGCGCCGCCCACGCGTCGTCGTCGTCGACCGGGTCGACCAGCTGCACGACGGCGTGGACGCGCTCGCCGAACTCCTCGTCGGGCACGCCGAAGACCGCGACGTCCATCACCTTCGGGTGCGCCGCCAGCAGGCTCTCGGCCTCCTGCGGGTAGACGTTGACCCCGCCGCTGATGATCGTGAACGAGGCGCGATCCGTCAGGTAGAGGTAGCCGTCCGCGTCGAGATGGCCGATGTCGCCGGCGGTCGCCCAGCCCTGCCGGCTGTGCGCCTCGCGGGTCTTGCTCGGATCCCCGTGGTACTCGAAGGTCGGCCCGTCGGAGAAGAACACGCGCCCCGTCCGGCCCACCGGCAGCTCGACGTCCTCGTCGTCCGCGAGCACGCGCGGGACGCCGACGAGCGCCCGGCCGACCGATCCGGGATGCGCGAGCCACTGCTCGCTCGTGATCCACGTCAGCCCCGCGCCCTCGGTCGAGGCGTAGTACTCGTGGAGGATCGGCCCCCACCAGTCGATCATCTGCCGCTTGACCTCGCTCGGGCACGGCGCCCCGGCGTGGAGCACCGCGCGCAGGCTCCGCAGGTCGGCCGCGCGCCGGAGCTCCTCCGGCAGGCGCAGCAGGCGGACGAACATCGTCGGCACCATCTGGGTGTGGGTGACGCCGCGCTCCGCGATCAGGTCGAGAGCGGCCTCGGGCGTGAACCGCTCCATCGCGACGACGGTCCCGCCCAGCTGCTGGACCGCCATCGAGAAGCGCAGCGGGGCGGCGTGGTAGAGCGGCGCCGGCGACAGGTAGACCGTGTCGGGGCCGACGCCGAGCAGGTCCCGGAGGATCGGCGTCACGATGATCGCCGCGTCGTCGACCGGCTGCGCGAGGCCGGTCGGCTTGATCCCCTTCGGGCGTCCGGTGGTGCCCGAGGAGTAGAGCATGTCCCGCCCCGCGATCCGGGTGCCCTCCAGCGGCGTCGACGGCTGGTCGGCCACCAGCGCCTCGAGCGGCTCGTACCCGGGGATCTCGCCGCCGACGCTCAGGTACCGCTCGACCCTCGGAGTCGCCGCCCGGACCGCCGCCGCCCGGTCGGCGTAGCGGGCGGAGAGCAGCAGCACCCGCGCGCCGCAGTCGTCGACGACGTAGGCCAGCTCCTCGGCGGTCAACCGCGTCGAGAGGGCGGTGTAGAGCAGCCCCGCCCCGTGCGCGCCCCAGGCGACCTCGAAGAACGGGCTGCCGTTCTCCAGGCAGAGCGCGACGTGGTCCCCGACCTCGAGGCCGAGCCCGCGCAGGAGCCGCGAGACCCGGTTGGCGGCCGCGTCCAGCTCGCCGTACGAGACGGTCCGGCCGCTGGCCGCCATCACGATCGCGGGGTGGTCTGGCGGGTGGGCTCCGGGATGCATGCGGCAGGCTCGTTCGGTCGTCGGGTGGACTGCGACCGACCCTCGCTCACGCGGCGGGGCCGCCGCCATACGTCGGACGGCAGGTTGTCCTCCCCCGCTCGGGCGATGCGACGGCCGCGATCAGGCGAAGACCACGACCGGCTTGACGACCCGTCCCGCCGTCGAGGCGGCCAGCGCGTCGTTGATCCGCTCGAACGGGAAGGTCTCGATCAGCCGGTCGAAGGGGAAGCGCCCGGCGCGGTGCATCGCGATCAGCTCGGGGATCAGCTGCTGCGGGTCGGAGTCGCCCTCGATCACGCCCGAGAGCGTCCGGCCCAGCATCAGGTGCCCCTGGTCGATCGTGATCTCGTTCTCGAGCCCCTGGAACCCGACGGTTGCCGCGTGCCCCGGGGACCGCAGCACCTCGAGGCACTGGCGGACGACCGGGCCGGTGCCGACGGTGTCGAACGCGTGATCGAGCCCGGGCGCGGCGATCTGCATCACGTCCCAGACCAGGTCGCGGTGGCGGGCCGGGTCGAAGACGTCGGTCGCCCCGAGCTCGGTGGCGAGGGCGAGCCGCTCGGGGTTGGTGTCGACCGCGACGATCGGCGCGCAGCCGACCGCCTTGGCGGCCATCACCGCCGCCAGGCCAACGCCGCCGAGCCCGAAGATCGCGATCCCCTCGCCCTCGCGGGCGCGCAGCACGTTGAGGACCGTCCCGGCCCCGGTCTGGATCCCGCAGCCGAGCGGCCCGAGCAGCTCGATCGGGACGTCGTCGGGCACCTTGACGGTGTTCGTCGCCTTGGCGATCGCCCGGCTGGCGAACGACGACTGCTGGAACCAGTTGCCGTGCACGTCCTCGCCGTGGTCGTGGCCGTGGAGGGTGACGGAGCCGTCCAGGCGGGTGCCGAAGTAGTTCAGCGGGGCGAACAGCTCGCAGTAGGCCGGGCGCCCGGCGGAGCAGATGCGGCACTCGCCGCAGTGGCCGAAGCTCAGCACGACGTGGTCGCCGGGCGCGACGCTCGTCACGGCCGCCCCAACCGCGGCCACCACGCCCGATCCCTCGTGCCCCAGGACGGTCGGCAGCGGGAGCGGCACGGTGCCGTCGATCGCGGTCATGTCGGTGTGGCAGATGCCGGCACCCTTGATCTCGACGAGGACCTCGTCGTCCTGGAGCTCGTCGAGCTCGACCTCCTCGATCGAGAGCGGCTGGTCGATCTCTCGGAGCACGGCTGCGGTGGCCTTCACGGGTCCTCCCGGACGGTTGCGGTCGAAGGGGCTCGACCGTAGCCCCGGCCGGGCCCGGCGACCATGCGTCGTTCGGGAGAGCTTCCTCCTCCGAACAGCCCGCGAGGACCGGCGCTCCGCGGCTCCCGGCCGAGCAGAACGGGGGGCAAAGATCTCCCGTCGAGGAGACGCGACGGCCCCGGGACCGCGACTAGCGTGGCTCCAGATCGGACAACCCGTCCGATCACGACGACGAGGAGCCCCATGTCCTACTTCACCGACGCCGACGAGGTCTTCGCCTACCTCGGCGGGGTCTTCCGCAAGGCCGCCGAGAGCGAGATCGGCCCGAAGCTGGCGACCGCCGACATCGACCTGCAGGTCTACTACGCCGACCCCGACGCGAAGGTGCTGATCAAGCTCCGCGCCCCCAACGTCGAGGTCGTCGACGGCGGCGAGGACGAGGACGCCGACGTGAAGCTCTTCATGCCCGCGGACATCGGCAACCGCTTCTGGCGCGGCGAGTACAACCTCGCCGTCGGCCTGGCCCGCGGCGAGGTCAAGGCCAAGGGCCCCGTGACGAAGATCCTCAAGCTCGTCCCGCTGACCAAGCCGCTGTTCCCGCTCTACCGCGAGATGGTCGCCGAGAAGGACGGCGCCGCGGTCTGACGACCGCCGCCAGCGAGGAGCACGACATGTCGACCGTCGGCGTCCGCCACCACCAGCTGTTCATCGACGGGGCGCAGATCGACGCCCCGGACCACTACGAGATCATCAGCCCCGCCACCGAGCAGCTCGTCTGCACCGTCGCCAAGGGGACCGTGGCGCACGCCGACGCGGCCGTCGCGGCGGCGCGACGGGCGTTCGAGGAGGGGTCGTGGTCGCGCAAGCCCCCGCACGAGCGCTCGCAGGTCATGCGCGCGATCGCCGACCGCCTGGGCGAGGACTCCGAGCAGCTCTGCGAGCTCGAGATCGCCGCCAACGGCGCGACGCTGCGCCAGGCGATGGCGTTCCTCGTCGGCTACGCGGCGCCGCACTTCCTGTACTTCGCCGAGCAGGCCGCCAGCTACCCGTTCGAGTCGACGGTCGCGACCGCGGCCTACCCGACGGCGTCCAGCAACCGGATCCACCGCGACCCGATCGGCGTCTGCGCGGCGATCGTGCCGTGGAACTTCCCGCTGCTGCTGGGCATCTGGAAGATCGGCCCGGCGCTGGCGGCCGGCAACTCGATCGTCGTCAAGACCGACGAGAAGACGCCGCTGAGCCTGCTGCGGCTGGCCGAGATCGCGCACGAGTGCGGGCTGCCGAAGGGCGTCCTCAACGTGGTGACCGGTGACGGCCCGGAGGTCGGCGCGCATCTGGCGTCCCACCCCGACGTCGACAAGGTCGCCTTCACCGGGTCGACCGCGGTCGGCCGCGAGATCATGCGCCTCGCGTCCGGCACCGTCAAGCGGATCTCGCTCGAGCTCGGCGGCAAGGCGCCCGCGATCCTGCTCGACGACGCCGACCTCGACATCGCCGTCGACGGGGCGCTCTTCGGCTGCATGCTCTACTCGGGGCAGATCTGCGAGTCCGGCACCCGCCTGCTCGTGCCCGACGCGCTCCACGACGAGGTCGTCGAGCGGCTCGTGGCGCGCGCGGCGACGATCCGGCTCGGCGACCCGGCCGACTTCGACACCGACATGGGGCCGGTCGTCTCGGCCCGGCAGCGCGACCGGGTCCTGGGCTACCTGGACGCCGCGCGCCGCGACGGCGCGCGCGTCGCCCTCGGCGGCGGCGCCCCGGACGGCGCGCAGTTCGAGCGCGGCTTCTGGATCGAGCCGACGATCCTGACCGACGTGACCAACGACATGACCGTCGCCCGCGAGGAGATCTTCGGGCCGGTCCTCTGCGTCCTGCGCTACTCGTCGCTGGAGGAGGCGGTCGCGATCGCCAACGACACCCCCTACGGCCTCACCGCCGGCATCTGGAGCAGCGATCCCGAGCGCGCGATCGAGGTCGCGGAGCGGCTGCGCGCCGGCACGGTCTGGATCAACAACTGGCACCAGATCGACCCGGCTCTGCCGTTCGGCGGCTGCAAGCAGAGCGGCCTCGGACGCGAGCTGGGCCAGGGGGCGCTCGACGAGTACACCGAGCCGCGGCACGTCCACGTCGACCTGACCACGCGCCTGGACCGCCACATCTTCGACGCCCTGCTGTCCGAGCCGCCGGCGGGCCGGTGACCGCCCGCCGCAACCAGGAGGACCTGAGATGAGCACCACCACCCCCACCCCGCACCCGACCTGGGAGCCCGAGCTCGACCTCGGCGGCCGCGCCTTCTGGGAGCGCCCGTTCGAGGAGCGGGAGCGGGCGTTCGCCCGGCTGCGCCGCGAGGCGCCGGTGTCGTTCCACCGCCCGTACGAGTCCTCGCTGCTGCCCCCGACGGCCGAGACGCCCGGCTTCTGGGCGATCACCAAGTGGGAGGACTGCCGGGCGATCTCGCGCGATGCCGCGACCTTCGTCAACGGCCAGGGCGTGCTGATGGAGGACATGCCGGAGGTCGTGACGCTGGCGACCACGTCGTTCCTCGCGATGGACGGCGCCGAGCACCGCCAGGTGCGCGGGATCGTGTCGCAGGCGTTCACGCCCCGCAACGTCCGCAAGATCGAGGGCTGGATCCGCGAGGTCGCGTCGGAGCTCGTCGACGAGATCATCGATCGCGGGGAGGGCGACATCGTCGACCTGTTCGCGAAGCAGCTGCCGGGGCGGATCTTCGCCCACTTCTTCGGGGTCGAGCGCGACAGCGAGGAGCAGCACGTGATCATGGAGGCGGCCGAGCGGATGCTGGCCTGGGACGACCCGAACTGCGCGCTCGGCCGCGACGCGCTGACGACGTTCGCCGACGAGGCGCAGCGGATCCAGGACATCGCGATGGCGCGTGCCGAGCACTACCGCGGCAACCCGGCCGAGAACCTCGTCAGCTGGGTCGTCAACGCGCGCTTCGAGGATCGCGTGCTCGAGGACTGGGAGGTCGCCGCGTTCTTCTCGCTGCTGGGCTCCGCCGCCAACGACACCACGCGCCACTCGATCGGCCACGCGATCCGGCTGTTCCACGAGCACCCCGACCAGCTCGAGATCCTCAGGGCCGACCTCGAGGGCCGCGCCGACTCGGCGGTCGAGGAGATCCTCCGCTACGTCTCGCCGGTGATGCACTTCCGTCGCACCTGCGTCGCGGACACCCGGATCCGCGGCGTCGACATCCGGGCCGGCGACAAGTGCGTGCTCTGGTACTGCTCCGGCAACCGCGACGAGGAGGTCTTCGATGCGCCCGGCCGCTTCGACGTCCTGCGGACCCCGAACCGCCACCTCGGGTTCGGGGCGGGCGGGCCGCACTTCTGCATCGGCGCGGCGCTCGGCCGGCAGATGATCAAGTCGTCGATCCTCGAGCTGTACACCCGGATGCCGCGGTTGCGCCTGACCGCGGAGCCGACGCTGCAGGTCAACAACTTCATCCACGGCATCCACGCCGCGCCCGCGGCCTGGACCTGAGGCCGGGGCGACACGGGCGCCGCGACCGTCGCGCCGGGCCGGCGGCGCGCGGTCAGCCGTCGGCGTGGGCGCGCCGGTGCTCGATCTGCAGGTAGCGGGAGACGGCCTCGGCGCGGTTGGACGCGCGCAGCTTGCGCAGGATGTGCTTGACGTGCGTCTTGGCGGTCCCGTGCGAGATCACGAGCCGGTCGGCGATCCCGCCGTTGGTCTCCCCCGCGGCCATCAGCCGCAGCACCTCGCGCTCGCGACGCGTCAGCAGCTCGTCGATCTCCGGGCCACCGGAGATCGCCGCGACGCGGGGGCCCGCGGCCGGCGGTGCGCCCGGCGCGTCGACCGCCGGAGCCGACGCCTCGGCCGTCAGCGGCAGCTCGCCGTCGACCGCCCACGCGACCGTGCCGTCGGTGGTCGCCGCCGCCTGCTTGACGACCTGCCGGAGCGTCGACATCCGGGCCGCCAGGGCGACGCCCTCGAACGCCTGGCCGAAGGCCTCGCTGAACATCCAGAGCATGTCGCGGTCGAGCGCGCTGACGAGCCGCCGCTGCGCGAAGTAGTCGGCGTGCAGGAAGCCCACGACCTGACCGCGGACCACGACCGGCGCGGCGACGTAGGAGCGCGACATCGAGACCTCGGCGATCTCGCGGTGGACCCGCGGATCGCGCTGGACGTCGAGGACGCGAATCGGCGCCCGCCGCCGCACGATCTCGGTCTCGGCGAGCGTCTGGTCGAGCCGGCGCGGCCGCTCCTTGCCGGCCTGCACGACCGCGGCCGCCCACTCCGGGTCGCCCTGGATGAAGCACGCCTGCGGGATGAAGCAGGAGCGCTCGATCGCCGACACGAAGGCGCGGTCGAAGCCGAGGCGCGAGGCGGCGACCGGCGCGCGCGCCAGCATCTGGTCGACGGTGGCGGCATCGCGCAGCGCCGCCATCGCCTCGCGGACGCGATCGAAGGCGGCCCCCCGGTCGGCCTCGACCACCGCCACGACCCGGTCGTCCAGCGCCCGCGCATCGAGCAGCAGGTCGAGCAGCCGCGGGTGGGACGGCCCGCCGGGCGCCTCGTCCCGCAGCGCCTCGACGACCGACCGGTGAACGCGGTCGAGCACGGCCCGCAGCCGGTCGACGTCGAGCGTCGGGTCGGACGATCGCCCGTCCTGCCCGACGTCCAGCCGCGTCAGCGACGCGGCCCGGTCGAGCACGTCCTCGAGCCCCGCCCGCAACTCCGGATCCGCGATCGGCCGCGAGGTCGATCGCCACTCGTCGGGGTCGGCGACGGCCAGGGCTGGCCTGCCCTCCACTCCCATCCCGCAAGCATAGTCCGGCGTCACGGGCACGTGGGATCGCCGGCGTTCATCCGCATGAACCGCGACACCGCCTCGGCGCGGTTGCTCGCGTGGAGCTTGCGCAGGACCTGCTTGACGTGCGACTTGACGGTCCCGTGCGAGATCACCAGCCGGTCGGCGATCGACGAGTTGGTGGCGCCGGTGGCCAGCAGCTGCAGAACCTCCAGCTCGCGCCGCGTCAGCAGCTCGTGCAGCCGCGACCCGGCATGGACCCGGGACGGCGCCGGGCCGCCGCCGGCCGCTCCCGCGCCGCCGAGCTCGCGCGTCCCCCGCCCTCGGCCGTCGCGGCCGGCGAGGCTGATCTCCTCCTCGCACAGCTGGGCGACGCTGACCTCGGTCGCGCGGACCATCTCGCGCACGGCGTCGCGCTGGGCCTCCAGCCGGTGGACCAGCACGGCGCGCTCGAGCGCGTAGCCGAGGCCGGCGGCGAAGGCCGACATCGCGTCGCGATCGAGCGCGTCCACGACCCGGCCGCTGAAGTGCGTGTCGGCGTGGATCGTGGCGATCACCCGCCCGTCGGCGAGCAGCGGCACCGCGACGTAGCCGGCGGTCTCGACCTTGTGGATGATCGGCTTCCAGGCGCGCGGATCGTCCATCGGGTCGGTCATCAGCGCGGCCGCCTTGCGGCGCAGCATCTCGGTCTCGAGCCGCTCGGGATCCAGCTCCAGCGGGTGCTCGACCGCGTGGCGGTGGCAGTCCGAGGCCCACACCGGGTGGCCGTTGAAGTGGGTCGACTCGATCACCAGCAGCGACCCGTCGACGCGGAACAGCATCGCGCGATCGAAGCCGCAGGCGGTGCATGCCTCCTCGGCGGCCCGCTGCAGCAGCCGGGTCAGGCTGGCCTCGCCGCGCGGCCGGTTGAGGCTGTCGCTGATCGCGGTCAGCGCCAGCAGGCGCTGGCGGACCCGGCCCTCCTGGTGCTGCTGACGCAGCCGCTGCAGCTCGACGGCCAGCTCGCAGGCCAGCACCAGCTCGGCCTTCGACATCCCGACCCCGTCGCCGCGGACGCGGTCGAGGACCTCGCCCACGGCGGCATCGAGATAGCGCTCGACGCCCTCGATGTGCTCACCGCCCTGGCCCGCGGTCCACGACGGGACGTCGGTCAGCAGCCGCGCCCGGTCGAGCGCCTCGACGATCCGGTGCTCGAGCGCGGCGTCGCGACGCCGCCGGATCTCCGGGTCGTCCCACTTGGCGCGCTTGGTCGGCGATGCGAGCTCGATGCCCATCGACAGGCCCTCCCCTGATCCGGTCGAGCCGACGCTAGCCGCTGGCCGGACGGCTGTTTCGATGGTGTGATCACCGCTGCCCGCGGGCGCGCAGGGACGAGATCCCACGAGCGACCAGCTCGCCAGGCCGGGACGACAGGGACCGGGAGCCGCCGCCGGGGCGCCGATGGGACGCGGTCACGCGGACGCCGTCAGCGCCGAAGGGCGCCGGGACGGAGCCGCGAGCTCCGCCCCGGCCGCCGCTCAGGCGGCGCCGGCGGTCAACGACGCGATCGAGATCTCGCGCTTGAGGATCTTGCCGGTCGGCCCCTTCGGCAGCGCGTCGGTCTCGATCACCACGCGCGGGTACTTGTAGGCGGCGATCCGCTGCTTGACGTGGTCGCGCAGCGCGTCGGCGTCGAAGGTCGCCCCCGGCTTGACGGCGACCACGGCCGCGATCTCCTCGCCCAGCTCGTCGTGCGGCATCCCGACGACGGCGGCCTCGAGCACCGACGGGTGCTCGTAGAGGACCTCCTCGACCTCGCGCGGGTACACGTTGTAGCCGCCGCGGATGATCAGGTCCTTCTTGCGGTCGACGATGAAGAAGTAGCCGTCCTCGTCGACGTAGCCGAGGTCGCCGGTCGAGAACCAGCCGTGCTCGTCGATCGCCTCGGCGGTCGCGTCCGGCCGCCCAAGGTAGCCGCTGGTGACGTTGTGGCCGCGGATCTGGATCTCCCCCACGCCGCCGCTCTCCGGCACCCGGCCCTCGGGGTCCACGACCCGCATCTGGACGCCGGTGATCGGCGTGCCGATCGAGCCCGGCTTGCTCGGCCGGTCGGGATGGTTGAACGACGCCGCCGGCGAGGTCTCCGAGAGCCCGTAGCCCTCGAGCACGGTGCAGGCGTAGTGCTCCTGGAATCCGGTCAGGACCTCGACGGGGATCGCCGCGCCGCCGCTGATGCAGACCCGCAGCGACGCCAGCCGCTCGGGCCGCGCGTCGGGCGCGTTGAGCAGCGCGTTGAACATCGTCGGCACCGCCGGCAGGACGCTGACGCCGTCGCGCTCCATCACCTCGAGCGCCGCCTCGGGCGTGAAGCGGGTCATCAGCGTCAGCTCGGCGCCGCTCTGGATCGCCGCGCCCATCCCGACCACCTGGCCGAAGCTGTGGAACAGCGGCAAGGCGCCGAAGACGACGTCCTCGCAGGTCTCCGTCAGCAGCTCGGTCGAGATCACGTGCGCGTTCCACGCCAGGTTCGACTGCGTCAGGACCGCGCCCTTCGGGGTCCCGGTGGTGCCGCTGGTGTAGAGCACGACGGCGGGGTCGTCGGCGCCGCGGGCGAGCACCTCGGCGGTCGACGCGGCGCCGGCCAGGGCCAGCGAGAGATCGTCGGCGCCGGCGGGATCGCCACCGACGGTCCAGCGGGCCGCCAGGCGCACGTCGGCGTCGGGGTCGGGCTCCTCGGCGCCGGCCAGGTGGATGAACGCCCTGGCGCTCGAGTCGGCGAGGAAGTACCCGATCTCGCGCGAGCGCAGCAGCGGGTTCATCGGGATCACCACGCCGCCGGCCCGCAGGATGCCCCAGTAGGCGATCACGAACTCGGGCAGGTTCGGCAGCATCAGCGCGACGGCGTCGCCGGGAGCGATCCCGCGCTCGCGCAGCAGCGTCGTCATCCGGCCGGCGGCATCGTCCAGCTCGGCGTAGGTCAGCGTGCGGTCGTCCAGGCGGACGGCGACGCGTGAGGGGTGGTTGGAGGCGCTGCGGGTGAGCAGCGCGGCGTACGAGAGACCCACGGTGGCGCTCCTGTGGCGAGACGATCGGCGGGGCGCCGCCCGCGGTCGTTCCGCGCGCGTCCCCACGACGATCCCGACCGTAGCCGCCAAGAGCGCCAACGCGCCATTGGCCCTTGGGCCGAACTTCCTCCCTCCATCGGCCGATCCGGCGGCCGCGTTGGCCGGCGCTCAGCGCAGGGCGCGCTCCCGCAGCTTGCCGCCGAGGGTCGCCGCGATCTCGGCGACCGCGGCCGCGTCGTCCTCGGCACCGCCGTGGTGGCGCAGGGTCAGGACGTCCTCGTCGGCCTCGCGGTCGCCGATCACGGCCATCAGGGGCACCTTCGCCAGCTCGGTCTCGCGGATCTTGCGGCCGACGGTCTCGGTCCGGTCGTCGATCGCGACCCGCAGGCCCGCCGCCTTGAGCGTGGCGGCGATCCGGTGGGCGGCGTCGGCGTGGCGGTCCGACACGGTCAGCAGCGTCAGGTGGACCGGCTGCAGCCAGAACGGCAGCTCGCCGCCGGTGTGCTCGAGCAGGATCCCGATGAAGCGCTCGTAGGAGCCCAGCAGCGCGCGGTGCAGGACGACCGGGCGGTGCTCGGCGTTGTCGGCGCCGGTGTAGGTCAGGTCGAAGCGCTCGGGGGCCTGGTAGTCGATCTGGACCGTGCCCAGCTGCCACGAGCGCCCGAGCGAGTCGTGGAACTGGATGTCGATCTTCGGCCCGTAGAAGGCGCCGTCGCCCTCGTGCACCGTGTAGGCCAGCCCGTTGGCCTCCAGCGCGCGCTGCAGGTCGCCCTCGGCCTTGTCCCACAGCTCGTCGGAGCCGAGGCGGTTCTCGGGCCGGGTCGACAGCTCGTAGGAGAAGTCCTCCTCCGAGAACCCGAACAGCCGGTAGGTGTCCTGGGCGAACTTCAGGCAGGCGGTGACCTCGTCCTGGATCTGCTCCTCGGTGACGAACAGGTGCGCGTCGTCCTGGCAGAACTGGCGCACGCGCAGCAGGCCGTGCAGGGCGCCGGACAGCTCGTTGCGGTGCAGCAGCCCCGGCTCGCTGAAGCGCACGGGCAGGTCGCGGTAGCTCCAGCGGGTCTGCCGGTACAGCTCGTAGTGGCCCGGGCAGTTCATCGGCTTGAAGCCCATGTTCGGCTCGATCGCGCGCCCCTCCTCGGCCGCGGTCGCCGCGTCGCCGGTCGAGGTCAGGAACATGTCGTCGCGGTACTTGTCCCAGTGGCCGGAGGTCTTCCACAGCGAGCTGTCGAACAGCTGCGGGGTCTTGACCTCGGTGTAGCCGCGCGGCTCGCCCATCTCGCGGCTGAGGCCGACGAGGTCGTTGAAGATCCGGGTCCCGGCCGGGGTCCAGAAGGCGGAGCCGGGCGCGGCCTCGCTGAAGTGGTAGAGCCCCAGCTCCTTGCCGAGCTTGCGGTGGTCGCGCTGGCGGGCCAGCTCGAGCCGCTCGAGGTGCGCCTCGAGGTCCTTGCGCTTGAAGAACGCGGTGCCGTAGATCCGCACCAGCTGCTGGCGGTCGGAGTCGCCGCGCCAGTAGGCGCCGGCCAGCGACTGCAGCTTGAAGGCGCCGATCCGCTTGGTGGTCGGCGCGTGCGGGCCGCGGCAGAGGTCGGTGAAGGGGCCGTTGGTGTAGAGCGAGACGGTCTCGACCGGCGCGTCGGCCGGCGCGTTCCTGACCAGGTCCTCGATCAGCTCGACCTTGTACGGCTGGTCCTCGGCCCGGAAGCGTTCCAGCGCCTCGGCCACGGTCACGTCCTGGCGCACGAACGGCTCGTCGGCGGCGACGTGCTCGGCCATCCTGGCCTCGATCGCCGCGAAGTCGCCGTCGTTGAGGACGACGCCCTCGGGGAACTCGAAGTCGTAGTAGAAGCCGTTCTCGATCGGCGGGCCGATCGCGATCTTCGTCCCCGGGTACAGGTCGAGGATCGCCGCCGCCAGCACGTGCGCCGTGTCGTGGCGGATCAGCTCGAGCGCCTCGTCGGAGCGGTCGGTGACGATCCCGATCACCGCCCCGTCCGGCAGCGGACGCCCCAGGTCGCGCTGCTCGCCGTCGACGACGATCGCCAGCGCGGCCCGCGCGAGACCGGGCCCGATGGCGGCGGCGGCGTCCGCGCCCGTGGCCCCGTCCTGGAGATCGAGAGCCTTGCCGTCGGGAAGCGTCACCTGCATAGCGAGGCCAAGGGTATGCGAGCGCCGGGCTCCGTGCCCCGCGGCGGGACGGACGACCGAGGGCCGGTTCGAGCCCGCCGCGAGGAACGGGACACGGAGATGGCTCTCGGGCCGTCGCGCGCTCCTCGTATGCTCGGCCGATGGACCCCGCCCAGCTGCGCGCCGAGTTCCCCGTCCTGCGCGAGGTGGCCTATCTCAACGCCGGGACCTGCGGGCCCCTGCCCCGCGCCTCCTCGGCCGCCGCGGCCGGGGTCGTCCACCAGGCCGAGCAGCACGGCCGCACCCACGACCACTTCGTCGCCACCGGCCACACGCAGGACGCGCGGCGCCGGCGCTACGCCGCGCTGGTCGGCGGCGAGCCCGAGGACGTGGCACTGACGACGGCGACCTCCGAGGGGATGGTGCGGGTGCTGCAGGGGCTCGAGTGGCACGCCGGCGACGAGGTCCTGACGGCCGAGCAGGAGCACCCCGGCCTGCTCGGGCCGCTGGCCGCGCTCGCCCGCCAGCACGACGTCCGGATCCGGACCGTGCCGCTCGAGCGGATCGTCGAGGCCGTCGACGAGCGCACGCGCCTGGTCGCCTGCTCGCACGTGCGCTGGACCGACGGGACCCTGGCGCCGAGCGCCCTGGCCGAGCTGCGCGACGAGGTGCCGGTGCTGATCGACGGCGCGCAGGGAGCCGGCGCGATCCCCGTCGACGTCGCCGCGCTCGGCTGCGCGTTCTACGCCGCGGCCGGCCAGAAGTGGCTGTGCGGTCCGATCGGCACCGGGTTCCTGTGGATCGACCCGGCCTGGCAGGCGCGGCTGCGGGCCCCGGGCCCGACCTACCTCAACCTGTCGGACCCCGCCGCCGGGCTCGCCGCGCGGCCGTGGCCGGACGCCCGCGCCCACGACGCGGTCACCACCTCGGGCGAGGCCGCCGCGGCCGCGCTTGCGGCGTTCGACGTGCTCGACGAGCACGGCTGGCCGGCGCTCCACGAGCGGGCCGCCGATCTGGCGCAGCAGCTGGCGGACGGGCTCGCCGCGCGCGGGCGGACGGTGGCCCCGCGCGGTCGCACGACCCTGGTCGCCTGGAGCGAGGCTGACCCGGCGGCGACGGTCGCCGCGCTGGCGGCGGCCGGCGTGGTCGTCCGCGACCTGCCGGGCAGCGACCGGGTGCGGGCCTCGGTCGGGGCCTGGAACGACGAGCAGGACCTCGACCGGCTGCTGCGGGCCCTGGACTGACGGCCGCGGCCGGCGCTCGCCGCTCCGGAGGACCAAGCGCCCCGAACCGCGACGACCGCGCCTCCGCGTCCCGCGCCCGCCGTCGGCCGGAGGGAGGAATCGGCCTTCCGCTGGGGTGGGACGCGCGCCCCGCGGGCCGTTCCCGAGCGGCGCCGGCGGGCCTCGTGTGCCCGCACCACACCGGGCGCCGCGGGGCGTGGCGCCGAGGCCCAGCGACGCCCCCGGAGGCCGCGGATACGGTCGTCCTGCCGGGACGGCGCGGGCGTCCAGCGCCACCGTCCCGGGTCCTGTCAGCACGAGGAGGAGGAAGCACATGGACACCCCGCACGTTCGCCGTGCGCGGAGCGCCGAGCGCTCCGGGCAGCGGCAGAGGAGGCACGGCACGTGATCTCCGACCTGAGCGGCAAGCGCGCCGTGATCACCGGCGCGGCCGCCGGCCTCGGCCGCGCGACCGCTGAGCTGTTCATCGCCCAGGGCGCCAAGGTCGTGGTCTCCGACCGCGACGGCGACGGGGCCGCCGAGGCCGCCGCCGCGCTCGGCCCGAACGCGGTCGCCGCGACCTGCGACGTGACCGTCGCCGCCCAGATCGCCGAGACGATCGACGTCGCGCGGTCGTCGTTCGGTGGCCTCGACGTGATGGTCAACAACGCCGGGATCGAGATCGGCAAGCCGCTGACCGAGACCACCGAGGAGGAGTTCGACGCGTTGATGAAGATCAACGTCACGGGCGTCTTCCTCGGGATCAAGGCCGCGGTGCCGGCGCTGGCGGAGGCCGGCGGCGGGTCGATCGTGAACATGGCCTCGGTCGCCGGGATCGGCGGCGCGCCGCTGCTCGGCGCCTACTGCGCGTCGAAGGGCGCGGTCGTGCGGCTGACCGAGGTCGCGGCGATCGAGCTGAAGGCGGCCAACATCCGCGTCAACGCGGTCTGCCCCGCCTTCATCGACACCGCGATGGTCGACCGGCTGGTCTCGCCGTTCGAGGCCGCGGTCGGGATGCCGTTCGGCGAGGTCCTGAAGGTCAAGCAGGGCCGGATCGGCACGGCGGCCGAGGTCGCCGAGATGGTCGCGTTCCTGGCCTCGGACGACTCGTCGTTCACGACCGGGTCGCAGTACGTCCTCGACGGTGGATTGGTGGCTGGTCTCCTGTGAGCGGTGAGCTGGAAGGACGGGTCGCGCTGGTCACCGGCGCCGCCCAGGGCCTGGGCGCGGCGGTCTCCGACGCGCTGGCGAGCGAGGGCGCGACCGTGGTCCGCACCGACATCCAGGGCACCGACGTGACGCTCGACGTCCGCGACGAGGCCCAGGTCAAGCAGGTGATCGCCGACACCGCCGAGCAGCACGGGCGGCTGGACGTCGTCGTCGCCAACGCCGGCGTCGCGTTCGTGAAGCCGCTGACGGAGACGTCGCTGGCGGACTGGCGCGGGCTGATGGAGATCAACCTCGACGGCGTCTTCCTGACCGCCCGCGAGGCCGCGATCCAGATGGCTCCGCGGGGCGGTGGCTCGATCATCAACATGGCCTCGATCACCGGGCTCCGGGGATCGCCGCTGATCGGGACCTACGCGGCGGCGAAGGCCGGCGTGATCTCGCTCTCCAAGACCCTGGCGCTGGAGCTGCGCGACCACGGAGTGCGGGTGAACGCCGTCTGCCCCGGCTTCATCGACACCCAGCTGGTCCGCGACCACGCCGACGAGCTGAGCGCCGCGATCGGGATGCCGATCGAGGACGTCATCAACGCGAAGCAGGGTCGGATGGGCACCGCCGAGGAGGTCGCCCGCCTGGTCCTGTTCCTGGCCTCGGACCGCAGCCGGTTCTCCACCGCCGAAGCCTTCGTGCTCGACGGCGGATCGACCGGCGCGCTGGTCTGAGGGGCCGATCCCGGGGGCCGTTCGGCCGATCCGGGTGAGGTCCCACCGGGGGTCCGGCGACGGATCCCCCGCGACGGAGAGCGAGGCGGCGTCCAATTTCCACGATCGGCGTCGCCGCCCTCCCTCGTCGCCGGCCCGGGGCGACTCCTCCTCCCCGCCCCGGGTCGGCGGCGCGTCTGCGCCACCGACCCAGGGGCCGCGCACGGGAATCCCCCGAGTCCCGCGCGCAGCGACGAGGGGTCCCGGAGATGGGGCTCCGGGGTCGTGGCCCTGCGTCGCTCCGGCGGCGCTCCGCGCTGGGCGCGGATCCCGACGGGCGCTCTGCGAACACCACTGTTCGCAGATGCTACCGTGCCGGCATGCCCAGCACCAGCGGATCCTCGCGCACCGGTCAGCAACCGTCCAGCGCCGGCCCGCGGATCCACCCCGGCGGTCGTCGAGACGTCGGCCTGCCGGTCTGGGCCCTGTCCCAGGTCGCGGGCGTCGTCACCGGCACCCGCGCCCCGCACCTGTTCCTGACCCTCGGGCGCCACCGCAAGCTGTTCCGCGGCTGGCTGCGCTTCGCCGGCCGGCTGATGCCGGGCGGCCTGCTGCCGCGGCGCGAGACCGAGCTGGTGATCCTGCGGGTCGCGCACCTCCGCGGCTCGCGGTACGAGTTCGAGCACCACGTCCGGCTCGGGCGCCGCGCCGGCCTCGGCCCGGCCGACGTCCGGCGGGTCGTCGAAGGACCCCAGGCCGCCGGCTGGGGCCCCCGCGAGCGGCTGCTGCTGCAGACGGCCGACCGGCTGCTGGCCGATCGCGACCTCGACGACGAGGCCTGGGCGGCGCTGCGCGGCACGCTCGACGAGCGCGAGGCGATCGAGCTCTGCATGCTGGTCGGCCACTACGACATGCTTGCGACCGTGCTCAACACGCTCAGGATCCAGCCGGATCAGCCGCGACGACCGCCGTGGTCCCGTCGTGGCTGAGGTCCGCAGCCAGCTGCCGCGCGGGCGCCACGGCCTCAGCCGCGAGGAGGTCGTGCGCTCGCAGCGCGACCGGATCCTGCTGGCGATGGCCGACGCGATGGCCGAGAACGGCTACGTCGGCACCTCCGTCGCGCAGATCATCCGTCGCGCCGGCGTCTCGCGCGAGACCTTTTACGAGCAGTTCTCGTCGAAGGAGGACTGCTTCACCAGCGCCTACGACCGCGCCGTCGAGCTGCTGCTGGCCCAGATCGGCGCCGCCAGCGGTCTCGCCGCCCCGGGGCCCGACGATCCCGAGCCCCCCGCCGACCAGCGGATCGAGCAGCTGCTCGGTGCCTACCTCGAGGGGCTCGCGTCGGAGCCGGCGTTCGCCCGCCTCTTCCTGATCGAGGTCTACGCGGCCGGCCCCGCCGCCCTCGCCCGCCGGATCGAGATCCAGGCCGGCTTCGTCGACCTGGTCGCCAGCGCGCTCGACGCCCGCACCGCCGAGCAGCGGTTCGCCTGCGAGGCGCTGGTGGCGGCGATCAGCACGATGGTGACCGCGCGCCTGGCCCTCGACGACCTCGACGGCCTGCGCAACCTGCGCGGACCGCTGCTGGACCTGCTGCGACGCGGCCGGCCGCTGTTCGGCGGCGACGCCGACGGCTGACGCGAACCGGCCCGGTCGGTGGCGCGCCGGCGGTATCGTGGCGCCCACCCCCGCCCGGCCGGGTGCCGCGGCGTCCGTTCCCCCCGGAGGTTCCCCGATGTCCCGTCCCAGCTCGTCGCTCGGCGCGCTCGCACTCGCCGGTCTCGCCGCCGCCGTCCTCGCGACGCCGGTCGGCGCCGCCACCAAGGACCCGGACGGGCGCTACCGCGGCAGCCTGACCGCCGACCTGGCGATCGACAGCGGGCCGGTCAGCTTCAAGGTCAGCCGCGACGGTCGTCGCCTGAGCGGCTGGAAGGCGACCTTCACCGCCGTCTGCAACTACGACCCGTACGTCATGACCGTCACGGTCACCCTGCCGACGACGACGATCAAGCGCGACGGGCGCTTCCGCGGCGCCGTCCGCACGACCCGCGACGGCAAGCCGCTGAAGCTGACGGTCAGCGGCCGGCTGCGGGGAACGCGCGTCACCGGCGGCGTCATCGACTACGACATCGGGTCCTGCACGCGCAAGAACCCGTGGACCGCCAAGCGCACCGGGCGCTGAGCCCGCCCCGCCCCGCCCGGCGGTCAGGCGGCGGTCACCAGCGCGCGGCCGGCCCGCAGGTTCTCGTGCGGCGCGTCGGCCGGGATCGGCCCGTCGCTGAGCAGCAGGCCGTCGGGCCCGGCGGCGGCGACGAACGGCGCGAACCGGTCGCCGAACGTGGTCGGCGCGCCGGCCCAGACCTCGGCCGGGACGTGGACGTGCGCATCGGCGTCGGCGACGCCGTCCGCGGCCGGCGGGCGCAGGGCGATCCCGTGGATCCTCGCGTCCTCGGCCGCCTGCAGCAGCGGACCGCGCGCACGGGCGGCGCCGTCCGCGCCGAGGAACGCCTCGCCGGCCGCCGACTCGACCACCAGCAACCAGCCCGCGCCGGCCAGCGCGTAGGCCGCGACCAGGTCGCAGAGCGCGTCGCAGGCCAGGTCGGCCAGCTCCTCGCGGTCGCCCAGCCGCGGCTCGGGCGTCCCGACGACGGTCGCCGCGAGCGCCGCCGCGACGCTCGC
>NZ_AGUD01000226.1 GCF_000240225.1 Patulibacter medicamentivorans
CGGAGCACCCCGGATGGAACAACGTCCTTAGGACCTACAACTAGTGGTGTCGTCCAGGTCCCCGCTGTCGAAGACAATTCGCGTGACGCCCGCCCGCGCACAGGTCGCGGTGCCCTCCCCGTCGGGATCCGAACACCCACCGCCAAGCGTGGTGACCGGCCCGGCCTCGTCGCTGACGATCAGGTTCCCGCCCGGCGCCACATCGACATTGACGCGGTTGGCCTCACCCGCCGCCGCGGTGATCCGCAGCGTCGAGCCGTCAACGCCGGCATCCCACGCCAGGGCGCTGGCCGGCGCCAGCAACGCGACGCTGGTCGTGGCGAGCACGATCGCAACCGACCGTGGCCGCGAACCCCTGGCAAAGCTCCTGATGACCATAAGCGGGACGCTGGCATCGGCCAAACGTATCCGTGTACGGCGACAACCGCAACCAACGAAGCGGACGGACGTCCGAGGCCATGAACGGGACCGCCACGTGCCGCCCACCTCGCCCGACCCGCCCGCCTTGCCCACTCGCCCGCCTCGCGTCTACGGTCGCCGGCGTCGTAGCCAAGAAGCGCCCCGGACAGCGATAGCGGTCGCCGTCCGGGGCTGCACAGGAGAAGCGAGGTCTCCCATGCCTGATGGGCGTAGCCCGTCGGATCGTTCGCGCGTGTCGACCGATCAGGTCGAGCGGGCGGTGCTGCTGCGCCTGCTGGACTGCCTGCCGATCCACCTGACCATCGAGGAGGTCGTGCGGGAGGTCGCCGATGCCTCGGACGAGTTCGGGCCACGAGACGAGGCGACGAACGCGATCGGTGCGCTCGTCCGGGCCGGGCTGGCGTATCGCCACGGCGCCTTCGTCGTGCCGTCTCGCGCGGCGACGCGGTTCGCGACGATCACAGAGGTGTAGTGCGGCGGCTCGACGGGCGACCTGGCTAGGCTGCACACGATACTGTGTTCTGTGGTGGTCGATCGTAGGCGTCGACGGGGCGTGGCTGCCTTCGTAGCTTCTGTTGGCGCTCGCCGGGCTGCCGGTCAGCGCCGCTCGCTCCGGGGCGGCGGAGACGTCAGCCGGGATCCGGGCCTGGACGGATCGGGCCGTGGCGGCCTCGCTCAGTTCGGTGGATGAGGAGGGTCGTCCGCGGGACTCGATCGGTGGCTGGCCGGTCGACTCCTACGGCGCCGTCGCCCTGGGCTACGCCGGCATGCGCGCAGCGGTGCGGTCCGGTGATCGGGAGCTGCTCGAGCGGTCGATCGGGGCGGTCATGGTGTCGGTGCGCCATCGCCACGCCACGCCGTTTGACCCTTGGTTGGCGTCGAAGGCGCTGGTGTGGGGCCAGCAGCACATCGCCGACGATCCGTCGTGGCGGGCGGTGCGCTGGCCGATCACCAGCTACCTCGCCAACCCGTTCTGGCGCAACCAGACGCCGTACGTCTTCCTCAACACCATGAAATCCGCCGAGCACGCCAGGATGGACGCCGCCCACGAACTGAGCCACCTCGTGATGCACTTCTGGAGCACCGCGGGCAACCCGGATTCCGACGATGCCGACGCACAACGCCGCGAAGACGCGCGCCAGGCAGAGGACGACGCCAAGCGCTTCGCCTCGGCGTTCCTCATGCCCGAGCGAAGCGTGCTCGCCAGCGCCCCGAGGTTCCCCTCGGTATCAGCGATCGTTGAGGCCAAGCGACGCTGGAACGTATCCGCGGTGGCGCTGGCCTACCGCATGCGAACCGTGGGACTCCTCAGCGAATGGCACGCCCGCACGCTGATGATCGAGATGTCGAAGCTCGGCTACCGCACCAACGAGCCGAACAAGATCCCACGCGAAACCTCGCAACTCCTCGCCAAGGTCCTGGGCGCGCTTCGTCAACAGGGCGTGGCCACCGTCGATATCTCGCGAAACCTCAACACACCGGTAGAGGAACTGAACCACATCATGTTCGGGCTCGTCCTCACCCGAGTGCCCGGTGGCGGCCACAGTTCCGGTCCCGACGAAGGACCCAAGCTCTCAGTGGTACCCGACTGATCGCGACCGGACGGCGCACGAAGGCGCTACTCAATCCCCGTCAGCAGTTCGCTCGCAGGGATCCCGAGCCCGCGCGCCCTGGTCCTGCTCGACCAGTCCACCAGCTACGCGACGATGACCCCGACCCAACGACGACTCGCAAACCAGGGCACGTTCGATCACATCCTGGTGATCCAGCCCGACCCCGACGACACGCACATCGAGTGCCAACCGCGGCTCTCCACGACGACCAGAGCCTCCTCGTCAGGGCTGCCCGCGAAGCCGCCCAGGCCCGGCGAAACGCGCCCGGACGGCCCCTGAACGGCACGACGGCCCGGCCCGGACGGCCGCGTGGGACGTCCCCTACAACTGGCTAGGAGCATTGAACCCCGACCCTGAAATTCAGGACCGGGGCTCGAATAGCGTTCCAACGACGGAGAGAGGGGGATTCGAACCCCCGAACGAGTTTCCCCGTTACACGATTTCCAGTCGTGCCCGTTCAACCGCTCCGGCACCTCTCCTGGAGAACGACGAGGGTACCGAGCGCGCGCGTACGACGACGTTCGCCCCCGCCGAGCGCTCAGCGGCGGTGGATCGTCATCGGGATCCCGTGCAGCGGCCGGATCGTCACCGTCGGATCGAGCACGATCCGCGATCCGGGTACGAAGTCGAAGCGGAAGCGCTGGGCGATCATCGCCGCCAGGATCGTCGCGTTCATCATCGCGAAGCCCTGCCCGACGCAGATCCGGCGGCCGCCGCCGAACGGCAGGTAGGAGAAGCGGGAGCGCTGCTTGGGGGCGTCGCCGAGCCAGCGCCGCGGGTCGAAGCCGGCCGGGTTCTCCCAGACCTTCGGGTCGCGGTGGGTCGACCAGATCGAGACCAGGATCAGCGTCCCCGCCGGGATCCGGTAGCCGCCGAGCAGGTCGTCCCGGAGCGCCACGCGCTGGACGTGCCAGACCGGCGGGTAGATCCGCATCGCCTCCTGGAAGCAGGCGGTCGTCCACGGCAGCCGCTCGGCGTCCTCGGCGGTCGGGACGTCGCTGCCGAGGGTCTCGTCGACCTCCTGCTCCATCCGCTCGCGCGCGACCGGGTTCTGGGACAGCAGGTAGTACATCCACGCCAGGCCGTGGGCGGTCGTCTCGTGGCCCGCGGCGACGAAGGTCATCAGCTCGTCGCGGACCTGCTCGCGGCTCATCGGCTCGCCCGACTGCTCGTCGCGGGCCTCCATCAGCAGCTTCAGCAGGTCGTCGCGGTCGCCGTGGCCGTGGGTCAGCCGCTCGTCGATCAGGGCGTCGACGGTCGACAGCAGGACCGCGGCCGAGTCCATCCCGCTGGCCCAGCGGCGCGGGTGGCCGAGCCGGGCCGCGCGCTGGATGCCGACGCCGGGCGCGTACTGCCCGATCGCGACCGTCGCCGAGCGGCCGACGGCGCCGGCCTGGTGGAGGGCGTTGCCGAGCGCCTGGCCGAACGGCTCGGCGTGGCCGGTGAAGTCGGTCCCGACCAGCGCCCGGCCGACGGTGTCGAGGCCGATGTGGAGGATCTGCGACGCGACCTCGACCCCGGCGCCGTCCGGCAGGTCGCGCTCCCAGTCGTCGAGCGCGCTGCCGGCCGCGGCGGCCATGTGGTCGGCGAACGGCACCAGGTGGCGCTTGGCGAACATCGGCTGCACGAGCTTGCGCTGGCGCTGCCAGAGCTCGCCGCCGCTGGTCACCAGGCCCTTGCCGAGGACCGGCTCCAGCAGCTCGTACTGGTTGGACTTGCCGTAGAGGTCCTGGTTCGCGACGAGCACGTGGCGGACCGCCTCGGGGCCGCGGACCACGGCGACCTTCTGCCGCGGGGTGTGGAACATCGCCACGTCGCCGTAGCGGTGGGCCATCAGGTCGAGGAACTCCAGCGGCCCCTCCTGCTCCTGCAGCCGCAGCAGCCAGCGGCCGATCGCGCGCCCCCGCGGTCCGGGCGGCAGCGGAGCGGCGGTCGGGTCGGCCGGCGGGACGGCGGTGGCGGTCGGGGCGGTGGCGGTCGCGGCGGGCGGGGTCATCGGCGTCTCCTTGGTGCGCTCCGGGGCGCGGCGCCGAGGCCGCGGCCGGAAGGGAGCGAGCGGGAACGAACCGTTCGGTCCGCTCTTTCCTACGGGACCGTAGCATGGTTCGTACCGCTCGGTACGCATAGTTCGCCGGGCGGGCCTCGCGCAGCGGTGACCGGCGGCCACCGTCGGTCGCGGCGGCTCTAGGCTGGGGGCGTGACCGATCGCGCCCCCGACACGGAGCGCCCCGGCGCCGCTGCGCCGGGGTCGCCCGCCGAGCCGCCCCGGGCCGCCCCGCCGGCGCGGCCGGCGCTGTCGCGGACGTCGCCGCCGCCGACCCGCAAGGGCCTGCGGCAGTCGGACGCGATCCTCGACGCCGCCCTGCGCTCCGTCGCCCACCACGGGTACGCCGCGACGTCGGTCGGCCGGGTCGCCAAGGAGGCCGGCGTCACGAAGCGGATGGTCCTCTACTACTTCGCCACCCGAACGCACCTGATCGACCTGATGGTGCGCCGGATCGGCGAGCGGCTGGTCGCCCAGGTGCGCGAGGCGATCGAGCAGCAGGACGACCCGGTCGCGGCGCTCGGGGCCGGCGTCTCCGGGCTCTGGGACGGCTTCACCTCCGACCGGGTGCTGATCGCGGCCTACTTCGGCGTCGTCTCCGAGGCTGCCCTCGACGAGCGCCTGCGGCCCGCGGCGACCGCCGTGATCGACGACTTCAAGGCGCTGGTGCCGGCCTGGCTGGACCGGGTGCCGGGCACGCGCGAGCGGCTGCTGGTCGACGAGGAGACGCTGTCGGTGCTGGTCGTCGCGGGCGTCCGCGGCCTGCTGCTGGAGTTCCTCGAGCGCGGCGACGGCCCGTCCCTGCAGCGCGCGATCGCCGCCTTCCAGCGGGGCCTGGCGGCGATGCTGGCACCGGCCGGGTCCGACCGGGCCGGCTGACGGTCAGCGGCGGTCCCAGGCGTCGCGCGCCCGGTCGGAGAGGCGCTTCAGCCGCCGCGCCGTGGTGGTGTTCTGGGCGATCGCGGCGACCCGCGACCCGACCGGCTGCAGGTGCTGGTCGGCCTCGGCGGCGGGGAACGTGGCGGTCACCGCGCGCTCCTGGATCCGGGCGACCTCGGGCGCGTCGATGAACCGCTTGCCGTCGGCGGTGTCGATCACGATCCCGTCGAAGAGGTGCTCGCGGACGATCTCGTCGACCCGGCGGACCGTCCCGATCTCGACGCCGTCGGCCGAGCGGACCACGGTGCCGCGTCGCAGCACCTTGAAGCCGATCACGTCGCCGTCGTCGTCCATGGCGCCAGGATAGGGACCGCGACGGCGCGCTGGCACGGCGTCGGCGGACGAACGAGACGGCGACGTGCCCCGGCCGGCGCCGGTCGCCGCGGTCGCCGCTCAGCCCTGCCAGGCGCCCTGCACCAGCACCGGCGTCTCGCTGCCGTCGGCCGCGACGCCGATCGCGGACACGTCCGGCGAGCCGACCATGAAGTCGACGTGGATCGCCGAGCGGTTGGCCCGCTCGTGGTCGGCCTCGTCGGCCAGGCACATCAGGTACGCCGAGCCGAGCGCCAGGTGGCTGGCGGCGTTCTCGTCCAGCAGCGTCTCGTGGAAGACGGTCCCGGTCCGGCCGACCCGGCCGTCGCCGTCGACCAGCGCCAGCTCGCCCAGCCGACGGGCGCCGGCGTCGCGCTCGATCCAGCCGCGCAGGACGTCCGCCCCGGTCGTCGCGTCGACCCGGACGACCTCGCCGCCGGCGAACTCGACCTCGATCCCGTCGACGGTGGTCCCGCCGAGGGTCAGCGGCTTGGTGGCGCGGACCACGCCGTCGACTCGGGCCGGATCGGGGGTGGTGAAGACCTCCTCGGTCGGCACGTTCGCCTGGTGGGCGATCCCGCCGATCGTGTCCATCCCGGCGGCGATGAACCGCGACGACGGCAGCAGCCCGACGGTCAGGTCGGTGCCGGGGCCCTGCAGCCGGATCGCGTCGAAGCCGTGGGCGTTGAGCCGGGCCGCGCTGGCCTGCAGCTCGACCGCCCGCGCGCGCCAGGCCTCCACCGGGTCGTCCTCGTCGAGCCGGCAGACCGTGCGGATGTCCTGCTCGAGCAGCCGCAGCGCCTCGCCGGCGTCGAGCCCGGGACGCACGTGCTGGGCCCAGCCGGCGTTCGGCGCCGGGACGACCGTCCAGTTCAGCTCGCGGCGGTTGATGACCTCGGCGGTCTGGCGCAGCGCGGGCAGCTGGTCGCGACCGATCCGGGCGGGGTCGATGTCCGCGTAGGCCCCCGGGCGCACCTGGCCGACGAGCGAGATGTTCGCCGCGCGCGCCGCCCCCAGCGCCTCGACCCGCGCGCCGAGCCACGGCGGGACGAAGTCCAGGTCGTCCTCGGCCGACAGCTCCAGCCGCGCGCGCTTGATCAGCGGGTCGAACCAGTTGACGTCGACGTACTTCGCGCCCGCGCGGTAGGCCTCGGCGGCGATCGCCCGCACCAGCGGCTCGTGGCCGCCGACCTGGCCGTTGACGGCGAGCACCTGCCCCGGCTGGAGGTTGGCGCCGACGCGGACCGCGAGGGCGGCCAGGCGGGCGAGCAGGTCGGGGTCGGGGGTCACGGCATCGCGCTCGGTCATCGCCGCGCACGCTAGTGGAGTCGGGCCGCGACGACGCGGTCAGGGCGAGACGACGTCCTTGGCGTCCCACGCCCGCGGCGCGACCCGGGCCGGGCGGGGGGTGCCGGCGGGCGGGTGCCCGGTGACGTCGCCCCAGGCGGCGGCGAGCCGCTCGACGCCGAGCCGCAGCTCCTCCTCGCCGGCCCAGGCGGCCAGGCGGACGTGGTCGCCGAACGCGTCGCCGACCGCGCAGGCGTTGCCGGGAACGACGCTCACGCCGCGACGGCGGGCGAGCGCCAGCAGCTGCTCGGCGGCCTCCTCCGGCAGCCGCGCCCACAGCGACCCGCCGCCTCGCGGCGGGTGGACCTGCCAGTCCGGCAGGTGCTCGGCCAGCAGCTCGCGCAGCAACGTCATCCGCTGCCCGAGCGCGACCCGCCGCTCGGCGACGACCTCGGCCGCCCGCGGCATCGCCCAGGCGACGGCCAGCTGGGTGACGACGTCGGTCCCGAACGAGTCGGCGGCCTGCAGGCGGGCGATCCGGTCGGCCAGGTGGGGGTCGTGGACCCGGATCCAGCCGACGCGCAGCCCGCCCCACAGCTCCTTGCTCATCGATCCGACCTGCAGCACGCGGCCGGGCGGCGCCAGCTCCAGCAGCGACGGCGGGGGCGGGGCGTACGAGAGCTGGGTCAGCGTCGAGTCCTCCAGCAGCAGCGCGTCGTGCTCCTCGGCGACGGCCACCAGCCGGCGGCGCCGGGTCAGCGAGATCACGTCGCCGGTCGGGTTGTGGACGTCGGGCACGACGTAGACCAGCGGCGTCGGCCGGGCGGCGAGGACGGCGGCGAGCGCCTCGGGGCGCGGGCCGTCGATGTCGCGGGGGACCGGGACGAGCGTGCCGCCGGCGCGCTGGAAGGCCTCGATCGCGCCCGGGTAGGCCGGCGTCTCGATCGCCACCGGCGCGTGCTGGGCCAGGTACAGGCGGGCGACCAGCGAGACCGCCGACTGGGCGCCGGCGGTGACGACGATCTGCTCGGGCTCGGTCGGGACGCCGGCCCGGGTGTAGCGGTCGGCGATCGCGCGCCGGGCGACCATCACGCCGCCGGCGTGGTAGCCGTGGTCGCGCATGCCCCGCAGCTGCTCGGCGGCCCAGCCGATCCCCTCGATCAGGACCTCGGGGATGTCGCGCGGGGCGCCGATCGCCAGGTCGATCGGGTCGTCGGAGTCGCGCCGCTCGGCGTCGGGCTGGCCCGGTCGAGCGGCCCCCCGATAGAGCGACCAGAGCCCGTGGCGGCGGTCGGCGGCGGTCATCGGGGCGACCACCGCCCGGACCCAGGTGCCGCTGCCGCGACGGCGCTCGACCAGCTCGCGCTCCTCCAGCAGGGCGTAGGCCGAGACCACGGTCCCGCGGCTGACGCCGAGCCGGCCGGCCAGCTCGCGCTCCGACGGCAGCCGCAGCCCGCCGGCCGCCTCGCCGTCGTGGATCCGCGCGCCGATCGCGTCGGCCAGCGCGACGTACTTCGGGATCCCGGGGCCGCTCGCGACGCCGCCGTCGGCGTCGGTGGGCGCGGCCGGCTCCCACTGGCCGAGCATCGCCAGCAGGCGGGTCACGGGGATGAACGATCGATGCTCCACGGTCGTTGAAGGATCGCGGTTCGACTGGTCCACCGCCAGGTCCGGTCGGCGGGTGGTGGACCGGTTGCCTCGCCGTTGGACCGCTCGCGGTGGCCCGGACCGGCCCGGGGCGCGCGACGGCGGGGCCGCCGCGCCGCGCCCGAGCGCCGCCTAGCCCTCGACCGCCTGGCCGTTCGCCGTCAGCGTCGTCGGCACGTTGCCGCGGGTGGCCACCGAGTACGGGCAGACCTGGTGGGCGGCGTGGACCAGCTCGACGGCGCGGGCGTCGTCGACGCCGGGAAGGGTGACGGCCAGCGTCGCAGCCAGGCCGAGGCCGGACGAGGTCTTGCCCAGCTGGACGGTGGCGTCGATCGAGACCTGCGAGACGTCGGTGTCGCCGGCGACGGCGCCGATCGCGCCCTCGAAGCAGGCCGCCCAGCCGACCGCGAACAGCTGCTCGGGGTTGGTGCCCGGGCCGTCGTCGCCCCCGAGCCCGGCGGGCTTCGAGAGCGACACCTCGAGCCGGCCGTCGTCGGTCCTGCCCTGCCCCGCGCGGCCGCCGGTGACGGTGGCGTGGGCGTCGTAGACGGGCTTGAAGGTCGCCATGCGGTTCTCCTGTTCGCGAATCGGCCGCGGCGTCCGCGGCCATCGGTCGTCCTGTCGCCGACCCTAGCGCCGGCGACCCCGCCGATCGCGAGCGGCGGCGATCCGGGCGCGTCGCCGCGGGCCACCGGGCGACTAGGCTCCCTGCCGTGGAGCCGGATCCCTACTCGCCCGCCGATCGTCCCGCGGCGACCCCCGCGTCGACGGCGGTCGAGGACTACCTGAAGGCGGTCTTCGCGCTCGAGACCCGCCTGGAGGGCCCCGTCCCGACGACGGCGCTGGCCGAGCGGCTCGGGATCACGCCCGGGTCGGTCTCGGCGATGCTGCGGCGGCTGGCGGAGCTGGGCCTGCTCGCCCACGAGCCCTACCGCGGGGTCCAGCTGACCGAGGAGGGCCGGCGGGTCGCGCTGCGGACCCTGCGCAACCACCGGCTGCTGGAGCTGTTCCTGGTCGAGGTCCTCGACGTCCCCTGGGACCGCGTCCACGACGAGGCCGAGCGGCTGGAGCACGCGATCAGCGACGAGCTGGCCGAGCGGATCGCGGCCAAGCTCGGGCACCCCGCCTTCGACCCCCACGGCGACCCGATCCCGGACGAGCAGCTGGAGCTGGCCGAGCAGGCGACCAGCAGCCTGATCGACGTCGAGGTCGGCGACCGGGTGCGGTTCGTGCGGGTCTCCGACAGCGACCCGTCGATGCTGCGGCACCTGGCGTCGCGCGGGATCACCCCCGGCGTCACGCTGACCCTGACCGACCGGCAGCCGTTCGGCGGCCCGCTGACGGTCCGGCTCGGCGAGGACGCGCACCCGCTCGGCCCGCAGCTGGCGGCGGCGATGCGGGTGACGCGCTGAATGCGCCCCCCGCGCGAGGCGGTCGTCCGCTGGGAGGTCGCGCTGCTGGCCGGCGTGGTCCTGCTCGGCCTGCTGCTGCGGATCTGGAACGTCGACCAGAACCTGCCGCTGGTCTACAACATCGACGAGAGCGCCCGCTTCGTCCCCGACGCGGCGAGCTACTTCGACACCCGCCTCGGCTTCCGCGAGCTGGTCAACCCGCCGGGGATGATGGGCCTGCTGGCGCTCGTCGACCAGGTCTGGTTCCGGCCCCAGGGGCTCTCGCCGAGCGAGGGCCTGGCCCAGCACCCGACCCAGGCCTACCTGCTCGGACGGCTGGTCGTGGTGGCGCTCAGCACGGCGGCGATCCCCGTCCTCTACCTGGCCGGGCGCCAGCTGCTCGGCCGGATCGCGGCGATGGTCGCCGCCGGCCTGCTGGCGGTCGCCTTCCTGCCGGTCGCCTACTCGCGGCTGGCGCTCAGCGACGGGCCGACCGTGCTCTTCCTGGCGCTCGGGATCCTCGGCGCGGCCTGGATCCTGCGCGACGGCGGTCGCCGCGGCTTCGTCACCGTCGGCCTGGCGGTCGGCCTGGCCGCGGGCTTCAAGTACAACGCCGGGATCGTGCTGCTGGTCGGCCTGGCGGCGGCGGCCCTGAGGATCCCGTCCGACGGGCGCGGACCGGTGCTGCGCGCCTCGCTGCTGATGGGCGCGGTCGCGCTGGTCTCGTTCCTGATCGCCGACCCCTACGTGCTGATCGACCCGCACGAGATGTGGCGGGCGATCGAGTACCAGCAGCGGTGGGCGTCGGGCGGCCGCTACGTCGGCGAGCCGATGACGAACGGCTTCGCGTTCTACGCCTGGGCGGCGAGCTGGGGGATCGGCTGGCTGCCGCTGCTGGCGGCGGTCGCCGGGGCCGCGCTGCTGATCCGGCGGCGCTGGCAGGTCGCGGTCCTGCTGCTGCCGATGGTCGCGCTCTACCTGCTGGTGATGGGCGGCCAGGACCGCTTCTTCGCCCGCTGGCTGCTGCCGATCGTGCCGGTGATGTGCCTGACCGCCGGCTTCGCGGTCCAGGAGGCCGTCGGGCTGCTGCGCGGCCGCGCGACCGACGGGCCGCGGGCCGGCTGGCGACGCCCGGCGGCGCTGGCGGCGGCCGCGGCGCTGGCGCTGGCGCTCGCCGGTCAGTCGCTGGTCCACAGCGCCCACAGCGTCGCGATCGCCGGCCGCGCCGACACCCGCACGGTCCTGCGCGAGTGGATGCTCGACCACGTCCCGGCTCGCGACGGCGTGGTGCTGGAGTCGATGTCGCCGCTGCGCTGGATGCCGACCTTCGACGGCCGCCACGAGTGGTGGAGCCTGACCCGCTGGTCGATCTACCACTCGATCCCGGCCGTCCAGCGCCGCGACCGCAAGCGCTACCCGCGGCAGACGCGGACCAAGGCCGGCTTCTCCTCCTGGGTCCAGATCCTCTACCCGAAGCTGATCGACGAGTTCGAGCGCTACGGCTACTGCTGGGTGGTGACGTCGAGCTACCAGGCGGGCCGCGCGGCGCGGACGCCGGGGCTGGTGCCGCAGGCGGTCCGCTACTACCGCGAGCTGGCGCGGCGGGGGACGCTGGTCTGGCAGGTCAACCCGTTCTCCACCGACAACCCGAGCGGCCGGCCGTACGGGCCCCTGAGCGCGCCGGTCCGGTACCAGATCGACCGTCAGGCGACGAGCTACGAGCTGGACTACGAGCGCTCCGGGCCGATGGTCTCGGTCTACCGCCTGCGCGGCGGGCGCTGCGCCGATCCCGGCCCGGTGGTTCCGGACGCACCCGTCGACTAGGGTCCGCGCATGTCGCTGCGTCGCGCCTTCGGCCCCTTCTTCGTCGTCGCCGGGATCATGCACTTCGTGACGCCGCGGACCTACGAGGCGATCATGCCCGACTACCTGCCGGCGCACCGCGAGCTGGTCTACGCCAGCGGGGTCGCCGAGATCGTCGGCGGCGCGGCGACGCTGCACCCGAGGACCCGGCGCTTCGGCAGCCGCTTCTCGATCGCGACGCTGCTCGGCGTGCTGCCGGCGAACATCCACATGGCGACCCACCCCGAGCGCTACGAGTTCGTCCCCGGTGGTCGCCGCTCGCTGCTGGCGCGGCTGCCGTTCCAGCTCGTCTTCATCGCCTGGGCGCACGCCTCGCGCCGCGACTGACCGCTACCACGTATCGACGTTCGGCCGGCGCTTGCCGTCCGCGGGCGGGATCGGCGCGGCCGCGATCGTGGCCGCGATCCAGCGGCGGGTGTCGATCGGGTCGATCACGTCGTCGAGCTCGAACATCGAGGCGGCGTTGAGCCCCTTGCCGTGCTCGTAGGCCAACTCGACCATCCGGTCGAACAGCGCCGCCCGCTCGGTCTCGTCCGCGACCGCCTCCAGCTCCTTGCGGAAGCCCAGGCGGACGGCGCCCTCGAGCCCCATCGCGCCGATCTCGGCGGTCGGCCAGCCGACGGTCGCGAGCGGCGCCTGGAGGCTGCCGCCGGTCATCGCCATCGCGCCGAGCCCGTAGGCCTTGCGCAGGACGATCGCGCACAGCGGCACGCCCAGGTTGGCGCCGACGACGAACAGCCGGCTGACGTGGCGGACGCTGCCGGTCCGCTCGCTCTCGGGCCCGACCATGAAGCCGGGCGTGTCGACGAGCGACAGGACGGGCAGGCCGTGGGCGTCGCAGAGCTGCAGGAACCGCGCCGCCTTGTCGGACGCGTCGCTGTCGATCGCGCCGCCGAGATGCCGCGGGTCGTTCGCGATCAGGCCGAGCGGGCGACCCTCGATCCGGACCAGCGCGGTCACGATGCCGCGGCCGAACGCCGGACGCAGCTCCAGCACGGCGTCCTCGTCCGCGAGCGCGTCGATCACCGTCCGCACGTCGTAGGCGCGGGTCCGACGCTCGGGGATCGCGTGCCGCAGCCGCCGCTGGTCCGGCGCCCGCCAGGCGGCCACCGGGCCCTGGAAGAACGACAGGTAGCGGCGGGCGACGTCGATCGCCTCGGCCTCGTTGGCGACCGCGACGTCGACCACGCCGTTCGGCACCTGGACGTCGATCGGCCCGATCGCGTCGGCGGCGTGGACGCCCAGGCCGCCGCCCTCGATCATCGCCGGGCCGCCCATCCCGATCGAGCTGTCCTCGGTCGCGATCACCACGTCGCAGCAGCCGAGCAGGGCGGCGTTGCCGGCGAAGCAGCGTCCCGAGACGACGCCGACCAGCGGGACCAGGCCCGAGAGCCGGGCGAAGAGCCGGAAGGCCGGGACGTCGAGGCCGGCGATCGTCGGCACGTCGACGTCGCCCGGGCGCCCGCCGCCGCCCTCGGCCAGCAGCACCACCGGCAGCCGCTGGCGGGCCGCCAGCTCGAAGATCCGGTCCTTCTTGCGGTGGTTGACGGCGCCCTGGGTGCCGGCCAGGACCGTCGCGTCGTAGGCCAGCACGGCGGCCCGCGATTGCTCGCGCCCGACCAGCGGGCCGTTGATCTCGGCGACCCCGCAGACGAGCCCGTCGGCGGGCGTGCGCTCGATCAGCTCCTCGACCGGCCGCCGGCTGCGCTGGGCCGCGATCGCCAGCGCGCCGTACTCGACGAAGCTGCCGTCGTCGCAGAGGTCGTCGAGGTTCTCGCGGGCGGTCCGCTGGCCGCGGGCGTGGCGCTTGGCGACCGCGTCGGGGCGGGCCGCGTCGAGGCCGATCGCGTGGCGCCGGTGGACCTCGGCCAGGTCGGCCCGGACCGCGTCGAGGTCGGTCGGACCGCTGCTCGCGGCGACCGCCGCCTGCTCCTCGGCGCGCCGGACGACGACCAGCGGCTGGTCGGCGACGACGCCCGCGCCGACGGCGGCCGACAGCGACTCGACGACCCCGTCGGCCGGTGCCACGACCTCGAACTCGGTCTTCATCGACTCGACCACGACCAGCTCCTGGCCGGTCCGGACCCGGTCGCCGACGGCCACGTCGACGCGGATCACCGTGCCGGTCACCGGCGCCGTCACCTGCTCGGATCGTCCTGCGCTCACGCCTGCTCCCTCGCTCCGGGCCGGTGCGACCGGCCGCTCCCGGCGGACCCTACCGGGGGTCGGGCGGCGGGTCGCCGGGAGCCGGACGGGCGGTGGACGGGCGGCGTCCGCGGGGACGCCGGTCGGCTGCGGGGAGCCGCGGCGGGCGGCCCGGGCGCGTCGGGACGGCGCTCAGCCCGTGCGCGCTGCGGTCGGCGGCACGACCGCGGTCGCCGGCCCGGCGACCGGCGGCGGACCGAAGAACGCGCGCAGGGCCGGGAAGAGGGCGTCGGGGTCGACATACGGCGGGTCGGCCGACGTCGGGTCGGTCGCGGCGGCCGGGCCGGCCGCCGCCCCGACGAGGGCGGAGCGGTCGGGCACGGCGGCCGCGAGGTCGGGGCGGGGCAGGTGGTGCAGGCACATCGGGCGGGGCCTCCAGCGTCGTCGGGGGACGGTGGAGCGACGCTAGATCGTCGCCGGATCGCTGTCTTCTCGAATCCTGCTCGATCGTCGCGGCGGCTGGCGGGCGCAGCGGCCAGAAACGGCGAATCGCCCGGCGTGGCGGGCGATTCGCGTCCTTCAGGCGGAGGGGGAGGGATTCGAACCCTCGGTACGGCATGACCGCACAACGGTTTTCGAGACCGCCCCATTCAACCGCTCTGGCACCCCTCCGGGACCGCGCTGAGCGGAACCGGGAGGGTAGCGCGTCCTCGCCGCGAACGGCGCGTCGCGGGTCCCGGCGGCCTTCGCGCAGGGCGTGGCGCGGGGCCGTCCGGGCGGCCGCCCGGCGGCTCCGGTCTTGACCGGGACAGATCGATCGGTAGTGTTCGTTCGTACGTACGAACGACTCCGTCCTCCGGCGGATGTCCGCCGCCGACGACCGCGACCGGGAAGCCGCCATGACGACCACGACCACCTCGCCCGCCACGGCCGGCCTCGCCGCGCAGGCCGCGCAGCTCGCCGCCGGCGAGACCACCTCGCGGGCCCTCGTCGACGCCGCGCTGCAGCGGATCGCCGAGACCCAGCCGACCATCAACGCCTTCCGGGTCGTGCTCGCCGAGTCCGCCCGCGCCGAGGCCGACGAGGCCGACCGGCGGCTGGCGGCGGGGGAGCGGCTGCCGCTGCTCGGGGTCCCGGTGGCGGTCAAGGACGACACCGACATCGCGGGCGAGGAGACGCGCTTCGGCGTCGCCGGACCGGTCCCGCCGGCGACGGCCGACGCCGAGCTGGTGGTGCGCCTGCGGGCCGCCGGGGCGATCATCGTCGGCAAGACCACGACGCCCGAGATCGGCCAGTGGCCGATCACCGTCGGGGAGGGCTTCGGGATCACCCGCAACCCGTGGAACCTGGCCTACACGCCGGGCGGCTCGTCGGGCGGATCGGCGGCGGCGGTCGCCGCCGGCCTGGTCCCCGCGGCGGTCGGCTCCGACGGCGCCGGCTCGGTCCGGATCCCGGCGGCCTGGACCGGCCTGGTCGGGATCAAGCCCCAGCGCGGACGGATCTCGACCTGGCCCGACGCCGAGGCGTTCCACGGCCTGACCTGCAACGGCCCGTTGGCGCGGACGGTCGGGGACGCGGCGCTGCTGCTCGACGTCCTGACCGGGAACCACCCGGACGAGCTGCACCGTCCGCTGGCCCCGGACGAGCCCTACGCCGTCGCCGCCACCCGCGATCCGGGCCGGCTGCGGATCGGCCTGGCGCTCAACCCGCCGTGGGTCGCGACTCACCGCCGGCTCGACCCCGAGGTCCGGCGCGAGGTCGTGCGGCTGGCCGACGTCCTGCGGGGGCTCGGCCACGAGGTCGTCGAGCGGACCGTCCCCTACGGCCCGGTCGGCGTGATCTTCATGCCGCGCTCGATGAACGGGGTCCGCCAGTGGGTCGGCCGCTTCCCGAAGGGCACCGCGATCGACCACCGCACGCGCGAGAACGCCCGCACCGGCTGGGTCCTCGGCGGGCCGGCGCTGGCCCTCTCGCGGGCGCTCGACGGCGCCTACCGCCGCTGGATCGGCCGCAGCTTCCGCGACTGCGACGTGATCCTCGCGCCGACGACGGCGAACCCGCCGCTGGCGGTCGAGGCGATCGACGGGCTGACCAACTTCCAGACCGACCAGGTGGTCGCCGGCGCCTGCCCCTACAGCTACCCGTGGAACGTGCTCGGCTGGCCCGGCGTCAACGTGCCCGCGGGCTTCACCGGCGCCGGCCTGCCGATCGGCGCGACCCTGCTCGGCCCCGAGAACGGCGAGGCGCGGCTGATCTCGCTCGCCGCCCAGCTGGAGTCGGTCGAGCGCTGGCACGAGCGGTGGCCCGCGTGAGCGACGCCCCGGCGGAGGCGGCGTCCCCGCGCGAGCGGGTCCTGCGGGCGGCGCTGCGGCTGATCGGCACCGAGGGCCTGGGCGCGGTCAGCCACCGCCAGGTCGCGCGCGACGCCGAGGTCTCGCTCGGCACGCTGACCTACCACTTCCGCGACCGCGACGAGCTGCTGCGCGAGAGCCTGCGGCTGCTGGTGGGCGAGGAGGTCGCGCGGCTGGAGGCGATCGGGGCCGGCCTCCGAACGGGCGAGCTGGGGCTGGCCGACCTCGACCAGCTCGTCGGCACCGCGATGGCCGGCGTCGTCGACGTGTCCCTGACCGTCGCCCAGTTCGAGCTGTACCTGCACGCGACCCGCGACCCGCGGCTGCGCGACGCCGTCGCCGAGTGCCGGGCGGCCTACGACGGCCTGGCGCGCGAGGCGCTGGTGCTGCTCGGCGTCCCCGATCCGGACGAGGTCGCCCCGCTGGTCGTCAGCACCGTCGACGGCCTGGCGCTGCGCCGGCTCGTGACCGGCGAGGACGTGACCGCCGCCACCACCCGCGCGCTGCTGCTGCTGGCGGCGGGAGCGCGGGCGCTGGCCGGCTGAGCGGCGGTCGGCGGGACCACGCGCAGGCACGCGCGGCGGCCCGACCCGTCCGGGACGGCCCGTGAGTCAGGCGGCGAACGCCAGCGCGACGACCAGCGTCGTCGCCTGGGCGAGCGCGGCGACGGCTCCGCAGGTGTCGCCGGTCAGGCCGCCGAAGGCGCGTCCCGCGCCGGCCGCCAGGAGCC
>NZ_AGUD01000225.1 GCF_000240225.1 Patulibacter medicamentivorans
CGTTCGGCGTCGCGGGCCGGCGGGCGGGCCGGGCCGGGCCGGGCGTGCCCCCGACCAGCGCGTGCAGGACCAGCCCGACGGTGAACGACGCGACGACGGCCAGCGCGACGCCGGCCAGCAGCACCAGCGCGAACCCGCGCACGAGCGGCGTCGGCGAGACGAGCAGGACGAGGAACCCGGCCAGCGTCGCCCCCGCCGCGATCAGCACCGGGCGGCCGCCGTGGGCGACCGCGGCGCGGACCGCCCCCGCGCCCGTCAGGCCGTTGCGGCGCTCCTCCTCGACGCGCGCGTGCAGCTGCACGCCGTAGTCGACGGCCAGCCCCAGCAGCACCGGCAGCGTGGCGATCGTCCCGAGGTTGACCGACAGCCCCAGCAGGCCGATCGCGCCGAACGTCAGGGCGAGCGTGCCGAGCGCGATCAGCAGCGGCTGCAGCCGTCGCCGCTCGGGGAAGGTCACCGCCAGCACCAGCGCCATCACCAGGACGCCGACGGCGAGCAGCGCCAGCAGCGCCTGCTCCAGCTCGTGGGCGACCCCGTCGACCAGCGCCGGCGAGCCGCTGACGACGTAGCTGCCGCCGCGCGCCAGCTGGAAGTCGTCGATCTCGACCGCCTCGCGGACGAGCGCGACCGCGCGCCGGCGGCCGTCGTCGTCGAGGTCGGGGCGCAGCCGCAGCGAGATCAGCGCCGCGTCGGGGCCCGGCAGGACGGCGGCGAAGCGCTGCTTCGGCGTCCCGGGCACCTTGGCGGTGGTGTCGAAGAGGATCCGGTTGACCAGCGCGGCGTTGTTGACGGACTGCTGCTGGAGCGGGTTGATGCCGTACTGCTGGGCCAGCGCCAGCAGCTGCGACTGGAGCTCCGCCGCCGCCTGCTCGCCGGCCCGCTTGATCGCCGCGGCGCCGAGCTTGCGCTTGCGCGCGGCCGCCTCGGCCTGCTGGCGGGCCGCCTGCTGCTGGGCCGGCAGCGTGCTGACCTGGTTCTGGATCTGCGCGTCGAGCTCGGTCATCGCCGAGTTGACGAACGTGCCCGGTCCGTAGACGACCTTGGCCGGCGCCAGCTCCCGCAGCTTCGCGCACGGGCCGTCGGCGCCGCCGGGGATGTTCTTGGCGCTGGCGGGGATCTTGCCGGCCAGGCAGCCCTCGAGCCCGAGCACGCGGCCGATGTCGTCGGTCAGCGTCAGGTCGGTGGCCTTCTCCTTGACCAGGACGACGATCGCCTCGTCGCCGAACAGCCGTGCCGACTCGCGATCGGCGCGGTAGGCGTCGGAGCCGGTCCCGACGACCGTCCGGACCGCGGCCGAGGTCCCCAGCTGCGTCAGGCCGACGATCGACAGCAGCAGCAGGACCGTCGCGATCCCGGCGACCCGACGCGGATGGCGCAGGGCCGCTTCGACGAGTCGCGCCACGGTCCCGGGGGCCTCAGCGACCGCTGGCCGGCGGCGTCTGCGGGTCCCGCGCGACCTGCGGGAAGTCGCTGGTCCTGCCGTCGGGGTTCACGTACGGCCCCTGCTTGCGGCACGGCCCCGCGGCGCCGTCGAGCGTGTGGCCGAGCGCCGACAGCAGGTCGCCGATCAGGCCCGATCCGGTGACGACCCGTCCGCACTGGCGGTTCTCGAACACCGGAAGGCCCTTGGACAGCTGGCTGAAGGTGCCCGGCTTGGCGTAGGCGTTCGGCCGGTTGGTCGACAGCCGGCGCTTCCAGACCGCGAGGTTCTCGAGGTTGATCGGGTTGACCACGCGCAGGTAGCCGTAGCGCTTGCCGTCGACGCCGGGCGCGCTGGCGTTGAGCGCCATCGCCGCGTTGGCGAAGAACGCGCGGCTCTCCTGCGGGTAGGCCCCGACGAGCTGCAGCGCCGGGTTGACCTCGCGCAGCAGCGGGTCGAGCTCGTCGATCGCCGGGCGCAGCGCGTCGGTCACGCGGGTCAGGGCGGGAAGCCCGTCGCGCGAGGCGTCGATCAGCGGGTTCAGGTCGCGGAAGAGCGCGCGCAGGTCGGGCGAGAGCCGCTGCAGGTCGCGGAGCGTCGGGCTCAGCTCGCGGGCGGCCGGACGCAGCTGCCGCACGAGCGGATCGGTCTTGCCCGCGAAGTCGCCGAGCCGGGTGACCGTCCGCCGCGCCTCGCGCTCGAAGGTCGGCAGCGCGACCATCGCCTGCCGCAGCGCGTCGCTGCGGCGGTCGGTGATCGCGAACAGGCGGTTTGCGTCGCCGATCAGGCCGGCCAGCTGCCCGCGCCGCGCGCTGAGCGCGCCGACGGTCTCGCCGCCGTTGCGCACCAGCCGCCGGACGTCGCCGGCCTGGGCGTCGAGGATCCGCAGCAGCGTGGCGCCGTCCTGCGAGAACGGCGAGAGCGTGCCGATCGCGGCCGAGAGGTCGCCGCCACGGCCGCGGAGCGCGGTCGCCGAGCGCTGCAGGTAGTCGCGGACCGCCTCGCGCGTCGGCCGGTCGAAGGTCCGCAGGACCTCGTCGAACTCGACGGTCTTGCTGACCTTCGCGTCGCCGATCCGGCCCTCGTCGGCCAGCTTCGGCCCGCGGCGGTCGCCCGGGGTCAGCTCGACGTAGGTCTCGCCCAGCAGCGTCTTGGCCCGCAGGATCGCGCGGGTGTCGGCCGGCAGCGGGGCGAACCGCGGCTTGATCTCGACGACCGCCTCGGCGCGGCCGGTGCGCTTGTCGGCCTCGACGGTCTTGACCTTGCCGACCGGCACGCCGGAGATCCGCACGTCGGCCTCGGTCGCCAGCTGGGCGCCCTCGGCGAACGAGACGTGGACGCGGTAGCCCTTGGGCTGCAGCGGCACCGGGCCGCCGAACGAGCTCCAGAGGAACAGCAGCAGCCCGAAGCAGGACAGCGCGAACGCCACCATCAGCAGGATCCGGCCGAAACCGGGAGAGCGCGTGCTCATCGCTGGCCTCCCGTCGCGCCGGCCGCCGCGGCGGCGGTCGCGGCGGCGGTCGCCCGATCGGCGGCGCCGCCGGTCGTGGACGCCTTCGGCCGCGCGGCGGTCCGGCCCTTGGCCGAGGCGCCGGAGGACCGCGGGCCGCTGGTCGAGCCGTCGACGTCGCCGTCGGGACCGCCCGGGCCGATCGGGCAGAGCCCGGAGCCCGAGAGGCTGCTGAAGACCCCGGTCAGCAGCGCGGCGACCGGGTTGACGTCGGCGACGTCGCCGAACGACCCGAGCGTCGAGCAGGTGATCAGCAGGTTGCCGCGGCGGATCGGGCCGTGGGCGTCCTGGGTGTTGAAGATCCAGGGGGCCAGCTGCGTCAGCCACTGCGCCCAGAACAGGTAGCCCTGCTCCTCGCCCGGCGGGTCGTAGGCGAGCATGTTGGCGGCCTTGTTCAGCTCCTTCAGCGTCGCCGTCGCGTCGGGCGCGATCGCGGCGGTGTCGCGGGCCGCGGCGCGCAGCTTGCGGACCGTCGGCAGCGTCTCGCGGGTGAACGGCAGCAGCTGCTTGCGCAGGACCGGCTCGGTCTCGCGCAGGAACGGGCGGGTCGCGGCCAGGGCCGGCTTCAGCTGCCTGGCGACCGGCTCGAGCGCCGCGGTCGCCGGCTTCAGCTCGTCGGCCAGCGACTCGCTGTGGCCGAGCGCCGCCTGGGTCGTGCGCAAGGTCGGCGGCAGGTCGCGCAGCGCCTGGCGCAGCTCGCGGTCACGGCCGGCGATCGTGTTGAAGACCGCGTCGGTGGTGTCGACCGCGCGGACGAGGTCGCCGCGGCGGTCGGCCAGCTCCTCGGTGATCAGGCGGATGCTGTGGACGGCGCGGGCGGTGTTGCGGCGGCGGTCCTCCAGCGCCTCGCCGATCCGGCGCAGGTTCGCCGTCACCGGCTGGATCTGCCGCAGTCCGGCCGAGAGCCGCTTGGCGTTGCCGCCGAGCCCCTGCCCGCCGCCCTGCAGCAGCAGCTGGAGCGCGCCGCGGGTGTCGGTGTCCAGCGAGGCGAGGATCTCGTCGACGTTGACGTTCGGCGTCGTCCGCGAGACCGGGATCGTGTACCCGGCCCGCACCTTCGGCGCCGACGGCGTGCCGGGATCCAGCTCGAGGACCATGTCGTTGAGGCCGGTCTTCGGCCGCAGCAGCGCCGTCGCGTCGCTGCGCATCATGTCGGCGTACTTGCGCCGCAGCCGCAGGTCGACGACCGCGCGGCCGTCGTGCAGCTCGACGCCGGTGATGTCGCCGACGTCGATCCCGGCGATCGTCACGGTCTGACCCTGGCCGGGAGTGACCGACTGCGAGGTCTGGAACTCGGCCTTGAAGCTGACGAGGTCCTTGCCGACGCCGGGCACCCACGACGGGAACGCCACGCGCTGGTGGTCGAGCATGTAGACGGTGACGGCGAGGGCCATCACCGCGAGGACCGCCAGCACGGCGACCCAGCGACCGTAGGCCCGCAGGACGCGCTTCATCGCTGACCGTCCTTCGCGTCGTCGCTGCCGCGGAACGGGTTCAGCCGCTGGACCAGCTCGCTCGCCAGGCGGTCGCTGCCGCCGACGATCCCCGGGGTCGCGGTGTCGACGCCGGTGGTCGCGCGGTCACGGGCGGCGGCGCCACGGGCCTGGCCGACCACGGTCGCCGCGTCGCCGGGAGCGGACTTCGCCTTGTTCGGATCCGGCACCGGCTGGGTGTCGCACGGCACGTTGTCGCGGTACGGCGGGCGCTTCGCCGGGCGCACCGGGCGGACGCCGATCGGCGCGCGCGAGGCGCTGCCCAGCATCGTGCCGAGGTTGCCGACGTTGCCGAAGTCGAGCGTGTTCGGGCCGAGGCCGGTCTGGACCCGGGCGTAGGGGCCGTTGCCGTCACCGTTCTGCCCCTCGCCGGCGAGACCGACCATGCCGTACCAGAAGCCCTTGTAGCTCTCGCGCCCGGTGGTGAAGCGCCCGTCCTCGATCTTGGCGTTGCCGGCCGGGATCACCGTCTGGTACGTGCACTTGGCGGCCGCGTCGAGCTGCGGGAAGAGCGTCAGGCCCTCGTCGACGAAGCGCGCCAGGTCGGGCACGGCGGGACGGACCGTCGCGACCCAGCCGCGCAGCGCGGTGCGGGCGTTGAGCGCGCGGGCGCTGCGCACCCACGGCAGCGCGGCGTCGATCGTCGGCCCGGTCTCGCGGACGCCGGGCAGCAGCTCGCGGGCCAGCCGGCGGGTCCCGGGGAAGGCGGCGTTGAGGCTGTCGAAGGCGGCGTTGGAGCGGCGCAGCGTCGGCGCCAGCTCGCGGATCGTCGCCCGCAGCGTGCCCTGGTCGGCGGTCAGCGCGGCGGTCGTCCGGTCGAGCCCGCGGATCGCCCCGGTCAGCTGACGCGTGTGCGGCGCGAGGCCCGAGGTGACCGACGCGGTCGCGGCGATCAGGCGCGAGAGGTCGTGGCGCTCGGTGCCCTGCAGCGCGTCGGCGTTGATCGCCGAGGTCCGCAGCGCGGCGGGCGCGTCGAGCAGCGTGCGGTTCAGCGCCGCGGCGGCGGTGCCGTCGCCGTAGTCCTGGCCGAGCGCGTCGCCGAGCCCGTTGACCGTCCGCTGGAGGTCGCGCCGGACGTCGGACGGCAGCGTGCTGAGGACCTGGTCCCACTGGACGGCCGACGCGGTCCGCGTGACCGGCAGGGTCGCGTTCTCGCCGAGCTTCGCCGCTCCCGGCGTCCCGGGCTGGACGTCGACGAAGAAGTTGCCCTCGAGGAAGATCCGGGGACGGACCTTCAGCGTCGCGTCGCGGCGCAGCGCCGGCGCGTCCTTGCGGAGGTCCATCTTCAGCAGCGACGTGCGACCGTCGCCGTAGGCCTCGACCGCCTTGACGGTGCCGACGGCGATCCCGGCGATCCGCACCGGCGATCCGGCCTTGATCGACTGCGCGTCCTCGACGACGGCGTTGAGCCGGAAGCCGTGCGAGCCCGGGACGTGGCCCTTGCTGAAGCCGAGGTAGAGCCCGACGACGGCGAGCACGACCACCAGCACTCCGGCGGTCACCGGGTTCATCCCCTTCGCGCGGGCGCTCTTCGGGCGGCGGTTGCGACGCAGCAGCGGCATCTACTTCTCCAGCCCCTGGCTGCGGTCGGTGCGGGTGCCCTGGTTGCCCGGGACGTTGCCCAGCAGCTGGTTGCCGACGAAGCCCTCGTTGCCGGACTCGCACTCGTTGGGGGCGCCGGGCTGGCCGGTGTTCGGGTAGGCGTTGTAGTGCAGGTGGCCGGCCGGGGTCGCGCTCGGCAGCATCTGGTCGGGCGCCAGCATCAGCAGCGCGCGCTCCCAGGTGCCGTAGCGGTTGCCCTCGGACAGGTGGTTGGCCAGGTTCTTCGCGAACAGGGTCACGTAGTTGCAGGTGACCTGGGTCGGCGTCAGCTGCGTCAGGATCGGCTGCAGCAGCTTGCTGGTGCGGATCGACTGCTGCAGGCCGAGCGGCACGAGCGGGTCGTCGGAGAGCCGCTCGATCGAGCGCAGGCCGTCGCGCAGGCGGCGGTCGAGGGCCGGGACGCGGCGAACGGTGCGGGTGCCGACCTGCAGCGCCGCGGCGACGTCGGGCGCCGCGGCGCGCAGCGCGCGCAGACCGGGCCGCAGCTCGCTCAGCAGCAGCCGCGAGCGGTTCAGGAAGGGCCGGGTGGTCGGCAGCTCGCGGGCGACGGCGTCCTGCAGCGGCACGCCCTCGCTGATGGCGTCCTGGACGTAGGGCCGGGCGACGGTCGCGAGCGCGCCGAGGGTCGCGTCGAGGTGCCCGATCAGCGACGCCTGGGTCTCGGCCACCGGGGCGACCTCGCCCGCGGTCCGGGCGAAGGCCTGGATCGTCGACACCAGCTGGGTCCGCGGATCGGCGAGGTTGCCCATCACCGGCACCAGCCGCTGGAGCAGCGGGGAGAGCGCGTCGACCGCCGCGCCGAGATCCTCGCCGCGACCGGCGAAGGCGTTGCCGAACTCGCGGTTGTTCTCCTGGAACGTCCGCCGGGTGCGCTCGTCGAAGACCTGCGTGACCTGGTCGACGTCGACCGGCTCGGGGGTCGCCTGGCGGAGCGGGATCGTCGCGCCCGCCTCGAGGGTCCGGCGCGAATGGCCGCGGGTCAGCTCGATGTACTTCAGGCCGAGCGCCGAGCGCGGTCGCACCAGCACGGTCGTGTCGGCCGGCAGCGGCTTGGCGACCTGGTCGAGGTGCAGGCTGGCGACGGCCACGATCGACCCGTCGCGCCGCATCTTCGGGACCACGTCGGAGACCTGGCCGATCCGCGCGCCGCCCAGGCGGACGTCGTTGCCGGGGACCACGTTCTGGGCGTTGCGCAGCTCGACGTCGATGTCGTAGGTCCGCACGAACGGCAGGCCGGAGTTCGCGTTGTAGGCGAGCAGGACCGCGATGATCAGGATCAGGGTCGTGGCCGCGCCGATCAGCGTCGGGTTGGCCGCCAGCGAGGAGCGCCTGCGCATCAGCCGTCCCCCATCAGGTAGTCGAGCAGCCCGTTGGAGGTGCTGGAGCCGCGGGAGGCGCTGCCGGCGGAGCTCGACCGGCTGCCGCGATCGCCCGGAAGCACGCCGTCGGGGACCGTGATCGGTGCCTCGCCCTTGCTGGTGGCCGGGCCGCCGGCCGCGGTCTTGCGCTCGCCGGCCCGCTGCAGCGCGCGCATCGCCCGGATCCGCTTCAGCAGCGGGGCGTAGGCGGCCTGGCCCTTGACGCTGTCGAGGACCTTCTGGGGATCCTCGCCGGCCAGCACGCGCCGAGTCAGCGCCAGCTCGGTGCTCTCGCCGGCACGGCGCGGGCCGCTGGCGGAGCGGGTCGAGGCCGAGATCCCGTCGAGCGCGGCCGAGCAGCCCTTGGTCGGCTCGGTCGCGTAGGTCGCGCACTGGTTGAGGATCACGTTGATCCGCAGGTAGTGGCCGACGTCGTCGTAGGCGTTGACCGCGAGCGTCTGGAAGAAGATGTAGTCGAGGACGCGCTTGAAGCCGCCGGACCTGTCGAGCGACTCGGTCAGCGCCTTGGCGTCGCGGACCACCGGCTTGGTCTCGTTGGCCAGCGTGTCGAGCTGCTCGACGACCGGGTCGGCCTTCTTCAGCGCGACGCGGCCGATGTCGGCCGTCCGCCCGAGGTCCTTGACCGGCCCGATCGCGGCGCGGCTGAACGGCTGCAGCGCCTGCAGCACCTGCAGCCCGGCGGGCGCCGACAGCCGCAGGTCGCGGACCGCGGGCGTGCCCTCCTGGGCCAGTCGCGAGAGCGTGGCCATCGTCGGCCGCAGCTCGCGCAGCGTGCGCGGCAGCTTGGCCAGGTCCTGGTCGAGCGCGGTCCGCCGCTCGGCGACGGCGCCCTGGACGTCGGCCGCCCGGCTCAGCAGGCTGCCGAGCTTGGCGCGGTCGCGGGCGACCGGGGCAAGCGCCGTGTCGCTGTCGCGCACCAGCGCGCGCAGCTGCTGGTTCTGGTCGCCGAGCAGGGCCAGGACCTTGTCGGTCTCGCGCAGGCCGGGGAGCGCGGCGCGGATCGTCCGGCGCAGCGCCGGACCGCGGGCCGCCAGGCCGACCCCGAGCTCGTTGAGGATGATCGTCATCCGCTGCCGCTCGGGCAGCCGCATCATGTCGACGACCAGGTCCAGGTCGACCGGCTTGCTCGTCCGCTCGACCGGCAGCACGTGCTGCCGCTCGCCGTCGAAGGTCGCCGTCCGCAGCGCCGGCGGCGGCGTGGTGCCGGCCGCTCGCGGCTGGGTCGGCAGGCACTCGACGAACCGCTCGCCGATGATCGACTGCGGCCGGATCGAGCACTCGGCGTCGGCCCGGAAGTCGCGGAACCCGGGATCGTCGATCCGCAGCACCAGCACGGCGCGCCGGTCGCGGTCGACGTCGACCGCGTCGACGGTGCCGACCCGCGCCCCGGCGATCCGGACCTCCTCGCCCGGGATCACCGCGAAGGCGTTGTCGAAGATCGCCCGCACCCGGTAGGCGTCGCCGCCCCCGGAGCCGGAGCCGCACGCGCTCAGCCCGACCGTGGTCGCGGCCGCGGCCAGGAGCGCCATCCCCGTCGTCGTCCACCGGCGGCGGCTCATGGTCCGGGGAGCACCGCCTTCGGGTCGCAGTCGAGCTTGCCGTCGCTGTCGCGGAAGCCGTTCGAGCCGTCCGGGCGGATCTGGGTCGCGGTGCCCGGGCAGCGGGCCGGGCCGACGTTCTCGCTGCCGATCCCGGCGCCGCCGAGGCTGGCGACCAGCTGACGGACGATCGGGCCGAGGACCGGGTCGGCGACCACGGCGTTCTCGTTGATGATCGGCTGGATCCGGGCGTAGTGGCCGTTGGCGTCGTAGGCGGCCGAGCCCTGGGAGAAGTCGCGCAGCCAGCCGATCGCGTCCGGCGTGTAGGGCCGGATGAAGCCCACGACCGGCCGGCTGTCGGCGGCGGCGCGGACGCTGTGGTCGAGCGCCGGGACGCCGACGTCGGCCAGGCCCGGCGTCTTCTTCAGCAGGTCGATCAGGTCGTTGTCGGCCCCGCCGCTGCGGACCAGGCGACGCAGGTCGGCGATCGTCGGGCGCGCGGTCCGCACCAGCGGCCGCAGGTCCTGCAGCAGCGGCGCCAGCTTGCGCGTGGCCGGCTTCGACGCGGCGACCAGCGGGTCGAGGTCGTCGAGCGTGCGGCGCAGGTTGACGAAGGTCGTGTTGCCCTTGCGCAGGGTGCCGGGCAGCAGGTCGAGGGTCGCCCCGAGCGCCTGCTCCTCGGCCACGATCTCCGACGAGGTCGCGCGGGCGTGGTCGACGAGCCCCGTGATCGAGCCCTTGTCGGCGGCGAGCGCCGTGACGACGTCGGCCGAGCTGGAGAGGAACCGCTGCAGCGCCGGCTGGTCGCGGGTGACCTCGGAGATCAGCCGCTGACCGGCGCCGAGCGACGGGTTCAGCAGCCGCAGGGTCTCGTTGGCCTGCTGCTCCTTGCCCGCCAGGGTCCGGGCGCCGCCCTTGAACAGCTGCTGGAGGCCCTTGCGGGTCGGCGCGTCGAAGGTCGCGAACAGCTGGTCGAGGTCGACGATCTGGTTGACGCGGTCGGCCGGGATCGTGGCCCCGTCGCGCAGCGTCGGGGCGTTGTTCGGGCCGAGGTCGAGCGAGACGTAGCGGTTGGCGATCCCCGACAGCGACGGCGCGCGGAGCGTCACCGTGGTGCCCTCGTGGACCGGTGCGACGTCCCCGGAGACCTCGAGGTCGAGCTGCGCGCGGTCGTCGCCGGTCAGGCGGATGTCGGAGATCGTCCCGACGCGGCGGCCGGCGACGCGGACCTCGTCGCCGTTGACGAGCTGGCCCGCGTTCGGCAGCACGACCGTGTAGCGGTGGGTCTTCCCGCCGCCGCCCAGCAGGATCGCGGCGAGCGCGACGACGGCCGCGGTCAGCACGACGACGCCGACGACCCGGAGGATCGGCGGCTTCACGCGCCTGGCCCCTTCTGGGGGTGCGCGGAGGGCATGTCGACGGTGCGCTGCAGGTCCGTGGAAGAGGGTCGCGAGGTCACTGAACCGAGAGGAGGATCACCGGTTCAGGTTCCGTTGATGTTACGACCTGCGGCCCATTGTCCACGCTGTGATGCACGGCACACAACGACGCGAGGCGCCCGAAGGCGCCTCGCGGATCCCCGGCCTCGTCGACGAGGCTCAGTTCATGCCGAGCGGCCCGCGCGAGGCACCGGCCAGGAACTGGTTCACGAACGCGTTGTCGGAGTTGAACAGCTGCTCCGCCGGACCGGCCTCGACGATCCGGCCCTTCCACAGCACGTTGATGTACTGCGCGACCCTGCGCGCGGTCATGATGTCGTGGGTGATGAGGGTGAACGCCGGGAGGTGCTCCAGGCGCTTCTGCTTGCCCTCTTCCATCATCTCGGCGTGGATCTCCATGATCAGCTCGCCCAGGAGGGCGGTGCGGACGGGATCCAGGCCGGAGTCCGGCTCGTCGAAGAGCACGATCGACGGATCGAGGACCAGCGCCCGCGCGAACCCGGCGCGCTTGCGCATGCCGCCCGAGAGCTCGTTGGGGAACTTGTCCCACGCGTCGGCGAGGCCGACCTCGTCCATCCGCCGGTTGACGATCGAGAGGACCTCGTCCTCGCTCTTGTCGGTGTGCTGGCGCAGCGGGAAGGCGACGTTGTCGAGGATGTTCATCGACCCGAACAGCGCGCCGTCCTGGAACAGCACCCCGAACTTGCGGCGCATCGCCAGCAGCGTGTCCAGCGGCATCGACGGCACCGACTCGCCGTGCACCAGGATGTCGCCGTCGTCGGGGTACAGCAGCCCGACCATGTGCTTGATGCAGACCGACTTGCCGGTACCGGACGGCCCGAGGATCATCGAGATCATCCCCTCCGGCAGGCCCATGTTCAGGCCGCGGAGGATCCGGTTGCGCCCGAACGCCTTGTGCGTCTCGACGAACTCGACCGCGTCCGGCATCCCCGTCGGATGCCGCACGCCGGTGTGCCAGGCGTACTCGTCGTCGGGATCGACCGGCGACTCCTCGCGCACCACCGAGACGGTGCCGGGCTGGACCTCGGCCTCCGCCTCCTGGGCGACCTCGACCTCGCCCGCGGGATCGTCGAAGCCCCACGAGTCGCCGGTCGTCGCGGCGGCCGCCTGCGGCTCGTCGTCGGGCAGGTCGAGCTCGGTGTCGGTCGTCTGACCGGCGGCCTCGACGGGCGGGACGGCGGCGGCCTCGTCGGCCGCTGCCTGCTCGCGCGGCTCGTCCGCGGGGTGCTCGTCCTGGCCGTCCTTGCGACGACGGGGAATGAACGGCATTCGTTCCTAGCCTCCAATTGGGGCTCGTGGATTGGCGCCCCAGAACAACTGCGTCCCGAGCATGCCGATCACGTGCACCATGATGATGTTGACGACCATCGACTTCGCGGTGGCGGTCCCGACTCCGACCGGGCCACCGCCGGCGTTGTATCCGTAGTAGCAGCCGACGAGAACGATGATGGTGGCCATCGCCATCGCCTTGATCAGGCTGTAGAGCAGGTCCGGCGGGTTCTGGAACATCCAGAAGATCAGGAGATAGCCGCCGGACGAGACGTCGCCGACCTGCTCGACGACGGTCAGGTAGCTGGCGAAGAAGCCGGCTCCGATCGACGCGACGTACATGAACGGCAGCACCAGCCAGCTGGCCAGCAGGCGCGTCGCGCAGAGGAACAGCACGGAGTCGAAGCCCATGACCTCGAGCGCGTCGATCTCGTCCGAGATCCGCATCGACCCGAGCTCGGCCACGATGCCGGTGCCGACCTTGGCGGCCATCATGTAGCCGAAGGCGTAGGGCACCAGCTCGCGCAGGTCGCACCAGGCGGCGAAGACGCCCGCGTAGGCGGGCGACCCGATCGAGCGGGTGAAGTACGCGCCCTCGAGGCCGCACTGGAGGCCGATCACGAAGACCAGGCCCCAGATGACGACGGTCGAGCTGGTGATCAGCACGCCGGCCTGGCGCAGCGTCTCGCCCAGGAACCGGAGGACCCGCAGCGACAGGACCTGCCCGAGGATCCGGGCGGAGAACTTGCCCTGCTCGCCGACGGCGGCGAGGATCTCCTTGGGCTGGCTCAGCCAGGCGCTCATCGGCGGGCGGTGGGGTCGGCGGCGAGCACGGCAGCGGTGACGATCACTTGATCACCAGCATCTCGGGGTTGGTCGCCAACAGCGTCTGCGTGAAGACGTAGTTGAACGCGAAGACTCCGAGGAAGGCGATCACGACCGCCTGGTTCACGGCTCTGCCGACGCCCTCTGCACCGCCCTTCGCGGTCATGCCCTTGTAGCAGCAGACCACGGCGATGATCGCGCCGAACAGCGTGCATTTCAGGAACGACCCCCAGAGGTCGGTGACCGACGCGTTGCTGAAGAAGGTGGCCCAGAACGGGCCGAGCGGTGCGCCGTTGACGAGCGTCGCGACGATTCCGCCGAAGATGCCGAACAGCAGCGCATAGACGTCGAAGAGTCCGGTGACGATCATCAGCGCCAGGAAGCGCGGGACGACCAGGCTCTTGACCGGGTCGACGCCGAGGACCTGGAGCGCGTCCAGCTCCTCGCGGATCTTGCGGGCGCCGAGGTCGGCGGTGATCGCCGTCCCGGCCACGCCGGCGAGCACGATCGCCGTCACGAACGGCGCGAACTCGCGGATCGAGGCGAGCACGAAGAAGCCGCCGAGGCGGTCCAGCGCGCCGAACAGGACGAGGAAGTTGGCCGCCTGCAGACCCGGGGCGCCGAAGCCGAAGGCGACGGTCGAGATCAGCAGCGGGAACCAGCACAGCCGCAGCGCGAAGAGGAACTGATGGACGAACTCGTCCCCGTACGAGTACGGCGGCCGAACGGCCGAGACCAGCGTCTTGCCGGTCAGGATCATCATGTCGCCGACTTCCTCTAGCGCCCCCTTTGCGGGGTCGAAGATGCGGGCTGTGATCGTGCTGGCCATGAATCCTCGAGCTCCCAGGGGCCGACCCCTGCGGGCGACCGGACGGCGCAAGCCTACGCCATGCCTGAGATGTGTGCCAGCCACCACACTGGTCGCTCGCTGCCGAGCGGCGATGTGACGGGGCACCAGATGCGACCGACGGTAGGTCAAATCGCCGGTCACTGCGTCCAGAGTACCTGTCCGATGCCCGCGTCGCCAGCCGCGGCGTGGGGACGTGCGACGCGCGCACGGGCGGAGAACGCCTCCGGCGGGGGCCGTCCGCTGTGTTAGCCTGCCGCGCGATGCCGGGGATCTGGAGCCATCGACAGGTCAGCACGCTGGCCCTGGCCGCGGGGCTCGTGGTCGTGATCAGCGGCTGCGGTGGCGACGACCCCAAGATCGAGGACGCGTCAGGCGGCAAGGACTTCCGCGTCTCCGCACGCGCGTCGTTCGATCAGCAGCAGGACCTCGCTCGCACGCGGACGCTGAAGATCACGGTCCGCAACGAGGAGCAGCACCGGACCCTCCCCGACGTCGCGGTCGTGCTCAAGGGCCTCCAGCGCCGGATCCCGGAGGCCGACAACGGCGCCGGCCGGGTCGCCGACCCGCGGCGCCCGATCTGGGTCCTCGACGAGCCCCCGGCCGGCGGCCAGACCGCCTACGTCGACACCTGGGCGCTGGGCAAGCTCGGCCCGGGCGAGGAGAAGACCTTCCGCTGGCGCCTGACCCCGACCGTCGCCGGGACCCACAAGGTCACCTGGCGCGTCGCGGCCGCGCTCGACGAGAACGGCCCGGTCCAGGCCTTCGGCGGCAAGGACGCCGGCTCCTTCACCGTCCGCGTGCGGGACACCCCCGCCGCCACGACGATCGACCCCGACACCGGCCGCGTCGTCCCCGCCACCTGAACGGGCGAGCGGCGCGAGGCGTCCGTGGACGCTTCGCATCTCGCCACCGTGTTCGCTCGGCAGTGCTGGCGCACAGTTCTCGCTTCCCGGCGACGACCTGCTCGGTCCACGAACACCTCGCATCCGCCCGCGCAGGTGGATGCGAGCGCTGCGCCCTAGGCGGGTCGAGGCGTCGGCGCTCTGCGACGCGGCGCGCGGTGCCACCAAGGCGGGCGCGAGGCGCGGCCGGCTCGGCGATTCGTCGTCTCGCCGGCGTGCGATCCCCGAGACGGCGGGAGTGCGGCCCTGACGCGGAGGCTCGTCGTCTCGCCCCGCCCGCCCGACGAGACGTCGATCGACCGTCCTCCCTCCGGCCGACCTGAAGCGTCCACGGACGCCAGGCGCCGCTCGCCGCGGGTGGATGTGAGGCCGTTCGTGGACCGAGAAGGCCAAGGACCCGCGGCCCGCCCACCCAGCGAGAGCCCTGCGACGGCGCTGCCGAGCGCACCAGGCGGCGAGATCCGAAGGGTCCACGGACGCCTCGCGCCGCCCGCGAACGACGACGGGCGCCGCCGGCCATGCCGGCGACGCCCGTTGCGTCACGACCTACTGGCCCTGGTGCCGATCAGGAGGCCAGCTCGTCCGGGGTGTGGGCCTGCAGCGTGTCGCTGCCGGACTCCCCGGTGCGGATCCGGTAGGACTCCTCGACCGGGATCAGGAACACCTTGCCGTCACCGACGGCACCGGTCCGGGCGTGCTTGAGGATCGTGTCGACGATCGTCTGCACGTCTCCGTCGTCCACCACCGTCTCCAGCTTGACCTTCGGCCGCAGGTAGTTGGTGATGTCCGCCCCGCGGTAGCGCTCGGTGACGCCCTTCTGGCGGCCGGAGCCCTTGACCTCGGTGATCGAGAGGCTCGGGAAGCCGAGGTTCAGGAGCTCGCCCCGGATCGGCTCGAAGGCCTCGTGTCGGATGTAGGCGACGACCAGCTTCATGATGCAGTGACCTCCTTCGGGGGCGTGGCCGGAGCGTAGCCCACGAGCTCGGCCTCCGGGATGAACTGCTCGGGGTAGCCGTACATGCCGTGCTCGGAGATGTCGAGACCGGCGATCTCCTTCTCCTCGCTGACGCGGATCCCGATCGTCTTCTTGAGCAGGAAGAAGACGAGGAACGATGCGCCGAACACCCAGGCGAAGGTGATCAGGACGACGCAGGCCTGGACCAGCAGCTGGTCGATCCCGCCGCCGGTGAACAGGCCGCCGTCGGGGTTGCCACCGAGGGCGTTGTACTTGGCCAGGTCGGGCGAGAGGAAGAGGCCGATCGAGAGGCTGCCCCAGATGCCCGCGAGACCGTGGGCCGAGGTCGCGCCGACCGGGTCGTCGATCCCGAGCTTGTCGATCCCGATCACGCCGAAGACGACGATCAGGCCGGCGACGAAGCCGATGATCGGCGCCGCCCACATCTCGACGTAGCCGGCGGGCGCGGTGATCGCGACCAGACCGGCGATCGCGCCGTTGCCGAGCATGCCGACGTCGAACTTGCGGGTGAGCACGTAGATCGCGAGGCCCGCACCGATCACGCCGGCCGCGGCGCCGAGGTTGGTGACCGCGATCACGTGGGCGAAGAAGCCGCCGTCGGTGTTCAGCGACGAGGTGCCGTTGAAGCCGAACCAGCCGAGCCAGAGGACGATCACGCCGATGCCGAAGATCGGCATGCTGTGGCCGGGAATGGCGCGCGGCTTGCCGTCGGGGCCGTACTTGCCCTTGCGCGGCCCGAGCAGCAGCGCCGCGGCCAGCGCCGCGGTGGCACCGGTCAGGTGGACGACGCCGGAGCCGGCGTAGTCGAGAGCGCCCGCGGCGTCGCCGATCGTCAGGCCGTGGTCGCCGCCGAAGATGCCGGCACCGGACCAGCCGGCGTGCGCGACCAGCGGGTAGATGATCGCGATGAAGATGATCGCGAAGATCGGGTAGACGATGAACTTGATCCGCTCGAGCGTCGAGCCCCAGACGATCGCCAGCGAGACCGCCGCGAACGTGAACTGGAAGAAGAAGAACGCGAAGCCGCTGGAGTCCGGCTTGCCCGGCTCGGTGAAGTCGAGCGAGTAGAACCAGTCGCCGCCGCCGATGATCCGGTGCGCGTCGGAGCCGAAGGCGATGCCGTAGCCGACCGCCCACCAGACGATCGCCGCGATCGCGATGTTGACGAAGATCTTGGCGATGCCCGCGCCGACGTTCTTGCCGCGGGAGAAGCCGACCTCGAGACCGAGGAACCCGACCTGCATGAAGAACACGAGGGCGGCGCCGAGGATCAGCCAGAGGTAGTTGACCTCGTTGACCAGCGACAGCAGGTCGCCGCCGATCTGGCCGGCTCCGTCGCCGGTGTTGCCCTTGTAGGCCTCCGGCGGGTAGAGCGCCGACGAGACCGCCGGAAGGGCGATCGCGCTGGTCAGCAGCGATGTGAAAGCCGCGAACAGGATCTTGCCGCGGGACGGCATGCTCCAGCGTGACTTCGGATACTCGCGGTCGGCGCGAGGGCGTTCTGTCGGGGCGTGTGGCGCGTCGGCCACCCGTCGCCCGCGTAGGGTCCGTGACATCCGTGTTCCTCCTTGATCGGACGACATGGATCCTGCGGGCCGCCGCGCGGCGGTTCGCTGTCCGGTTGGCGAAACCACGGATGTGCAGATGCTCCACATCGGCGCCACCCCTCCACCGTGGCGCACTGGACCACCGGCCGTTTGGACATCGGGATAAGGTCTGCGGCGGCTGAGCAGACCTACGCTCGCCGCCCGGTCCGCATTCGCGGGCACGCTCGTGCTCGCCTGCGCCACCGGTCACCGAACCCGAGGAGCTCTCGCACCCCATGACCCAGTCCCGCCAGAGGAACGTGTCCGCCGCGCGGTGGACCGCCGATGACGTCGCGTTCGGCGCCGAGGACCTGACCCGGCCGCAGAACCTCGTCTTCGGCGTGGACGTCTTCAGCCCGGCCGTGCAGCGCCAGCGGCTTCCGAAGGACGTCTACAAGCGGCTGCAGCGGACCCTCGAGCGGGGTGAGGCGCTGGACGTGAGCCTGGCCGACGCCGTCGCCTCGGCGATGAAGGAGTGGGCGCTGGAGAAGGGCGCCACCCACTACACCCACTGGTTCCAGCCCCTGACCGGGTCGACCGCCGAGAAGCACGACAGCTTCTTCGGGCCGACCGGCGACGGCAACGCGATCGCCGAGTTCTCCGGCAAGGAGCTGATCCAGGGCGAGCCGGACGCCTCGTCGTTCCCGACCGGCGGCATCCGCGCGACCTTCGAGGCCCGCGGCTACACCGCCTGGGACCCGACGTCGCCGGCGTTCATCCTCGAGAACCCGAACGGCGCGCTGCTCTGCATCCCGACCGCGTTCACGTCGTGGACGGGTGAGGCGCTGGACACGAAGATCCCGCTCCTGCGCTCGATGGACGCGCTGAGCAAGGCCGCGATCCGCGGCCTGCGCCTGCTCGGCGACAACGATCCGCAGCGGGTCTTCACCACGATCGGCGCCGAGCAGGAGTACTTCCTGATCGACGAGCAGTACTACTACGAGCGCCCCGACCTGCAGATCACGGGCCGCACGCTGTTCGGCGCCCAGCCGCCCAAGGGCCACGAGCTCGACGACCACTACTTCGGGTCGATCCCCGAGCGCGTGCTGGCGTACATGATGGACACGGAGCGCCAGCTGAACAAGCTCGGCGTGCCGGTCAAGACGCGCCACAACGAGGTCGCCCCGGGCCAGTACGAGCTGGCGCCGCTGTTCGAGACCTCGAACGTCGCGGCCGACCACCAGCACCTGGTGATGCAGGTGATGGAGCAGACCGCTCCCCGCTACGGCCTCGTCGCGCTGCTGCACGAGAAGCCGTTCGCGGGCGTCAACGGCTCGGGCAAGCACAACAACTGGTCGATGGGCACCGACCTCGGCGGCAACCTGCTCGATCCGGGCGACACGCCGCACGAGAACCTCGTCTTCCTGTTCTTCTGCGCCGCCGTCATCAAGGCCGTCAACGAGCACGCCGGCCTGCTGCGCGCGACCGCCGCCAACGTCGGCCAGGATCACCGCCTGGGCGCCAACGAGGCGCCGCCGGCGATCATCTCGATCTTCCTCGGCGCCGAGCTCGAGGCCGTCTTCGAGGCGATCGAGTCCGGCGAGGGCGACCCCTCCTCCCCCGGCTCGTTCCTCGGCCTGGGCACCCCGGTGCTGCCGCCGCTGCCGCGTCACGGCGGCGACCGCAACCGGACCTCGCCGTTCGCCTTCACCGGCAACAAGTTCGAGTTCCGCGCGCTCGGCTCCTCGCAGTCGCTGGGCTTCACCAACACGGTGCTCAACACGATCGCCGCCGAGGCGATCGACGCGCTCGCCGATCAGCTCGAGGCCAAGATCGAGGCCGGATCCGAGCTGGCCGCGTCGGTCACCGAGGTCGTCCGCGAGGTCTACTCGGCCAACAAGCGGGTCGTCTTCGGCGGCGACGGCTACGCCCAGGAGTGGCAGGACGAGGCGGCCGCGCGCGGCCTCAAGAACCTGCGCACGACCCCGGACGCGCTGCCGGAGATCGTCGCGCCCGAGGTCATCTCGGTCTTCGAGAAGTACGAGGTCCTGAGCGCCCGCGAGGTCGAGGCCCGCTACGAGATCCTGCTCGAGCAGTACGGCGTCAAGCTCAACATCGAGGCGGAGACCGCCGCCACGATCGCCCGCACGCTGATCCTGCCGGCGGCCGTCTCGCAGCTGAAGCGGCTGCAGGACGTCGGCCTCGACGCGGCCGTCGCCGAGACCAAGGCGCTGACCGAGGAGCTCTACGCCGCGATCCTCGAGCTCGAGGAGCAGAACCGCATCGAGGGCGAGCTCGGCGAGCTGGAGCACGTGCTGTTCCTGCGCGACCACGTGATCCCGGCGATGCTCGGCGTCCGCGAGGTCGCGGACAAGCTGGAGAAGATCGTCGCCGACGACCTCTGGCCGCTGCCGCGCTACTCGGAGATGCTGTTCATCAAGTAGCCCGCCGCTCGCCCGCTCGGGCGTCGGTGCAGGACCCGGAGCCCCCGTCCAGCACGGGGGCTCCGTCGTTCCGGGGCACGGATGGGGCTGCGGCGAACCCGCAGTCGCGAGTGTGGCGATCGACGGATGCGCCCGGACGCCGGGCCGGCGACGATCGCGGTGATCCACCCCACGTCCACGCGGCCGCTCCCGGAGCGCGTGGGCGACCGCTCACCACCGACCCACCGCCCGCTCATGTCCATGCACGCCACCGCCCGCCGCCTCGGCGACGGACTCCGCCACGAGGTCCTCGTCAACGGCCGCCACGTCGTCATCACCGACGAGCCGGTCCGGCTCGGCGGCACCGACAGCGGCCCCGCCCCGCACGAGCTGCTGCCGGCGGCGCTGGCCTCGTGCATCGCGACGATGATCGCGCTCTACGCCGCCAACCGCGGCTGGGACCTGGGCGACGTCCCGGTCGCCGTCCACTACGACAACGAGGCGACGCCACGCCGGTTCGACGTCGAGATCCGGCTGCCGGCCGGGCTCAGCGACGACCAGGTGACCCGGCTCCGCCGCGTGGCCGACACCTGCCCGGTCCGGCGAGCGCTGGAGGCCGGCTTCACCTTCGACGAGCGGATCGTCATCGCGGCCGAGCCGGCGGCCCGCGACGTGGCCGCCTGAGCGCCGTGACGTTCCGGTCGCTGGGCGACCGGAACGTCCCAACGGCGGCCTCTCAGCGCAGGTCGAAGCGATCCGCGTCCATGACCTTGGCCCAGGCGGCGGCGAACTCGCGCGCGAACGACTCCTTCGCGTCGTCGCTGGCGTAGACCTCGGCCAGGGCCCGCAGCTCGGAGTTCGAGCCGAACACCAGGTCGACGCGGGTGCCCGTCCACTTGACCTCGCCGGTGGCGCGGTCGCGGCCCTCGAACCGGCCGCCGTCGCCGGCGATCGGCGCCCACTCCGTGCCCAGGTCGAGCAGGTTGACGAAGAAGTCGTTCGTCAGGGTGCCCGGGCGGTCGGTGAGGACGCCGTCCGTCGACCCGCCGGCGTTGGCCCCCAGGACGCGCAGGCCGCCGACCAGGACGGTCATCTCCGGCGCGCTCAGGGTCAGCAGGTTCGCCCGGTCGATCAGCAGGTACTCGGCGGTCAGCGTCTGCTTGCCCGACAGGTAGTTGCGGAACCCGTCGGCGACCGGCTCCAGCGCGTCGAACGACTCGACGTCGGTCTGCTCCTGCGACGCGTCGACGCGCCCCGGCGTGAACGGCACGACGACGTCGACGCCGGCGTCGGCCGCCGCCCGCTCGATCGCGGCCGAGCCCGCGAGGACGATCAGGTCGGCGAGCGAGACCTGCGCGCCGCCGGCCTCGTTGAACGCCCGCTGGACCTGCTCGAGCGCCCGCAGCACCGTGGCGAGCTGCTGCGGGTCGTTGACCTCCCAGTCCTTCTGCGGCGCCAGGCGCACGCGGGCGCCGTTGGCCCCGCCGCGCTTGTCGCTGCCACGGAACGACGCGGCCGAGGCCCACGCCGTCGACACCAGCTGCGAGACGCTCGGGCCCGAGGCCAGGATCTGCTCCTTCAGCGTCGCGATGTCGGCGTCGCCGATCCCGTTGGCCGGCGGCGCGGGCAGCGGGTCCTGCCAGAGCAGCGCCTCGCTCGGGACCTCGGGGCCGAGGTAGCGCGAGACCGGGCCCATGTCGCGGTGCGTCAGCTTGAACCAGGCGCGGGCGAACGCGTCCGTGAACGCCGCCTGGTCGTCCTTGAAGCGGCGGGAGATCTTCTCGTACGCCGGGTCGAAGCGCAGCGCCAGGTCGGACGTGAGCATGCGGGGCTCGCGCTTGCCGTCGCCGAACGCCTCGGGGACCAGGTCGGCGCCGCCGCCGTTCTTCGGCCGCCACTGGTTGGCCCCGGCCGGGGACTTCGTGAGCTCCCAGTCGTAGGCGAACAGGATGTGGAAGAACTCGTTGTCCCAGCGGGTCGGGTGGTAGGTCCAGGTGACCTCGAGCCCGCTGGTGATGGCGTCGGGGCCGGCGCCGGTGCCGAAGCTGTTCTTCCAGCCCAGGCCCTGCTCCTCGAGCGGAGCGCCCTCGGGCTCCGGCCCGACGTACTGCTCCGGATCGGCGGCGCCGTGGGTCTTGCCGAAGGTGTGGCCGCCGGCGATCAGCGCGACGGTCTCCTCGTCGTTCATCGCCATCCGGCGGAACGTCTCGCGGATGTCGCGGGCCGAGGCGAGCGGATCCGGGTTGCCGTTCGGGCCCTCCGGGTTGACGTAGATCAGGCCCATCTGGACCGCGCCGAGCGGCTCCTCGAGCTGACGGTCGCCGCTGTAGCGCTCGTCGCCGAGCCACTCGCGCTCCGGGCCCCAGTAGACGTCCTCGTCCGGCTCCCAGACGTCCTCGCGGCCACCGGCGAAGCCGAACGTCTGGAAGCCCATCGACTCCAGCGCGACGTTGCCGGCCAGCACCATCAGGTCGGCCCAGGACAGGTTCCGGCCGTACTTCTGCTTGATCGGCCAGAGCAGCCGGCGCGCCTTGTCGAGGTTGCCGTTGTCCGGCCAGCTGTTGAGCGGGGCGAACCGCTGCTGCCCGGCCCCGGCGCCGCCGCGGCCGTCGCTGATCCGGTAGGTGCCGGCGCTGTGCCAGGCCATCCGGATCATCAGGCCGCCGTAGTGGCCGAAGTCGGCCGGCCACCAGTCCTGCGAGGTCGTCAGGAGGTCGGAGATCTCCTGCTTGACCGCGGGCAGGTCGAGGGACTCGAACGCCGCGGCGTAGTCGAACTGCTCGCCGAGCGGGTTCGCGACGGCGGGGTTCTTGGCCAGGATCTTCAGGTTGAGCCGCTCCGGCCACCAGCCGCGGTTGCCGCCGCCCTGGGTCGGATGGGCGGCGCGGCCGTGGGCGACCGGGCAGCCGTTCGCGCGCTCGTCGTTCATCTCGCCGACAACGGCGTCGGGCTTCTCGGACACGGGGATTCTCTCCGGGGTGACAGGTGGACTGAGGACGTCCCTCAAGGGGCGGCCGGCCGGGCCGCCTGGGCTATTCGACCACCCTACCTAGCTCTAATGCAAGACGCGTAAAGACAATGTTCTTCAAGTAGAGGCGCTCTAGTCGGCGCTCAGGATCCGCCGCTTCTGGTCCTGGAACTCCGCCTCCGTGAGGACGCCGGATGCCCGCAGCGCGGCCAGCCGCTCCAGCCGCGCGAGGCGCTCGTCGGTCCCGTCAGCCGCGGCGGGCCGGCCGGCGGCCGCGACGCCGTCGCGGACCGCGCCGGCCAGCGCCTCGACGTCGAGGCCGAGCGCCTGGAGCTTCGCCCGCTGCTCGGGGCGCAGGTCGGACAGATCTCCCCCGGAGACGTCGATCACCTGCGGGGCACCGAAGGCGGACGCCCACCCGGCCGCCCCGGGCCCGCTGGCGGGCTGCTCCGGGCGCTCTCCCCGCAGGGCCGCCGCGAGCGCCTCGGCGCTCTGGACCGCTCGCTGCCGCGTCTCGGGCACCTCGTCCCAGGCGATCCTGAGACGCGCCGGGTCGGCGGGATCGAGATCGACCGGGAGCACCATCCCAGGCGACGGCCAGCGCTTGGTCCGGACGATCGCCCGGTGCTCGACCGAGGTCGCCGGAACGCCGGGAGCCTGGACGACGAGCTGCATCCGGCAGGTCTGACTGACGCTGTCGCCGGTGTTGCCCGAGCACCCGACCACCTGCGCGGTCCCGCGGACGGCGTCGGCGCCGGGACCGCGGCGGAAGCGATCGAGCAAGCCCATGCGCCGAACCGTACGGGGACCGCCGGCCGCTGTCGACCGGCCCCATCGGGCCGCGGGCGCCCCGGCCGCGTGGCGGATCGCCCGTCACGCGGCCGAGGGCGGGCGCCCCGGCATGCCGCGTTCAGCGCCCGTACGGCCCGGTCGTCGGAGCGGCGGCGCCGACCTCGCCGCGATCGCCGGCCCTGCCCCAGCGCCAGACCCCCGCCGCGCAGGCCACCAGCGCCGCCACGAACGCGGCGATCCCCGCGATCCGCAGCACCAGCGCGATCGGATCCTCGGCGCCCGGCAGGTCCCAGATCTCGTAGATCAGCTGCCCCCAGTCGTGGTGGTCGCTGTCGCCGGTGATCAGCGGCAGCGACCGCTCGCGCGCGTCGGCGACGTAGGTCGCCGCCGCGTAGCAGGACGCGGACAGGAGGTTGAGCACGACGACCACCGCCCCCGTCCGGCGCTCGCGGATCGCGAGCCCGAGCATCGCCAGCGGGACCAGCAGCTGCAGCAGCGTGCCGGCGAGCAGGATCGCCGTCCGCCAGCCGGTCGGCATCAGCAGCAGGTGGCCCGCCTCGTGGAACAGCAGGTTGACCGTGTGCGCCAGCTGCGCCAGCGCGCCGATCGGACCGCCGCCGTACTCGACCCCCGGATCCTCGACCCACAGCCGATGGGCGAGCAGGATCGACACGAAGGCGGCCGCCAGCGCCAGCAGCGGGTGCAGCCGGCCGGGAGCGAGCCGCCGGATCAGGCGCGAGGGCATCCCCCGGACCATCGGTGGCCCACCGCCCGCGCCCGCCCCGAACGCCCCCGCCCTCGACGAACGACGGAGCGCCACCCGGCCGCCGAGGGCCCACCGCAACCTTGACAAAGCTGTGGCAAGGTTGGCTCGTTCGCTGGTAGCCTTGGGGCATGGCCGAGCGTGACTACCTGGCAGCCGTGCGTGAAGGGGTCGTCGTCTTCGACGGCAGCATGGGCGCGCTGCTGGAGGAGAAGAACCTCTCGCTGGAGGAGGACTACCGCCTTCCCGGCCGCGCGCACGAGGTCCTGGTCCTCAACCGCCCGGACGTCATCGAGGAGCTCCACACCACGATGCTCGACGCGGGCGCCGTGGTCCTGGAGACCGACTCGTTCCAGGCCTCGCGGCTGAAGCTCGACGAGTGGGGTCTGGCCGACCACACGCTCGAGATCAACGTCCGCGCGGCCGAGATCGCCCGCAAGGCGGCCGGTCCCGATCGCTTCGTCGCCGGCTCGATCGGCCCGACCGGGTTCCTGCCCAGCTCCGACGACCCGACGCTCGGCAACATCCTCTTCCCCGAGCTGGTGACCGTCTTCGAGGAGCAGTCGCGCGGCCTGATCCAGGGCGGCGCCGACCTGCTGATCATCGAGACCGCGCAGGACATCCTCGAGGTCAAGGCCGCGATCTTCGGCGCCCGCGAGGCGTTCAAGGCGACCGGCCGCCGGGTCCCGCTGCAGATCTCGGTCTCGCTCCTGCCCAACGGCGGCAAGATGCTGCTGGGCACCGACGTCGCCGCGGTCGTGACGACGCTCGAGGCGCTGAAGGTCGACGTGATCGGCCTCAACTGCTCGACCGGCCCCGAGGACATGCGCGACGCGATCCGCTACCTCGGCGAGAACGCGTCGGTCCCCGTCCACTGCATCCCCAACGCCGGCATCCCGCAGCAGGGCGTCAACGGCGAGACGGTCTTCCCCGAGAAGCCCCAGCCGCTGGCCGACGCGCTCGGCGAGTTCGTCGACGACTACGGCGTCGCGATCGTCGGCGGCTGCTGCGGCACGACCCCGGAGCACATCTCCGCGATCGCCGAGCGGGTCGCCCGGAAGCCCGCCGGCCGCACCGCCAACGCCGGCACCGTCGACCGCCGGATCCAGGTCTCCTCGATGATCGGCGCCGCCGACCTGGTCCAGGAGCCGCGCCCGACGATCGTCGGCGAGCGCGTCAACTCGCAGGGCTCGCGCAAGGCCAAGGAGCTGCTGCTGGCCGACGACTACGACTCGCTGGTCACGATCGCCGAGGGCCAGGTCGAGGGCGGCGCCCACGTCCTCGACGTCTGCGTCGCGCTGACCGAGCGCTCCGACGAGGCCGAGCAGATGCGGCAGGTCGTCAAGAAGATCAGCCTCACCCAGCCGGCGCCGATCCAGATCGACTCGACCGAGCCGGACGTGATCAAGGTCGCGCTCGAGCAGATCCCGGGCCGCGCGATCGTCAACTCGGTCAACCTCGAGGCCGGCCGCGACAAGATGGACGTCGTCGTGCCGCTGGCGCTGGAGCACGGCGCCGCCGTGATCGCGCTGACGATCGACGAGATCGGCATGGGCAAGACCGTCGAGCGCAAGCTCGAGATCGCCGAGCGGATCAAGCAGATCGCCTGCGACGAGCACGGGCTCGAGCCCGAGGCGCTGATCTTCGACCTGCTGACCTTCACGCTGACGACCGGCGACGAGGAGTGGCGCGACTCGGCCGTGCAGACGATCGAGGCGATCCGCGCGATCGGCGACCGGCTGCCGGGCGTCAAGACCTCGCTCGGCGTCTCGAACGTCAGCTTCGGCGTCGGCCTGGCGGCCCGCTCGGTCCTGAACTCGGTCTTCCTCTACCACTGCGTCGAGGCCGGCCTCGACCTGGCGATGGTCAACCCGGCGCACATCATCCCGATGGGCGAGATCGACCCGACCGAGCGGCAGCTGGCCGAGGACCTGGTCTGGAACCGCCGCGAGGACGCGCTCGAGCTGTTCATCAACCACTTCGAGTCGAAGGGCCCCGGCGAGGAGACCGCCGAGAAGGCCGACCCGACCGCCGAGATGGAGCCGGAGGAGGCGCTGCACTTCCGGATCCTCAAGCGCAAGAAGGACGGCGTCGAGGCCGACATCGACCGCGCCGTCGAGAAGCTCGGCGCGGTGCCGGTGCTCAACGACGTGCTGCTGCCGGCGATGAAGGAGGTCGGCGACAAGTTCGGCGCCGGCGAGCTGATCCTGCCGTTCGTGCTGCAGTCGGCCGAGGTGATGAAGAAGGCCGTCAAGCAGCTGGAGAACTACCTCGAGCGGACCGCCGACTACACCAAGGGCACCGTCGTCCTGGCGACCGTCTTCGGCGACGTCCACGACATCGGCAAGTCGCTGGTCAACACGATCCTGTCGAACAACGGCTACACCGTCGTCGACCTCGGCAAGCAGGTCCCGGTCGGCACGATCCTCGAGGCCGCCAAGGAGCACGACGCGACCGCGATCGGCCTCTCGGCGCTGCTGGTGTCGACGTCGAAGCAGATGCCGCTGGCCGTCCAGGAGCTGCACCGCGAGGGCCTCAAGTACCCGGTCCTGGTGGGCGGCGCCGCGATCAACCGCAACTTCTCCTACCGCGCCCTGCACCCCAACGGGCTCGACGACGACACCGTCTACGAGGGCGGCGTCTTCTACTGCAAGGACGCCTTCGAGGGCCTCGGCGTGATGGACCGGATGGTCGACGACGAGGCCCACCCGCAGATGCTCGAGGAGATCAAGGCGGGCGCGATCAAGCTCCGCGACGCGGCCAAGGAGGACGAGAACCTCCCGCCCGTCACCGACACGTCGGTCCGCTCCCCCGTCGCCACCGACGCGCCCGTGCCCGAGCCGCCGTTCTGGGGCGTGCAGGAGGTGCCGGTCGACATGGACGAGCTGTACCACCACCTCGACACGCACGTGCTGTTCAAGCTCCACTGGGGCGGCAAGGGGATCAAGGGCGACGCCTGGCGCAAGCTGGTCGAGGGCGACCCGACCGACGAGGACGCCGGCGAGGGCTTCCGCCACAAGCTCGAGCGGATGTGGCGGGAGCAGACCTACCTGCACCCGCGGGCGCTGATCGGGTTCTTCCCCTGCTACGCCGACGGCAACGAGATCGTCGTCCTCGACCCCGAGGACCGCACGACCGAGATCAACCGCTTCGTCACGCCGCGCCAGCAGAAGGGCGACCGGATGGCGACGTCGGACTTCTTCCGGCCCGGCGTCAAGCAGGAGGACGGCACCGTCGTCGCGCCCGAGCAGCTCGACGTGATCGCCGTCCAGGCGCTGACCGTCGGCGACGAGGTCACGCAGCTGATGGCCAAGCTCGAGGCCGAGGGCGAGTACGCCGAGCAGCTGTTCGTCCACGGCCTCGGCGTGCAGACCGCCGAGGGCCTGTCGGAGTGGCTGCACTGGAAGGTCCGCAACTGGTTCGGCATCCCGGTCACGCAGGGTCGCCGGCTGTCGTGGGGCTACCCCGCGATCCCCGACCAGTCCGAGCACGAGAAGGTCAAGGAGCTGCTCGACATCTCCCGGATCGGGCTCGACCTGACCGACGGCTACTCCCCCACGCCCGAGCAGTCGACGCTGGCGATGATCGTCCACCACCCGCAGGCCGTCTACTACGGCATGCGCAACGGCCGCTTCCTGCAGGACGGCTCGCCGGACGACGTGATCAAGGACAGCGAGCGCGATCCGACCCGGATCGAGGCCGACTTCCTGGAGTCCGAGGTCGACGACGCCGAGGCCGTCGAGGCCGAGGGCGCCGCGGCCTGAGCCGCGGCGCCGACGCCGCCCGCGCTCAGGCGGCGCGGGCGGCGGTCTCCAGCGCGACCCGGACGGCGACCTCGGGGTGCTCCCAGAAGAACAGGTGGCCCGTCGCCGGCAGCGTCTCCAGCCGCGCGCCGGGGATCTCCTCGGCCAGGACCGGGGCGTTCGGATAGGGCAGCATCTGGTCGTCGCTGCCGTGCACGACGGTCACCGGGACGTCGATCGCGCTCAGGCGGCCGGCCGTGTCGTGACCGCCGATCGCCTGCATCTGCTCGGAGATGACCCGCAGCGAGACCCGGTTCTCGCTGGTCACCGCGACGAACTCGGCGTAGGCGTCCTCGTGGCTGGCGAACTCGGCCGAGACGTTGATCTCCCAGCTGGCGCGCAGCGCACGGGCCCCGTCGCCGCTCTGCAGGGCCTCGACCAGGCCCTGCGTCACCAGCGGCTCGGTCCAGGTGCCCAGGACGTGGCCCGGCGTCGTGCAGCCGAGCACCAGCGACCGGACCCGCTCCGGGTGGCGCAGCGCCAGCTCCTGGGCGGTCATCCCGCCCATCGAGATCCCGAAGACGTCGATCGGACCGTCGATCCCGAGGGCGTCGAGGGCGGCCGCCTGGTCGTCGGCCAGGTCGGCGATCGTGTACGGCCCCGGCGCCCGGCTCGAGCGGGCGACGCCGACGTGGTTGACGCTGATCAGCTGCCGGCCGGCCGTCAGCAGGCCGTCGAGAAACCAGCGCCCCCAGTGCCCGTGGGTCGCGGCCATCCCCTGGATCAGCAGCGTCGGCACGCCGTCGCCGTGGCGCAGGACCGTGCGGACGGTGCCGTCGGCCAGCTCCAGCGGCACCGCGGCGTCGGGCCGCAGCAGCGCGGCCGTCGTGTCCCCGCCGGATCGCTGGGAGGCCCCGCTCGGGGGTTCGCGATCGACGGCGGCGGTGGGATGCTCCATCCCACCCGACGGTAGACGAGTTCCCGCGCCGGCTCGTCAGCGCCCGCTGCCCGCGGCCCCCGACCGGGGGGTCCCGGCCCCGAACGGCGGCGGGGGCTGCGGGGCGTTCCCGGTCGGGGCCGGCGGCTGGCCGGGAAGCCCGGCCACCACGTCGAAGCTGCCGTCGGACGCCGTCACGCGAACCTGGACGACGGACGTGCCGCCGTCGTCGAAGCGGACGCTGCAGACGAACCGGGTGCCGACGCTCAGCGCCGCGCCGCCACGACAGCGGGCGACCGCTGGTCGACCGGTGCGATCGGCGACGACCGTCGCCACCTGCCCACCGGCGCCGCCGCCGTCGACGACCTCGGTCGCGCAGCCCGCCAACCCCGCGGCCACCAGCCCGGCGACGCAGAGCGACGCGCGGCGGGCGGCGATCGGCGTCAGGACTCGGCCTCCGCGCCGACGCGCGAGCCGGCGACCGCCCCCGCGGGCAGCGGCGGCAGGTCGACCGGGCTGGCGTGCAGGGCCCGCATCCGGACGTCGCGCCAGGTCACGCCCTCGGCCAGCATCGCCGGCATCCCGAGCGCCAGCGCGGTCGCGATCTCGACGGCCTGGAGGACGATCCCGTAGCCGAGCGCGTCGGCGTTGCTGACCCCGTAGCCGAGTCCCAGCACCGTCACGCAGGCGGCCTGGAAGACGCCGAGGTTGGACGGGGTCGCCGGCAGCACGGCGGTCACGTTGACCGCGAACAGGACCGCGGCGGCGGCGCCCATCCCCTCGTGGATCCCGAACGCCTTCAGCAGCAGGTAGCAGCCGAGCCACTGCAGCGCCCAGGCGAACAGCTGGGCGCTGATCGCGACGAAGCCGTGGCGGGGCTTGGTGAACACCCGCAGGCCGCTGCGCAGCGCGTGCGCCCAGCCGCGGAGCTTGGCCTGCAGCTCGCGCAGCTTCGGCGAGCGCGGCCGGTGACGGCGCAGCAGCAGCGGGCCGAGGAGCAGCACCAGCAGGATCGCCACCGGGGCGATCGTCAGCGTCAGCAGCGCCCCGTCGCCGTCCTTGAAGAGCCGGATCGACCCGATCATCACCGTCCCCAGCAGCACCAGGGCGGCGACGTTGATCAGCGTCTGCGAGACGAGCGTGCCGAGCACCACCGGCAATCGCTCGCGCGGGCGGCCGGCGCGACGGGCGATGATCAGCGCGCGCGAGGGCTCGCCGAGGCGGGCCGGCAGCGTCGCCGACATCAGCACGCCGATCGCGGTCGCGCGGAAGGTGTCGCGCTGGCGCAGCGCGGCGTCGGGGATCGCAGCCCGCAGGATCGCGTGCCACGAGATCGCGCGGAACGCCATCGAGATCGCGAAGACGGCCAGCGCCATCAGCACCCAGGCCGGCGACGAGCGGACGAAGCTGTTGGCGATGCTGTCGATCCCGATCCGCTGCAGCGCCAGCGCGCCGAGGCCGACGGTGCCGCCGACGGCGGCGGCGACCAGGCCGCGACGGGCCAGCCGACGGCGGCGGGCGCGACGGGCGGCCTTGCCGGCGATCACCGGGGCGTCGGGCCGCGGCATCCGGCGGGCGGGGACCGGCTCGCGACCGTCGGCGGGACGGAAGCCGTGGCGAACGGCGGCGCGGGCGATGACGCCGGAGGGCTGCGGCGCGCGCTGGGCGTCCTCGTAGACGCCGACGACGCGGGCGGCGATCCGCGGCCAGGCGTAGCGGTTGGCCGAGCGGCGGGCGGCCTCGCTCATCGTGCGGCGGCGCTCCGGGCGCAGCGCCAGGTCGCGGAGCGTGTGGGCCAGCGCCTGCGCGTCGCCGGGCGGGACGAGGATCCCGTCGCGGCCGGCCGAGACGACGTCGCGGTAGCCCACGATGTCGGAGGCGACGACCGGCACGCCCTGGGCGAACGCCTCGGTCAGGACCATGCCGAAGCTCTCGCCGCCGAGCGACGGGGCGCAGAGGACGTCGGCGTCGGCCAGCTCGCGGTGCTTGGTCTCGTCGTCGACCCGGCCGAGGATCCGGACGCCGTCGAGGCGATCGTCGAAGGCGACCCGGCGGACCTCCTCCTCCTCGGGGCCGATCACGACCAGCTCGACCGGCAGCTGCTCGCGCAGCGCGTCGAACGCCCGCAGCAGGATCGGCAGGCCCTTGCGCTCGACGGCCTGGCCGACGAAGGCGATCTTCATCACGCCCGGCGGGCGGCCGGGGCGGTCGGCGGGGCCGGTCGCGTCGGCCGCCAGGTCGACCCCGTTGGGGATCACCCGGTAGCGGCCGCCGTAGTAGCGCTGCCCGGTCCAGGCGGCGGCGTCCGAGACGGCGATCCGCTCGACCAGCCGGTTGAGCCGCCGGCGGGCGCCGAAGACGACGCCGGCGCCGTTGGTCAGCGAGTTCGCCGAGTAGCAGTGGAAGGTGCCGACGAGCGGGGTGTCGCAGGTCAGCAGCGTGTCCCACCCGAGCAGCGGGGCGTGCGGCTCGTGGACGTGGACGACGTCGTAGCCGCCGGTCGCGAGCGCCGTCCGCAGGCGGGCGACCGACGAGGGGTTGATCGCGAGGTTCGAGACGGCCCCGTTCGCGGGCACGCCGACGGTTCTTCCAAGCGGGACGAGCCACTCCGGCACGCTCCGCTCCTGGGGCCAGGCCCCACGGTGCAGGCGAGCAGCGAGGCGATCGGCTGGGTCGTAGGGCGCGAGCACCTGGGCGTCGTGCCCCTGCTCGCGCAACTCCCGCGCCAACGCCTCGATGTGCCGAGTGACGCCCCCGGGGAAGGTCCACGAGTACGGCGACACGAGCGCAACGCGCATCAGCTAGAGGTTACCCGTCAGGGCCGTCGGGTTACGTGCGGGAGCCAAGGAGATCGTGCTCGCTGGGGCACGACGGCGGGCAGGGGGCGCATCCTGGAGCGCCCGGCGGAACCGTCGAGAGGAGGGGACGCCGACATCCTCGCAAATCCGACGTCCGTCCCTCGGCCGATTTCGGTCGATCGTCGCTCCTCCTTTCGACGGAGGCGCCGCCGGCCCTTCCATGGCCGTCGTCGCTCAGCCGCCGGGGCGCTCGGCGGCGGTGCCGGCCGGGTCGTCGCGGCACGCGGCGGGCAGCGCCGGCGGCGGGCCGGCGGGATCGCGGGCGCCGCCCCAGGCCTTCCAGACCTCGGCCGCGGGGAAGCTGCGCCGCAGCCGCTCGTCGAGCAGCCCGACCGGGAAGAAGCGGTCCTCCCGCAGCGAGTACTGGAAGGCGGCCGTGACCCGCGGGTCGTGGTACCAGCGCAGCAGCTGGCCGTGCAGCAGCCGGCACTCCGACGCCAGCACTCGCGCCGAGACGTCGCGACGGCCGCCGCCGCGTGGCGCGCCGACGCCGGTCTCGGTGATCCAGGCCGGCCGGCCGTCGAGGCAGGGCCGGCGATCGAGCTCGCGGAGCCCGGCGGCGACCGGCTCGCCGCGTCCGCTCCGTGGTCGCGCCTCGAGGTAGCCGTGAAGCGTGACGACCGCGGCCCGGCAGAGGACGTCGTCGGGCAGTGCCCGCAGGAACTCGTCGGCGGGGACCGCCCGACCGCTCGGCGCCGCCCACGAGGCCAGCTCGCCGAGCACCAGGCGGCCGCGAGCTCGCGGGTCGAGCGCCCGCAGCTGCTCGTCCATCGCAACCGCCATCCGGGCGTAGGCGGCGGGCGACGAGGGCGCGGCGTCGTCGCGGCAGGCGGTCCGCTGGGGGCTCAGGAAGTAGGGGGCGTTCGGCTCGTTCCACGGGGTCCAGCCGTCGACCCGGGCCCCGGCCGCGCCGGCGGCCGCCGCGACCGCCCGGATCGCCGCCCGGTAGTCGGCCTCGCGGCCGGGGGCGAGCGGCCGGGCCCCGTCCCGCACCGGCGCC
>NZ_AGUD01000224.1 GCF_000240225.1 Patulibacter medicamentivorans
GCCCGGCGGCGGCAGCCGGGTCCGCGCCGACCTGCCGGTCGACCCCGGCGCCGCGACGGCCGGCCGGGCGCTGCCGGCGGGCTGACGGCGCCGCCGACCTGGCGTCCCCCTCGCGCGGCGTCGGTCCTACGACGCCCGCAGCTGCGCCAGCACGGCCATCACCCGGCGATGCTCGGTGTGCTCGTGGCCCAGCTGGAGCTTGCTGAAGATCCCGGTCACGTGCTTCTCGACCGCGGCCGGGGTGACGCCGAGCGCCTCGGCGATCCCGAGGTTCGACTTGCCCTCCGCCATCAGGCCGAGGACGTCGCGCTCGCGCGGGGTCAGCTCCTCGAGCCGGCTGTCGCGGCGCTTGCGGCCGACCATCCGGCCGACGACGTCGGGGTCGAGCGCCGAGCCGTCGTCGGCGACCCGCCGGACCGCCTCGCCGAGGCTGGCGACGTCGGCGATCCGGTCCTTCAGCAGGTAGCCGACGCCGCGCGCGTCCTCGCCGATCAGGTCGAGCGCGTAGTGCTCGTCGAGGTACTGCGAGAGCACCAGCACCCCGACGCCGGGCAGCTCGCGACGGATCCGCTCGGCCGCCCGCAGCCCGTCGTCGGTGTGGTCGGGCGGCATCTGGACGTCGACGATCACCACGTCCGGCCGCAGCTCGAAGGCCAGCTGGAGCAGGCCGACGGCGTCCCCGGCCTGGCCGACGACGGAGAATCCGAGATCGGAGAGGATCCGCACCAGGCCCTCCCGGATCAGGGCCTGGTCCTCGGCGACGACGACGCGGACGGCGGGCACGGCCCCCACGCTAGCCGTCATCTCCGGTCCGCACCACGGACCTCTGGACAACCCCACGTCGACCGTCGGGCAGACCCCGCGGGAACCCGTCGGATTCGGCCTCCGGGACACACCGCGACCGTCCGAGCTTGGCCCGCGGTCCACCGGCGAGCCCGCCCCGATCGCCCAGATTGAGGAGGCCGCGCGAACCCAGCGTCCGGCCGGCCCGCAGGCCGATCCTCGAACCAAGGAGCACCCGATGGCCGTCGCGCCCACGCTGACCGATCAGGAGATCGCCAGCCTCACCGAGATCCCCCACCCGACGAAGGACATCGGCGCGTCGATCTACGGCGCGACCAAGGTCTTCCCGGACTACCAGGCCGAGAAGGGCGAGAGCTACCTGGGCCTGGTCCACGGCATCGCCCACGAGTCGTCCGTCAGCCTGGTCGCCGTCCTGCAGGCGATCCGCGCCCAGCGCAAGGGCTTCGAGACCGCCCTCTACTTCTTCGGAATCGGCTCGCTCAACTGCCTCCACACCCGCGGCTTCCCGACGATCGGGGCCGAGATCTTCCCCGGGATGCGGAACGAGAACGGCCAGCTGGAGCGGTTCCTGGGCGAGGGCGGCAAGGTCTACGCCTGCCGCCTGGGCCTGGCCCTGCACGGCGCCCGCGAGGAGGACCTGATGGAGGGCGTGGTGCCCTGCCACCCGCTCGACCTGCAGGACGCCCTGATCGAGTACTCCCGCAAGGGCGCGATCATCAACACCACCTGGATGTTCTGAGATGGGCCCGGAGGTGCAGACCCCGCCGGCCGGTCTCGACCTCCTGGCCGACGAGGTGACGACGCCGATCGACCTGGCGCTGCGGGCCGAGCTGGCGGTCCGCGGGCTGCGGGCCGACCCGCAGCTGCAGCGGCGCGGCGGCGCTGGCCCGAGCAACGACGGCCACTGGCTGCTCGGGTCCGCGTCCGGCTGCGGGTCGCGGACGACGCTGCCGATGGCCGACGACTCGCCGTTCGCGCTCGACGCCGAGGGCCGGCTGACCCGCGACGGCGTGGTCGTCGAGGACGTCGCCGTCGAGCCGATCGCGCGACCGGCGTTCTACGACCTGACCACCGCCGACGGCGTCCGCTACGAGCAGCTCGCGCGGCTGCACGGCAACGACGTGCTGGCGACCACGGTCGTGCAGACCTGCATCCGCTACGGGCCGGAGGCGACCCGCTGCCGCTTCTGCACGATCGAGGAGTCGCTGCGGGCCGGCAGCACCGCCCAGGTCAAGCGGCCCGAGGACCTGGCCGAGGTGGCCGCCGCCGCGGTCCGCCTGGACGGGGTCCGGCAGATGGTGATGACGACCGGCACCTCGAACGGCCGCGACCGCGGAGCCAGGCACCTGGCCCGCTGCGTGGCGGCGGTGCTGGAGGCCGTCCCCGGGCTGCCGATCCAGGTCCAGATCGAGCCGCCGCTGGACCTGGAGTGGATCGACCGCCTGCACGAGGCCGGGGCCGCCGCCGTCGGCATCCACGTCGAGAGCCTCGACGAGGAGGTCCGCCGTCGCTGGACGCCGGGCAAGGCGACGGTCCCGATCGCCCGCTACGAGGAGGCGTGGCGCCGCGCCGTCGCCGTCTTCGGCCCCAACCGCGTGTCCACCTACCTGCTGGTGGGGCTCGGCGAGGACCCGGACGAGCTGGTCGCCGGAGCGGAGCGGCTGATCGCGATCGGCGTCTACCCGTTCGTCGTGCCGTACCGGCCGATGGCGGGCTCGCTGGCCGACGCCGACGGCGTTCCGGCGCCGAGCGCGGCGACGCTGCTGCGGGTCACGGGCCGGGTCGCGCGGGCGCTGCGCCACGCCGGCATGCGCGGCGCCGACCAGGTCGCGGGCTGCGCGGCCTGCGGCGCCTGCTCGGCCCTGGCCGCGGACGGGGGCTGAGCGATGCGCTCCGCGATCGACTCCGGCGACGCCCCGTGGGCTGCCGGCCCCGACGTCGACATCCTCGCCCGGCTCGGCGCTCCGGCCCCGGCCGTGGCGCCGCCGCCGTTCCTGATCGTCCGCGCCGGCGAGGCCGCGAGCGACCGGCTGGTCGCCGCCCACCAGCGGCTGCGCCGCCGCGAGTTCGCCGACCGTCAGGGCCTGTTCCGCGGCCACGACCTGGACCACGCCGACCGCGACCCGGCGACGATCGTGCTCGTCGCCCGCGACCCCGACGGCGCGGTCCTCGGCGGCGTGCGGCTGCATCCCGAGGGCGGCGACCGCCACCTGGGCTGGTGGCGCGGCAGCCGGCTGGTCGTCGCCGAGCAGGCCGGCCCGCTGCGGGGCCGGATCGGCGCGGCGCTGGTCCGCGCCGCCTGCGCCGCGGCGCTCGACGCCGGCGCGCTGCGCTTCGACGCCCACGTGCAGGCGGACCACGTCGCGTTCTTCGCCCGGCTCGGCTGGCGGCGCGTGCGCCCGATCTCGGTCGCCGGCGCTCCGCACGAGCTGATGCGCTGGCCGATCGAGCGGATCGCCCAGCTGGCGGCCGCGACGAAGAACCCGCTCGGCCCGCTGCTCGACGGGCTGCTGGCGCCGAGCGCGTGGCGCGGCGACGACGGCTTCCCGCTCGACGCGCTCGGTCCGGTCGGCGACCGCTCCGGCGTCGTCGCCTGCACCGACGCGATCGTGCCGTCGATGGTCGAGCGCGACCCGGAGTGGGCCGGCTGGTGCGGGATGCTGGTGACCGCCCACGACCTGGCCGCGATGGGCGCCCGCCCGCTGGCGGCGCTCGACGCGCTCGGCGCCGCCGACACCGCCCACGCCGCCCGGGTCCTCGACGGCCTCCGCCGCGGCGCCGAGGCGTTCGACCTGCCGGTGGTCGGCGGCCACACCCAGCTCGGCGTCCCGGCGGCGCTCGGCGTCACCGGCCTCGGGCACGCCAGCGACCCGATCCCCGCCGGCGGCGGCCACGTCGGCGACGCGCTGACCGTGACCGCCGACCTGCAGGGCGGCTGGCGCCCCGGCTACCAGGGCCGGCAGTGGGACTCGACGTCGTGGCGCGGCCGCGAGCAGCTGCGGCCGATGCTCGACGCCGTCGCGATCGCCCGGCCGCGCGCCGCCAAGGACGTGAGCATGGCCGGGATCGTCGGCACCGTCGGCATGCTGGCCGAGGCCAGCGGCTGCGGCGCCGAGCTGGACGTCGCCGCGATCCCGCGTCCCGACGGCGTCACCGGCGGCGACTGGCTGACCTGCTTCCCCGGCTTCGCCGTGATCACCGTCGACGCGCCGGACCGGTCGCGGTTCCTCCCGGCCGGCCCGGCCGTCGGCGGCCGCTGCGGACGGCTCGTCGCCGACGGCGGCGTGCGGCTGCGCTGGCCCGACGGCGAGCTGACCGAGCACCTGCCGGGCGGCGTCACCGGGCTCGGCGCCGCCGGCCGCCCGCCGGTCGCCACCCCGACCCATCCGCTCCCCACGACCCCCGAGACCCTCCGATGAGCGAGCTGACGATCGCCGCCGCCGCGGCCCCCTTCACCCGCGACCTCGACGCCGACCTGGCGACGATCGAGCGCCTGATCGCGGACGCCCGCGCCCGCGGCGTCGGCCTGCTGGTGCTGCCCGAGGCCGCGCTCGGCGGCTACGTCGAGTCGCTGCACGGCGACGTCGACGACCCGCCCCCGGCGCTCGACGCCGACGGCCCCGAGCTGCGCCGGGTGGCCGAGCTGGCCGGCGAGATGGTCGTCGCCGTCGGCTTCTGCGAGCGCGGCGTCCCGGGAGCCGGCGACGGCGTTCCGGGCGCGCCCGCCGCGGACGCGCACGGCGGCGTCCGCCACAACGTCGCGGCGCTCGTCCACGACGGCGAGGTCCTGGGCATCCACCGCAAGATCCACATGCCGCTGGACGAGGGCCGCTTCACGACCCCCGGCACGCGGCTGCGCGCGTTCGACACGCCGGTCGGCCGGATCGGCATGCTGATCTGCTACGACAAGGCCTTCCCCGAGGCGTCGCGGACGCTGGCCCTCGACGGCGCCCAGGTGCTCTGCTTCCTGTCGGCCTGGCCGTGCAGCGCGACCAACGCCGCCGAGCGGCTCCAGGACGACCGCCAGTGGCGCCGGTCCGAGCTGTGGGACCGCTCGCGGGCGGCCGAGAACTCGATGGTCGTCGCCTCCGCGAACCAGACCGGCGCGTTCGGCGCGCTGCGGTTCCTCGGCGGCGCCCGGATCACCGATCCCAACGGCGACGTGGTCGACGCGACGGGGCCCGAGGGCGGGCTGGCGGTCGCGTCGTTCGACCTCGACGCGACCCTGACCCGCGCCCGCCGCGCCCTCTCGCCGGTCCGCGACCTGCGCCCCGATGTCTACGCGACGCCGGTCCCGATCCCCTACGCCGTCCCCGCCGCGCCGGTCGCCGCGAGCGCGGGCACCTGAGGAGCGACGATGCCCGAGGTCCACTTCCAGCTCCGCTGGCCGGACGGCAGCGTCCAGCAGTGCAGCTCGCCGTCGACGGCGATCGAGCGCCACCTGGCGCCGGGCGCCAGCTACCCGGTCGAGGAGCTGATGCGCCGCGTCCGCAGCGGCCTGCACGAGGCCAGCGAGCGGGTCCGCGCGCGGTTCGGGGTCGCCTGCACCGCGGCGGCCGCCCAGCTGCAGCAGCTCGAGCAGGCGGCGCTCGACCACGGCGGCGAGGGCCTCGCGACGGTCGGCCCGCTGCATCGCGGCGCCTCGGCGCGGGCGTCGGCCGATCCGGCGCCGCGGCTGGCCGGCCATCACGCGGTGGTCGTGGTCGGCGGCGGGCAGGCGGGGCTGGCGATCAGCTGGCACCTGACCCGCGCCGGGATCGACCACGTCGTCCTCGAGCGCCACCGGATCGCCCACAGCTGGCGCGAGGAGCGGTGGCGGAGCTTCTGCCTGGTGACGCCGAACTGGCAGTGCCAGCTGCCCGGGCATCCCTACCCCGGCGACGACCCCGACGGGTTCATGGTCCGCGACCAGATCGTCGACTACGTCAGCTCGTTCGCGGCGTCGTTCGACGCGCCGGTCCACGAGGGCGTGCGCGTGACGGCCGTCGAGCCGCTCGCGGCCGACCGCTCAGGCGACCCGTGCTGGGACGCCGACGAGGCCGGGCGCCACGGCTTCCGGGTCGTCACCGACGCCGGCGAGCTGACCGCCGACGCGGTCGTCCTGGCCGTCGGCGGCTACCACGTGCCGTCGCGACCGCGGATCGCCGAGCGGCTGCCGCGGACGGTGACCCAGCTGCACTCCTCGCGCTACCGCAGCGCCGACCCGCTGCCCGACGGCGCGGTGCTGGTGGTCGGCAGCGGCCAGTCCGGCGCCCAGATCGCCGAGGACCTGCACCTGGCCGGCCGGCCCGTCCACCTGGCCGTCGGCACCGCACCGCGCGTCGCCCGCTTCTACCGCGGACGCGACGTCGTCGCCTGGCTGCACGACATCGGCCACTACGACATGCCGATCGAGGACCACCCCGAGGGGGTCGGCGCCCGCCACGAGGCCAACCACTACGTGACCGGGCGCGACGGCGGGCGCGACATCGACCTGCGCCGCTTCGCCAGCGAGGGGATGGCGCTGCACGGCCGGCTGGACGCGATCGACGGCCCGCGCCTGACGATGGCCGGCGACCTGCGCCGGAACCTCGACGCCGCCGACGCGACCGACGACCGGATCAAGGACGGGATCGACCGCTGGATCGCGGCGCAGGCGATCGACGCGCCGGAGGAGCCGCGCTACGTCCCGCTGTGGGAGCCGGAGGGCGACGGCGGCGGCACGCTCGACCTCGACGCGGCCGGGATCCGGACCGTGATCTGGGCCACCGGCTTCCGCTCGGATTGGTCGTGGGTGCGGCTGCCGGCGTTCGACGGCGGCGGCTACCCGGTCCACCGCCGCGGCGTGACGAGCGTCCCCGGGCTGTTCGTGCTCGGCCTGCCGTGGCTGCACACCTGGGGCTCGGGGCGCTTCGCCGGGATCGCCCGCGACGCCGAGCACCTGGCCGAGCGGGTCCGCGCCCGGGTCGCCGATCGCGATCCGGCGGCGCTGCGGCGGGTCGCGTGAGCTAGTCGTCGGGGTCGAGCGCGTGCCGGCGCTCGGCCTCGAGCAGCAGGTGCAGGTCGGCGATCGTCGACGGCGCGCGCAGGGGCCGGTCGAGGGCCTCGGCCAGCCGCCCCAGCCGGTAGCGCAGCGAGTTGGGGTGCAGGTGCAGCGCGTCGGCGGCGGCGCGGACGTCCAGCTCGGCGTCGAACCAGGCCCGGATCGCCGCCCGCAGCCCGGGCCGCGAGTCGAGGATCTCGGCCAGGGCCCGTAGCTTCGGCGCGATCGCGTGGCGATCGACGTGGGCGAGGACGGTCTCGGTCAGGTCGAGGTCGTCGAACCGCCGCCAGCGCCGGTCGTCGCCGCTGGTCACCAGCTCGACGGCGACGTGGGCGTCGGCGACGCTCGCCCCGACCCCGGCCGGCGCGGTGAAGGCCCGGCCGAGCCCGATCGCCGCCGTCGGGTCGGCGGCCAGCAGGTCGGCGACCAGCCGCTCCGCGGGATCGTCGTCGCGCAGGGTCGGGACCGGTGCCGCGCCGGCCGGCGTCCCCGTCTCGTCGTCCTGGCGGGCGATCCCGGACGGCGGGATCGGCTCGCCGGCGAGCACCGCGACCACCCGCCCGCGGTCGGCGGCGACGAGGGCCACGCCCCGGTGGGCGTCGACCAGCGCCTCGACCGCCTCGACCGCCTCGTCGTCCGGCTCGCGGTCGGCGCGGAGCACGATCGCCCGGTGCGAGACCGCCAGGTCGACCCCGAGCGCAGCCGCGCGGGCGCCGAGCGCCCCCGCGTCCTTGGCCTCCAGCTGCAGCAGCTCGGCGAGCAACGCCCGCCGAACCGCCCGGTCCTGCTGCCGGGCGGTGTCCGACAGCCGCGCCGCCGCGGCGACCAGCGGCACCGTCGCCTGGACCGCCGCCCGGCTGAGCCGCGGCGCGAGCGTGCGGGTGCGGCTGGCCAGGACGACCCAGCGCCCGCCGCCCGCGTCGTCGGCGTCGAGCGGCGCGGCGACCACGCTCCACGACCCGAGCCGCCACTCGCGGACGCCGGCGTTGGCGTCGAACAGCGCCTCGCTGAGGTCGTCCGGCAACGCGCCCGAGGCGTGGACGATCCGTCCGTCCTGCTCGACGATCGCGGCCGAGCCGTCGAGCAGCGTCCCCAGCCGCTCGACCAGCACCGGCTGCGGCTCGGGCGAGCGGAGCGCGTCGATCAGGTAGCGCTGGATCGAGGAGAGCCGCTGCAGCGTCCGCATCTCGCTCGACAGCAGCGAGCGGTGGACGAAGGCGGTCACCTCGCGGAACGGCGTCGCGAGCGGCACCACGAAGACGGGGAAGCCCAGCTCGCGGGCCTCGTGGACGATCGCCGGCGGGACCTCGTCGAAGACCAGCCCGACGCCGAATCCGAGCCCCGCGGCGCTGTGCCGGTGCAGCTCGCGGACCAGCTGGCGCTGGGCCTCCTCGTCACCCTCCAGCCGCAGGCCCGAGGTCAGCATCACCCAGTCGGGGGCCAGCCACCGCGCCGGCTGCGCGATCTCGATCGAGTGCGCGCCCGACACCCGCCGGTCGCTGGCGGCCGGTCCGCCGGTCAGCAGCACCAGGCCCAGCTCGCGGTGTTCGAGCAGGTCGCGCAGCGAGAACGGGCCGGTGGACACCCCGCGATCATCCCGCTCCGCGCGCGTTCCCGGTGCAACGCCCCGTGCCGGACGCCGCCCACGGCCGGCGCCGTGGTGGATCGGACGACATTCGCCGCCAACCTTCGTCGGCGCTCCGGTGTGCTCGGAGCGCCCGGAGCGACAGGCTCGCTGTCCGTACCCCGCAGTACCCGAGACCAGGAGGACCTCCCGATGAGCCCAAGCACGAGCGCCCTCTGGCACCCGTTCGCCGACATGGGCGCCGTCGAGTCCTCGCCACTGGTCATCGACCGCGCCGAGGGCGTGACCGTCTGGGACGAGGACGGTCGCGCCTACCTCGACGCGACCGCCGCGCTGTGGTTCGCCAACCTCGGCCACGGCCGGGCCGAGCTGGCCGACGTCGCCGCCGACCAGATCCGCAAGCTCGACGCCTACAGCACCTTCGGCGACTACGGCAACCGGCCCGCGTTCGAGCTGGCCGACCGCCTGGCCGGGCTGTTCCCCGAGGCCGGCGCCAAGGTCTTCCTGACCAGCGGCGGCGGCGACTCGATCGACACGGCGGCCAAGATCGCGCGGGCCTCGTGGTACCACCGCGGCCAGCCCGAGCGCGTGCACCTGATCAGCCGCACCCACGGCTACCACGGCACCCACGGCTTCGGCACCGCGATCGCCGGGATCCCGGCCAACCTCGGCGGCTTCGGCCCGCAGGCGCCGGACGCCTCGGTCGTCCCCCACGACGACGTCGCCGCGCTCGAGCAGGAGATCCTGCGCGTCGGCCCGGAGCGGGTCGCGGCGTTCTTCTGCGAGCCGGTGATCGGCGCCGGCGGCGTCCACCTGCCGCCCGAGGGCTACATCGAGGCGGCCGTCGCCGTCTGCCGCAAGTACGGGGTGCTGTTCATCGCCGACTGCGTGATCTGCGCCTTCGGCCGGCTCGGCACCTGGCTGGGGATCGACCGCTGGCCGGTCGTGCCGGACCTGGTGACGATGGCCAAGGGCATCAACGGCGGCGTCGTCCCGCTCGGCGCCGTGCTCGTCCGGGACGAGGTGGCCGCGCCGTTCTTCCCCGGCTCGCCCGGCGCGCCGGTCCTGCGGCACGGGGCGACCTACGCCGGCCACCCGGTGGCCGCGCGGGTGGCGCTGTCGGCGCTGGACATCTACGAGCGCGAGGGCCTGATCGCCCGCGGCCGCGCGCTCGAGGGCGTGCTGGCCGACGCCGTCGCGCCGCTGGCGGGCCACGAGCTGGTCGGCGACGTCCGGGCCGGCCTCGGCCTGCTGTCCGGGATCGACCTCGGCCCCGCGGTCCTCGAGGCGCTGCCGGGCGCCCCGGCGATCTGGCAGATGGGCTGCCGCGAGGCCGGGGTCCTGGTCCGCCCGCTCGGCCGCGGCGTCGCGGTCTCGCCGCCGCTGACCGTCCAGGAGCAGGACATCGCCCGGATCGGCGACGCACTCCACGCCGGGCTGGAGAAGGTCGCGGAGGCGGTCGGGGCGGTCGCCTGAGGGCGCGTGGCCCGGCGCGGCCGGGCTCAGCTGGCGGAGCAGCCGCGAACGCCGTCGAGCAGCCGGCCGAGCAGCGCCGTCAGCTGCTGCTGCTCGGCGGCGGTCAGCCCGTCGAAGGCCGCCGGCGGGGCGGCCAGGCGCTCGGCGACGACGGACCGCAGCCGCTCGCCCTCGGCGGTCAGGGCCAGGATCCGGACGCGGCGGTCGTCGGGCGACGGACGCCGCTCGACCAGGCCGCGCCGCTCGAGCCGGTCGATGATCCCGGTGACGTTGCTGTTGTCGCAGGCCAGCGCGCCGGCCAGCTCGCCCATCGGCCGCGGGGCGTCGGGATCCATGTGCCGCAGCGCGAACAGCTGCGGCGGCGACAGGTCCAGCTCGCGGGCGACCGCCGACGCGCGGCAGCGCTGCAGCTCGAGCAGCTCGCCGATCCGCTGCCAGGCGGCGACCGAGGGAGAGGTGGGGGAAGCGATCGACACGGTGGGGACTCGATACGAGGATATCGCGGCCGACTGCGATGATCCCGCACCCAACGGTCGAGTTCCTCAACTTTCCGCGGACGTCGCTCTCGCCGCCCGCGCCGCCCCGCACCCGCCCGCTCAGCCGTCGCCGAACGGCAGCACGGCGACCGGGTGCGGCTCGCTCTCGGGGACTCCCTGCTCGAGCACGCCGCCGAACGGCGACTCCAGCGTCGTCGCCTGACCGCCGCGCGGCGTCCACGTCAGGCGGATCGCGGCCCGCGAGCAGTTCAGCGCGTGGTGCAGCTCGCCGCCGCCCGGCTGGGCGTAGGGCCAGGCGACCATCTGCTCGGTGGGGGCGTCGAGCTCGACCAGCAGCCGCCCGTCGGCCGCCGGCAGCTCGGCGACCAGGTGCCCGGGGACGTCGGCCAGGACCCGACCCGGTCCCCAACGCGCCGAGAGCCCGAGCGGGATCCGGCGGCCGTCGAGCTGGAGGGCGCCGACGCCGGCCCACGGGACGACCACCGGGCCGACCTTGATCCGGGCCATCGCCGCGTCGAACCACGTCCCGTCCCGGCCCGGGAAGCCGAGGCCGTTGAGCCACAGCCAGCGGTGGGCGTGCTCGCTGCCCCAGTTGTGGCCGAGGACCGCGGGCGCGTCGCGCAGCTCGATCGCCCGATCGCCGACCGTCACGATGCCCGAGACGCGCAGCCCGGTCAGCGGCGAGGTGACCTTCGTCTTCGGCAGCGGCGCGCCGTAGAGGCGCTCGAACGGCAGGTGCCGCAGGCCGTTCGGCTCGGCGCCCGCGAACCGCAGCTCCCAGGCGGCGGGAACCCCGTCCCCGTCGACACCCGCGATCGATCCGCGCGTGCCGTCGGGCCCGAGTCGCGAGCCACCGTCGGGGTCCGTCGCCGCGCTGCCCCCGACGGTGATCCAGGCGCCGTCGGGTCCGCCGGCGACCGGTCCGATCCAGGTCCGCTTCGAGGCCTGCGGCGTCCCGGCGGCACTCCAGACCACGCACCACGCCGAGCCGCGCTCCTGCCCCGGCCGATCGCCGGCGCCGCGCTGGACGGTGTGCCGCAGCCAGACCGCCGCACCGCTCGCCGGGTCGACCGCGCGCAGGAACAGCGACTCGTAGAACGGCCGCCCGACCGCGACCTCGGGCCAGCGGACCCGCAGCACCTCGCCCATCCTCAGCTCACCGTCGTCCGTGTCGCAGGCCCAGCCACATCCACAAGGGATAGGTCACGAAGGCCGCGGCCGCCATGACGTGCCCGGTAGGGCCGACCGCCGCGTCGTCGACCTTCAGCACGCCCGAGTTGATCATCCAGTCGCGACCGCTGCGGGCGCGGCAGAGGCGCCAGATCGGCCGCGTCCACGGGCGGTTCAGGTAGAGGGGGATGCTGACGGCCAGGAAGCCGGCGACGGTCGCGGTCGCGACCACCTCGGCCGCGTCCGGGTCCCGGACCGCCTGGGCGGTCCGGCGGCCGGCCAGGTACAGGGCGGGTCCGTCGATCAGGAACGACATGCGGTGTCCTTCATGCGTGGAGGTGGGCGAGGGCGCCGGCGCGCGGCGCGGGACGGTCGAGCAGGTGGCGCGCCAGCCGCAGGGCGAGCGCGGTGATCGTCAGCTGCGGGTTGACCCCGATCGTCGCGGGCAGCGCGCTGCCGTCCGACACGTAGACGCCGGACGTTCCGCGGACGCGCAGGTCCGGATCGAGCACGCCGTCCCGCGGATCCGCCGACGGGCGCGCGCTGCCATGGGGATGGAACGCCATCAGGCGCATCGCCCCGGCCGGCACCCGGCGCTCGCGCAGCGGCCGCAGGTCCCCGTCGCGCAGCGGCGGCAGTCCGGCGATCGGCAGCAGCACCTCGCGGGCGCCGGCGGCGAACCACAGCTCGGCGACGCGCTCGATCCCGAACAGGAGCGCGTCGCGATCGGCCGGATCGAGGTCGTAGCGGACGACGGTCCGCCGCAGCGGACCGCGACCGACGTCGACGACGCGGCCGACCGCGCGATCGCGCACCATCACGCCGAGCTGCGCCCAGTGGCGGTGCTCGAGCATCGCGGCATGGTGGGCCTCGCCCCGCAGCGGGAGCGTGAAGGCGAGGTACTCCGGCGGCCCGCCGATGCCCTCGAGCATCAGGCCGCGGTCGGCGAACTGGTCGACGCCGAACGACTGCGGCACCCCGTGGGCGACATCGACCAGCTCGTCGTCGAAGCGCGCCGCGGCCGCGGTCGAGGGGTGGATCGCCAGGTGCCGCCCCAGGTGGGGATTGTCGTGCGCGAGGCCGCTTCGACGCAGCAGGCTCGGCGTCAGCAGCGAGCCGCAGGCGACGACCACGCGGTCGGCGACGATCCGCAGCGCACCGCCCGCGCCGCCCGCGCGGACGACGACGGGTCCCGGGCCCGGCTCGCTCTCGATCGCGACCACCCGGGTGCGGTCGAGGAGCCGCGCGCCGGCCGCCAGCGCATCGTCGATCCACGCCAGCCCGGCGTGCCGCTTGGCCCCGGTCGGGCAGCCGAAGACGCAGCGGCCGCTGCCCCGGCAGCCGACGGCGTTGCGGGGCAGCCACTCGCTGCTCCAGCCGAGTCGATCGGCTCCGCGCTTGGCCAGGTGGGCGTTGCGGCCCGCGATCTCCGGCGGCACCCGGGTCACGCCGAGCGCCGCCGCCGCCTCGTCGAGGTAGGGCGCGAGCTCCGCCGGCCGCAGCTGCTCGAGGCCGAGCTGCTCAGCCCAGCCGTCGAGCACGGCGTCGGCCGGACGCAGGCAGGTGCCGGAGTTGATCGCGCTGGTCCCGCCGACGACCCGGCCGAGCGGGATCGGGATCGCCGGATCGCCGATCGCGACCGTCTGGCCCCCGTCGCGATAGAGGTCGGTGAAGGCGTCGATCGGCCGCGGCGCGGCGGTTGCCAGGTCGACGTGCGCCCCCTCCTCGAGGACCAGGACGTCGACGCCCGCCTGCGCCAGCCGACAGGCGACCGGGGCGCCGCCCGGGCCGGTGCCGATCACGCAGACGTCGGCATGGATCGTGCGCGTCATCGCGGCGCTCCCGTCGTGGTGGTCCCGGTCGCGACCGGGGAACCGTCGACCCGCCCCAGGGCGTGCTGGACGGTCGCGTCGCTCCAGTAGGCGAGGACGGCCATCCGCCCGAGCGCGTCGATCGCCGCGTCGACGGGCGGCGCGATCCGGCCGAGCCGGTCCAGCAGCGTCAGCCGCGCCGCCCGCGAGCGGCCGGCGAACCCGACCCGCGGTCGTAGCAGGCGGCCGGCGAGCTCGAGCGCCACGAGCGCGCCGCGAACGGCGAGTCGCTGGCCGACCGGCGTCGCGGCGAGCCAGCGCTGGGCGTCCACGCGCATCGCGGTGGTCGCGGGTCGCGGCAGCGGCTCGGCGGGCGCGGCGAACGCGTCCGCCAACCCCTCCAGGACCGCACCCGATCGACGTCCGAGTGCCCTCATCGCCACAACCCCTCCTCCTGGGCGACCGCGAGCGCGGTCGCCGCCGTCGCCGCTGCGTCCCCGTCCCCGCGCTCGAGCACCTCGGCCAGCGCCGCGTAGGCGTGCGCCTGCTCGACGCGGACCGCCACGATCCCGCGGAACAGCTCGCCGCGGGCCAGGTACAGCTGGCGGATCGTGTTGAGGATCAGGACCAGCACGAGGTTGCCGCTGGCCTCGACGACCGCCGACCAGAACGCGAAGTCGAGCCGCTGCGCCTCGCCGTCGTCGGGCTCCCGCGGGACCCGCGCGGCCAGCTCGGCGATCCGCGAGAGGACCGCGTCGCCGCCGCGCTCGGCGGCCAGCCGGGCGGCGTCGGCGAGCAGCAGCCGGCGCGCCTCGAGCAGCCCCAGCAGCAGCTCGGGATCGGGCCCCTCGGGCCGCACCACGGCGTGGACCAGGATCTCGATCCCCGCCTCGCGCCAGTCGCGGACGACGGTGCCATCGCCGTGGCGGACGGACACCAGGCCGAGCGACTCCAGCCGCGTGATCGCCGTTCGCAGCGAGGCCAGGTTGACGCCGAACGACTCGGCCATCGCCCGCTGCCCGGGAAGCGCGTCGCCGGGTGCGTAGCGCCCGCCGAGGATCGCGTCGGCGAGCTCGCGGAAGACCTGGTCGGGCAGCGGATCGGGGCGGGCCACGCCGCCAGTGTTCCAGAGTTCCGAACTCTTGTCGAGCGCGAGTCCGCCGCGGCGGACTCGAACCCGGCCGGCCGCGCGTCGGCGGTGCGGGAGCCGCGGTCCGCCCGCTCCGCTCTGTCACCCTCGGCGGTCGTGTCCACGATCGTCGTCAGCGACCTGGCCTACGCCCACCCCGGCGGCGATCTGCTGTTCTCGCAGGTCGACTTCCGGGTCCCGGCCGGGCGCCACGCGGCGCTGGTCGGCGCCAACGGCGTCGGCAAGAGCACCCTGCTGAAGGTCCTGGCCGGCGTCCTGCCGGCCGACGACGGCGACGCGCGAGCGACCGGCCAGCTGGCGTACATGGCCCAGGACGTCGGGCTGACGGCGGTCGGTCCGGGCGGCGAGGAGCTGACCGTCCGCGACCTGCTGCTGTCGGTCGCGCCGCCGGCCCTGGCGGCCGTCGGCCTGCGGATGGCGATCGCCGAGCTGGACACCACCGACCCCGACCCGGAGCGCTCGACGGCCGCCGGCATGCGGTTCGCCGAGGAGATCGAGGCCTGGTCGGCCGGCGGCGGGTACCAGTTGGAGGGCGCCTGGGACGCGGCCTGCCGGCGGGTGCTCGGCCTGGGGCTGGGCGACGTCGGCGAGCGGGCCGCCGCGACGCTGTCGGGCGGCGAGCGCAAGGGGCTGGTGCTCGACCTGCTGCTGGCCGGCGACGCGCCGGTGCTGCTGCTGGACGAGCCGGACAACTTCCTCGACCTGCCCGCCAAGCACCGGCTGGAGGACGCGATCCGCGCCAGCCGCAAGACGATCCTGTTCGTCAGCCACGACCGCGAGCTGCTCGCGCGGGCCTCGGACACCGTGGTCACGCTCGAGGGCTCGGGCGCGTGGGTCCACGGGTCCTCGTACGCCAGCTACCCCGAGGCGCGCGAGGCCCGCAACGAGCGGCTCGGCGACGCGCTCAAGCGCTGGCACCAGGAGGAGCGGCGGCTGTTCCGCTACTTCAAGGACCTCAAGGTCAAGGCCCGGGTCAGCGAGGTGATGGCGCGCAAGGCCGGGGTCGCCGAGGCCCGCTGGGAGCGCTTCGTCGCCGCCGGCCCGCCTCCGCCGCCGGTGGTCGACCATGCGATCAAGGTCCGGCTGCAGGGCGGCGACTCGGCGCGGCGAGTGCTCGACCTGCGCGCGGTCCAGATCCCCGACCTGACCGAGCCGATCAGCGACGAGATCCACGCCGGCGAGCGGATCGGCCTGATCGGCCCCAACGGGTCGGGCAAGACCCACCTGCTGCGGCTGCTGGCCCAGGCGGCCGGCGATGCCGCGGCCGAGGCGAGCAGCGGCCCCGTCGCCACGCTCGACGGCGGCGCGGACGGCGGCGAGCGGGTCCGCCACCACGGCCAGCTGGTCGTCGGGCCGCGCGTGGTCCCCGGCGTCTTCACCCAGACCAACGTCCGCCCGGAGCTGGCCGACGGCAGCCTGCTCGAGGTCGTCATGCGACGGCTGCCCGACCGCTCCAAGGCGATGGCGTCGCTGGCCCGCTACGGGCTGGTCGACGCCCACGACCGCACCCACGGGACGCTGTCGGGCGGCCAGAAGGCGCGGCTGGAGATCCTCTGCCTGGAGCTCGAGGGCTGCAACCTGCTGCTGCTCGACGAGCCGACCGACAACCTCGACATCGACTCCTGCGAGGCGCTCGAGGGCGCGCTGGAGGGGTTCGAGGGCGCGATCGTCGCCGTCTCCCACGACCGCGCGTTCCTGCGCCGGCTCGACCGCTTCCTGCTGCTGGCCCACGACGGCTCGGTGCGGCCCTACCCGGATCCGGGTAGGGCGATCGAGGCGCTGTCGGCGGGCGTCGGCTCGCGGTAGGGCGCCGGCGCGGTCCAGCGGAACGGCGGTCGCCGGATCGTCGCGTTCCGGTCGCCGAGCGACCGCAACGTCACATCGGCTCGCGGCGCCACGCGATCCCACCCGCCAACGACAGCGGCCGCCCCGAAGGGCGGCCGCCGTGGAACTTCGCCTGCGCGAGCAGACGCGATTCAGCCGTGAGGCTGGATCACATCATGCCGCCCATGCCGCCCATGTCGGGCATGCCGCCACCGGCGCCGCCGTCCTTCTCCGGCGCCTCGGCCACGATGGCCTCGGTGGTGAGGATGTTCTTGGCGATCGAGGCCGCGTTCTGCAGCGCCGAGCGGGTGACCTTGGCCGGGTCGACGACGCCGGCCTTGACCAGGTCCTCGAGCTCGCCGGTCGCGGCGTTGAGGCCGACGCCGGCCTCCGCCTTGCGCACGTCGTTGATCACGACCGAGCCCTCGAGCCCGGCGTTGAACGCGATCTGGCGGAGCGGCTCCTCCAGCGAGCGCAGGACGATCTTGGCGCCCGTCGCCTCGTCGTCCTCGAGGTCGCTGACGTCGACCTTCAGGCCGGCCTGCAGCAGCGCGACGCCGCCACCGGGCACGATGCCCTCCTCGAGCGCGGCGCGGGTCGCCTGGAGGGCGTCCTCGACGCGGTGCTTCTTCTCCTTGAGCTCCGTCTCGGTGGCCGCGCCGACCTTGACGACGGCGACGCCGCCGGACAGCTTGGCCAGGCGCTCCTGGAGCTTCTCGCGATCGAAGTCCGAGTCGGTGTTCTCGACCTCGGTCTTGATCTGGTTGATGCGGCCCTTGATGGCCTCGCCGTCACCGGCGCCGTCGACGATCGTCGTGTTGTCCTTCGCCACGACGACGCGGCGGGCGCGACCCAGCTGGTTGATCTGGGTGTTCTCGATCTTCAGGCCGAGGTCCTCGGTGATGACCTCGCCGCCGGTCAGGATGGCGATGTCCTCGAGGATCCGCTTGCGGCGGTCGCCGAAGCCCGGGGCCTTGACGGCGACGCCCGTGAACGTGCCGCGCAGCTTGTTCACGACCAGGGTCGCGAGGGCCTCGCCCTCGACGTCCTCGGCGATGATCAGGATCGGCTTGCCGGCCTGGATGACCTGCTCCAGGACGGGCAGGATGTCCCGAACGGCACCGATCTTGGAGTTCGCGATGAGGATGTAGGGATCCTCGAGCACGGCCTCCATGCGGTCCTGGTCGGTGACCATGTAGGGCGAGACGTAGCCCTTGTCGAACTGCATGCCCTCGGTGAACTCGAGGTCGATGCCGAACGTCTGGCCCTCCTCGACGTTCACGACGCCGTCCTTGCCGACCTTGTCGATGGCGTCGGCGATGACGTCACCGATCTCGGGGTCGCGCGAGGAGATGGTCGCCACGCGGGCGATCTCGTCCTTGCCGGAGATCTCGGTCGACTGGTCGGCGATCGCGGCGACGATCTGCTCGACGGCCTTCTCGATGCCGCGCTTGAGCGCCAGCGGGTTCGCGCCCGCCGTGACGTTCTTCAGACCCTGCTTGACGATCGCCTGGGCGAGCACCGTCGCGGTCGTCGTGCCGTCGCCGGCGACGTCGTTGGTCGCCGTGGCGACCTCGCGGACGAGCTGCGCGCCCTGGTTCTCGAAGACGTCCTCGACCTCGATCTCACGAGCGATCGTGACACCGTCGTTCGTGATCGTCGGGGCGCCGAACTTCTTGTCGAGGACGACGTAGCGGCCCTTCGGGCCGAGCGTCACCTTGACGGCGTTGGCGACGGCGTCGACGCCAGCCTCGAGCGCCTTGCGGGCGTCCGTGTCGAACTTCAGTTCCTTGTGTGCCATGTCAGTGGCTCCTTGTTCTCAGCTCTGGAGATCGCGGCGTCAGCCGGCGATCTTGGCCAGGACGTCGCTCTCGCGGAGGACGAGGAGGTCCTCGCCGTCCACCTTGATCTCGGTGCCGCCGTACTTGGAGTACAGGACCTGGTCACCGACGGCGACGTCGAGCGGAATCCGCTTCTCGCCGTCCTCGTCCCAACGGCCGTCGCCGGCGGCGAGGACCTCGCCCTTCTGGGGCTTCTCCTTGGCGGTGTCGGGCAGGACCAGACCGCTGGCCGTGGTCTGCTCCTCCTCGATGGCGCGGACGATCAGGCGATCGCCGAGCGGCTTCAGATCGATGGACATGCGTTCCCTCCGTGGGAGCTGCTTGCGATTCGGACTGCTGTCGGCACTCTCATGGGGAGAGTGCCAACGGGGAATCGCAGTGTAGCTCACGCGGGACCGCCGTCAAGCGTCGTTGGCACTCTCGTAACAGGAGTGCCAACGGCGTTGCAGGGGTTGACAGGTCAGCGCAGGGCGGACGTCGCCAGCAGGTCGTGGGACAGGTCGTCCTGGATTACCGGCCCGCCCCGCAGCCACGAGACGCCGGATGGGCCCGCGCCATAGGGCAGGGGAAGCCGCCGCACGCTGGCCCCGGCGTCCGTGGTCAGGAAGAGGCGTCCGTAGGCCGCGATCAGACCCTGGCGCCTGCTGCGGAACGCCAACAGCGCAGGTCTCTCGGATGCTTCGACCCGTGGCGAGACCGGCAACCGCGGCCCTCGCCGGAAGCGCGCTCCCGCATCCAACGAGCGCCACACCCGCCGACGGGCAACGGCGACGACCGAACGATCCCCTGTCACCGCCAGAGCCTCGAGGCCACCCAGCCGTCCACGAACCGCCGTCCAGCCGCGGCCGCCGTCGACGGAGCGATACAGATGGCCCTCCGCGTCGCCGGCCAACGCGACCCGGTCGTTCGCCGCGAGCATCCGCGGCCGAAAGCCGGCGAGGCGTCCGCGAACGCGAAGCAGTCGATCACCCGAAACGCGGCGGATCCCGGCCGTTCCAGCGACCACGGGCGACCCGCCGACGACCGTCATCGCCGACACGTGGCCCGGGACGCGCACGAGGAACCGCCAACGGCCCTGCGCAGCCCGCCACAGCCGTCCGTCCTCGCCGATCGCCACCACGGCTCCACCGACCGCTACGACACGCAGCGGGTCAAGTCCCGGCGGCATCCGCAGACGCGTCCAGGCGCCGCGTCGGCGAGCGACCCACAGCACCCCGTCCCGGACGTAGGCCGCAAGCTGGCCACCGGCCCGGTTCTCGGCCGCCGTGCGCCCCCCGACCAGCTCTTGCCCTGACCCTCCCGGCCCGTCCCGGCGGATCAGGGCCGGCCGTCCCCCGACATCGCCGAACAGGAACTCCGGCGCCGTGCCGGCGAGCAAGCCCGACGGCTCGCAGACGGCCGGCGTGGCTGCGACGTCGCGGACCAGGAAGCACTGGGGCTCGACCACACTGCCGATCGAGAACAGCGCCGAGCCGTCGGCCTGAGCGCGAATCGCCGTCACGAAGCTGCCGCTGAGGTCCCGTCCCGCGGCTGTGTCCAGAGCGACCCGGGCGAACAAACGTCCGCCGTCGGTGGAGACCAGCGCCGCTCCGGAAGTCGTCCCAGCGGCGACGACTCCACCGCCCGCCGCGACGAGTACCGGCGCACGCGCTCGCGTCGCCACGGCTGCCTCGGACGGCACCTTGCCAGGCGGCGGTGCCGGAGGAAGCGGGACGGTGGCCCAGGTCTCGCCCGAATCCTCCGAGCGCCGCAGGGGTCCGCCCTCGGCGGCGAGCGCACCGATCGCCAGGAACCGCCGCCGGCCGACCGCGACTGGAGCGACGAGTCGCTGCCCGCGGGCGACGGCCGACCAACGTCGTCCGCGGTCCTCCGACCGCCAGACGCAGCCACCGTCGGCCCGCGTCACCCGTAGGCCGACACCGCCCTCGTCGAACGCCACCGGCGCCGCGCCGACCCAATCGTCACCGCACGGCGCCGGGTCGACCCGGCGCCACGTGCGGCCACCATCTGCCGAGCGAAGCAGCGCGCCGGTCGAACCCTCGCGCGGCTCGATCGGCACCACCACCGTCGTCGGTCCCGCGAACGTGGCGGGACCGACCTCCGCCACCGGCGGGAACCGCCCGCTCGTCCTGCCCTCCGGCCCGAGGGTCAAGAACCCGGCCGTGGTCTCGCGGTTCGAGTCGGGCTCCAACCGCGTCGGGTCGCGGTAGAGCGCGACGATCCGCTCCCCCGCCGTCGCCAACCCGAGCGGCGACGCGATTCCTGGAGGCGGTCCGACGCGAAACCACGAACCCGCCGCCGGGACCGCGGCCGCCGATGCTGGCGACGGGGCGACCGCCGCCAGCAGCCAGGCCACACCGGCCAGCGCTCGCCACCCGCCCGTCATCGAGGCACCGCCAGCCAGCGGCTGCGAGCCCCGAGAACGGTCCGGTCGCCCTCCACGACCCCCGGGAACCACGCCTGCAGCAGGCGGTCGCGCTCGGTCCGAAGCTGGACCGAACCCGAGAACCGGCCGCGCTCGTCGGTCACCAGGGTGTCGATCGCCTGGTGCCGGCGAATCCCCGATCGCGTCGGGGCCGCGACCAGGTCGACCACGGTCCCGGCGGGAGCGTCGCTGAGCGTCCCGCTGACCTCGGCCGCCACGACGCCGCGCCCCCACCGCGATCGCGATCGCAGCCGCAGCGTCATCCGCGGACGGACCGCGGTATCGAGCAGATGGCGAGCCGCCATCGGCACCTGGAACGGGCCCGACTCGAGGACCGCGGCTCCATGCGCGCCGAGGAGTCGTTCGCCGCCGGGCACGAAGGGCACTGGTGTGAGGCTTCGGCCGCCGTCGCGCGTCACCGACCGGCCGACGACCCCGGATCGCGGCGTCGAGAACGCGAGCCCGCCTTCATCGACCCCGTCCGCGAGGAGGTCGAGGCGGTTCCGCAGGCGGAACCGGCGTCCACCATCGTGCGAGACGTAGAGCCCTGAACGATCAGTGCGGTAGACGGTTCGCGCGTCGACGATCTGCAGTGCGTCGGTCGATCGCGCGCTCGCGATCCGCCGGAAGGTGCGACCGCCGTCGGTCGATCGCAGCAACCCGCCGAGGTCCGGCATTCGGCGCCCCTCGTCGCCCACCCGCGTCCAGGCTAGGACCAGCGGGCCTCGGGCGGCCAGCGACCACTCGGCGGCTGCCGGCACCCACGCCACCCGCCGCCCGCCGATGCGGACGGTCCCGTCCTCGGCCACCTGCACGACTCTTCGCGTCCCGGCCCGCGTCCGTCGCAGCAGGCCGGCGAATCCGGCGACGAGCTCCGCCGCTCCGCTCGTCGCCACCGCCGATGGCTCGAGCGCCGACGCGTCCCACGAGGTCCAGCGTCCATCGTGCTGTCGCCAGACGCGCCCGTCCTCGGCCAGTCCGATCGCACCGCCCGGCGCGAGGTGCACGGCGACCAGGGGACTGGCGGACGGCGGATGCGAGATGCTGCGCCAGTCGACCCCGTCGAGGGTGAGATCGATCCGCTCCCCGACCCGCCGCGCCAGCTGCGGAGGCGGCGCCCGGAGCCACTCGCCGTCGTCGATCAGCGGCAGATCGTCGTAGCTGCCACCGAGGTCCCGCGACCGAACGGTGGTCCCTGAACCGCTCGTCCGCAGGCCAACCACGGTGCCGTCGCCCGCCGCCACCGCCTGCAGCGGCAGGCCCGGCCGTGGCGACCCGAAAGCCGTACCGTCGAACGTCGCGGCGATTCGCTCGCCGGCACGCGTCGGGTCGTCGTATCCGACCAGGCACCGACGTTGCGCGTCGCAGACCGCGCGCGGGGCGCTGCCTGGCGTCGTGACGCGACGGGCGTTCGCGAGGTCCGCGTCGGCGACGACCAGCGTCCCGTCGACGGCGAAGAGCAGCGAATCGCCGGGGCCCCCCTCCGGCGGAGTGACGGCACCGTCGTCGGGGAAGGACGCAGCCGACTTCACCGGCAGTTGCGCCGCCGTCCAGGTCCTGCCGCCGTCGACCGATCGTTCGATCAGCACGGTGCTGACTCCAAAGGCCGACTCGCCCTCGCGCACGAGCACGGCCCGGACGTAGGCGCCGTCGCCGGGCGCCGCCACCCACTGGGGCACCACGCGCGGCTGCGGCCCCGGAGGGCCTGGATCCGACGTCCGTGGCACCGCTCGCGAGGCTGGCGCGTTCTCCGGGAGTCGAACGGTGGACCAGGTACGCCCACCATCCTCCGTCGCGACCACGCCGGGCCCGGTCTGGGTGGCCCGCGGAATCACGATCCCGTAGCCCACCTGCGCGCTGCCGGTAACGATGATGCCGTGACGGTCGTCGACGAAAGCCGGGGCCGTGTTGCCGGCCGGGCAAGCGGCAGCCGGAATCGAGGCCGCGGTCCAGTGGGCACCGAGGTCGTCGGAGGTTGCGACCTGGCAGCGCCCCGTGAGGACCAACCGGCCAGACGGGAGGATCACCGGACGCGGTGGCGGGCCCGGAAAGCCTGACAAACCCGAGATCGGCGCTTGACCGACGACGGTCCGGTTCCCGTCAGTCGCCGCGAAGGAGGGTCCGTTGCCGAACAGGACGCGGTCGCCGCGCGCGGCAAGGGCTTGGCCTCGGTCGGAGCCCGCGGAGGCGACCGCGGGCCGCCCGAGCGCCGTCCATCCGCGCCACGTCGTCTCGACCTCGTCCGCCGCCGCGACGCCGCACCACCCGATCGCCGCGATGACGGCAACCGCTGCCGCTGCTCGTGAACGCACGACCCTCCTCGTCGACGGGGTCACCACACGTGACCGATGCCCTCAGAACACGACTCGCTCCCTGGAGTTGCGGACGGTCGCGGACTGTCAGCGCGACGGTGGACGCAGGGGCTAGTTCTGGGCGCCGCCGATGCCCAACCGCGCGTCGGTGTACCCGGGCGGCTGGCTGACGATCTGGCTGAAGCGGACGACGGTGACGATGTCGTCCTGGGTGACCGTCCGCCCGTAGATCTGCTCCAGGAAGTGGGTCAGCTCGTCGTGGCGGCGGAACTCGGGGTTGTCGTGCTCGATGTCGCGGGGCGAGAGGTCGCGGACCCGCTTGACGTCGACCGCGTCGATCACGGCCTCGAAGATCTTCTCGCGCGGGGAGAACTGGTAGCCGATCGTCACCAGCACCGCCTGGTTCTTGCGGTACTTGTGGGATTTGTCCCCGAGTCGGATCGTCGCGGTCTTGCGGCCCCGCTTGAGCTGGTCAGCGAAGATTCGGGAATAGAAGTTCAGGACCTGCATCGGCCCCTGCACCCTAACGGCCGCCCGACGTGCGGGCCAATGCCTCGGTGACCATCTTGCGATCGCCGGGGAAGCTGAGCTCCTTGATCGCCTGTCGCAGCGGGACCCAGCGGGCATCCGAGACCTCGTCGCCGTCCGGCGTCGGCTCGCCCGATTCGTGGCTGCAGAGGTACATCCGGACGGTCTTGCGGATCCGCTTGCCGTCGCGCTGGTACCAGTAGACGACCTCGCCGAGCCGCTCGCGGACGCGGGCGGTGACGCCGGTCTCCTCGAGGATCTCGCGCAGGGCGGCGGTCGGCGGGTCCTCGCCGAGCTCCGGATGGCCCTTGGGCAGCGCGATCACCCGTCTGTTGTCGGGGCGGACCGGCTGGATGACGATGCACTGGCCGTCGCGGACGACGACCCCGCCGCACGAGAACTCGCGCTCGGTCGGGCTGCGGGCCGCCGCGGGCGTGCCCGCGCCGCCACCGCCGCCTCCGCGCCCACGTCGGCGTCGGCGCGACGAACGCGAGCCGCCCCCGGTCCCGGACCCGGACCCGGACTTGCCAGCGGGCTTCCCCGGGCCGCCCTTGCCCCTTCCTCGCGATCGGCTCACGCGAGGGGCCTAGTAGACGTACCGGCTGAGCGCCGCCGGGTCGTGGACGGTGATCCGTCCGCGACCCTGGGCGAGCACGTGGGCGCGCTCGAGGACCGCCAGGAAGCGGCTGGCCGACTCGCGGGAGCTGCCCGCCAGCTGGGCGATGTCGGCCTGGGTGATCCGGATCTCGATGTCCCGCTCGCCGGCGCCCTCGACCTGGGCCTGGCGGACCAGCTCGGCCAGCACCCCGGCGACGCGCGACTGGACCGTCTGGAACGACTGGCGGGTCAGCCGCTCGTTGGCCTCGCGCAGGCGCCGTCCGAGGGCGATCACCAGCTTGGCGGAGATCTCCGGGTGCTCGCGCATCAGCCGCCGCATGTCGGTGGCCAGGATCGCCAGCGCCTGGACGCGGTCGAGCGCCTCGACGGTCGCCGAGCGGGTCTCGGTGTCGAACATCGCCAGCTCGCCGAAGATGTCGCCCGAGCCGAAGTGGGCGAGCGTGATCGCGCGGCCGTCGGCGTGGTGGCGGACGGCGCGGCAGTGGCCCTCGCGGACGACGTAGCAGGTGTCCGAGCTGTCGCCCTCGCGGAAGATCACCTGCTGCGGCTGGAAGCGCCGCGGGACGGCGACCTCTGCGACCCGTGCCAGGTCGTCGGGACCCAGCGTCTCGAAGACCGGCACCCGGGCCAGCAGCTCGAGCGTCGGATCAGCATCTCGTACCTGCTCGGCCGCGCCCACCAGAGGGAAATACCACACTGGTCGGCTGCCCCGCGCGATCTGGGGACCAGCGAGCGGACGCCCGTCGGGGTCGACGGCCGGTCCGGGAGCCCTCGCGGGCCGGGCTCGCGGACCGCGACGTCGGCCGTCCGGTCCGCGAGCCCGAGCGGTCAGGCCGCGTCGACGACCCGGTCCGCCGCGGCCACCCGCCGTCGCCTCCGGAGCGCGAGCCCGGCGCCCGCGAGCAGCCCGATCGGGACCAGGATCACGCCGCCGATCAGCAGCGCGCCGGCGATCACCTCGAGCACGCGACCGGCGTCGTGGAGCGCGTCGCCGATCCCCCACTTCCCGTCGTCGGGCGCCGGCAGCGCGATCGCGTCGCCGCTGGTGACCACGGCCAGCTGGATCCGCGAGGTGTCGGTCTGCCGCCGCAGCGCCCGCTGCCGGCCCTCGAGCCGGGCGATCCGCGAGCTCAGCAGCTGCAGCTCGCGGCGCAGCGCGGCCCGCCGCTTCGGCTCGATCGCGGCCGCCAGCTGACGGCGGACCGACTGGCGGTCGGCGCGGACGTCGGCCAGCTGGTCGCCGATCGAGACGGCCTGCGAGGTCACGTCCTGGGTCGAGCGGTCGAGCCGGACCAGGCGCCCGATCCGCGACAGCTGCGCGACCGTCGCGTCGAGGCGGCTGGTCGGCACGACCACCTGGAAGGTCGCCCCGGCATCGCTGCCGCGCTCGCGGACCTGCGAGTCGGCCAGGTAGCCGCCGGCGGCCTGGACGATCGTCGTGACGCGGCTGGCGGCGCGACCGACCTGGTCGCGGCCGACCCGGACGACCTGGTCGACGTCGCGGACGACGACCCGGTCGCGGGTCAGCTCGCCGCTGGTGGCGCCGCCGCCCGGCGGGGAGGGGGCGACCGCGGTGCCGGAGCGGGACAACTGCCCCGGCTGGTCGGCGGAGCGCGACTGGGGCTCGATCGCGGTGCCGCCCTTCGAGGTTGCGTCGGGCGCGACGGCCGTCGTGCCGCCGCGCAGCGACCCCTCCGTGCCCGCCGACGATCCGGTCGAGCCCCCGGACTCCGGCGCGGGCGAGGAGGCGGCGCTGTCCGCTCCGCTTCCGGCGCCCTTCTCGTAGCTCTGCGCGTTGAGGGTCATGGGCTCCGAGCCCCCGTCGCGCGTGATCGCCACCACCGCCACCGGCACCGCCAGCGCGGTCGCGGCCATCACCGCGAGCGCGGGGCGCCAGCCGGCCATCCGGCTGGGACGCGACCCGGCCTCGCCCTCCGCGGAGGACGAGGCCGGGTGCAACGCGTGGTCGATCCGCTCGTCGAGCCGGACGCGGGCGGCGGGCTCGAGGACCGGCTTGGCCGCGGCCACATCGGCGACCAGCGCCGACAGCTCGGGGTCGGCGGCGGGCTCCCCGGCGAGGGCGGCCTCGAGGGCCTCCAGCTCGTCGCGGACCTCGGGATCCAGCTGGGACTCACGACCCCACATGGCAGGCCTCCCTCAGGCGGGTCAGGACACGGTGCAGACGGCTGCCGGCGTTGGTGGCGGAGATCCCCAGGACCTTCGCGATCTCGGCGTTCGAGAGGCCGGCGTGGAACTTCAGGGCGACCAGCTCGCGGTCGCGGCCGGGCAGGGCGGCGATCGCGTCGGCGACCGCGGCTCGTCGGCGAACCGCCTCGTCCGCGGCGGCCAGCTGGTCGGCCGGGTCGGGATGGCGCTCGTCGACCGGATCGTGGGTCAGGACCGCCGTCCGGCCGGTCCGCCGCAGCTCGTCGATCGCGGCGTTGCGGGCGATCCCGAAGATCCAGGCTCGTGGTGATCCGCGCCGGGCGTCGAACCGCCGCTGGCGGGCGACCGCGCGCTCGAAGGCGACGGCGACCACCTCCTCGGCCAGGATCGGGTCGCGCACGACGGTCCGCGCGTAGGCGTACAGATCGTCCGCGCAGGCGCGGTAGAGCGCCTCGACGTCCATGGCTCTCGGGCGGCTGACAGGTGGCGCGAGCGTCGCGGTGGCTGTCTCGCTCATGGGGACACTACGGGCCACCCCGGCGACCGTCACACGGGTTTCGCGATCCGCTTCGCGCGCTGGTCGTGGGCCGCGGCTACCGCGAGCCGCCCGGCAGGATCCGCGGGTCGTTCGAGATCACGCCGCTGACGCCGATCGCGAACAGCGCCGCGGCGCGGTCGGGGTCGTCGACGGTCCAGACGTGCAGCTCGCCGTGGGCCAGGATCGCGCGGGCGAACGACGGCGTCACCAGCGAGTGGTGGGCCATCACGGCGTCGACCCGGCCGTCCCGCAGCGCCGGCACCAGCGTCCGCGGCAGCAGCCGCCGCGCCGCCAGCACCGCCGCGATCGCCAGCGGCCGGGTCGCGCGCGAGGCCAGGTAGTCGCGGCGGACCCGCGGCACCGACCAGCCGAGCCGCAGCCGCGGCTCGAGCGCCCGCAGCGCGTGCAGCGTCGGCGGCTCCATCGTCGACACCAGCACCCGGTCGAGCAGGTCGCGCTCGCGGAGCGCGGCGACGATCAGCGCCTCGTCCCCGGGGACCTTGCTGTCGAGGTCGATCCCGAGGTGGGCCAGGTCGGGCTGGCAGAGCCGGTCGAGCGCCTGCTCGAGGGTCGGAGCGTCGGGCCGGGCGGCGAGGTCGTGGGGATCGTGCGCCAGCCGCAGGCCGCCGCGGCCGTCGGGCAGCGCGTCGAACTCGACCGCGTCGACCCCCAGCGCCGCCGCCCGCTCGAGGCTCTCCAGGCTGTTGCCCGGCACCACGGCGTGACAGCCCTTGTGCCCGATCCGCAGGGTCCGGCCGTCCCGCCGGGCCGCGGCCCCGGGCCAGCGATCGGCCGCCGCCGCGTCGTCGCTCACGTCTGGCACCCCGGGCACCACCAGGTCGTGCGGTTGTCCTCGCCCATCCCGCGGGCCATGATCGTCGCTCCGCAGCGTGGGCACGGCCGGCCCGCTCGCCCGTAGACCTGCTGCGGGCGCAGGTGCGTGCCCTCGCGAGCGCTGCGCCGGATCCCGGGAGCGATCGCCGCCACGATCGCGCGCAGCTCGTCGTCGCCGGTCGCCGCCAGCGGCCGCCAGGGGTCGATCGAGGCCGCGTGGCAGCCCTCGCTCTTCCAGACGTTGCCGATCCCGGCGACCGTCCGCTGGTCGAGCAGCGCGTCGCCGACGGGCCGGGTCGGGTCGTCCTGGCGCAGCCGCCGCAGGATCCGGTCGACGTCGAGCGGCCCGTCGGCGCAGAGGTCGGGGCCGAGCGCCCGCAGCCGCGGATCGGCCGCGACCTGGCTCGCGCTCCGCAGCTCCAGGAACGGCCCGCCCCGCTGGACCGCGTCGCGGCCGCCGCGGCCGAGGACGATCCAGGCGCTCGCCCCATGCCCTCGCGCCGGCGCGCCCCGCGCCGCCGATCCGCGCACGCCGCGGCCGTCGGCGATCGCCGGGCGGACGGTCCAGCTGCCGCTCATCCGCAGGTGGCTGTGCAGCACCAGATCGCCATCGAAGCGCAGCAGCAGGTGCTTGCCGCGCGCCTCGACGGCCGTCACGGCGCGACCGGCCAGCCGCCGGTCCCAGCCACGCGGACGTGTACGGGGGCTCGGCGTCAGCACGCGATCGAGCGGACCGCCGACGAGCGCCTCGCGCAGCCGCCGTGCGGCGAAGTGGATCGAGTCGCCCTCGGGCATCGCAGTTCCCGGCAGCCTGGCAGGTCGCCGACCGCGGCCCCCAACGGGCGGCGGCGACCGCTGGTGGCGACCCGCTCCACGGGAGGCTAGAGTCGGCGCCGTTCTGCGTCGTTCGCCATTGATCGGAAGGCCCGTGACCCGGACCACCACGACCGTCCTCGCCGTCGCCGTCGGGGGGCTGCTCGGCCTCCCGACCGTCGCCTCGGCGGCCTCGTACGGCGGTGGTGGGATCACGTTCGCCAAGAGCGCGAGCGCGAAGCCGATCGTCCAGGGCACCGCGGTCGCCGTCCACACCAGCGGCAGCACGGCGACGATCAGCATCGGGGCGATCTCGCCGCGCTGCCGCGACATCCAGTTCCAGGCCCGCAAGGCGACGGTCTCCGGTTCCGGCGCGGTCGGCTTCCGCGGGACCCTGCGCGGCAGCGGCTTCCGGCTGCAGGCGTCGGTGGCCCTGAAGCCGACCGGGCCCGGCAAGCTGGCCGGGTCGCTGCGGATCACCGGCACGCTGCAGGTCGGCAAGGCGAAGGCCAACTGCCGGATGACGCAGCACCTGGAGTTGCGCGACCCGGGCGCGGTGCTCGCGGCGCTGCCGCAGGACGTGCTGCCGACCGAGCCCAAGTCGATCCCGGCGGTCTACGGGACCACCGACCAGAAGCTCGCCCGCTCGCTGACCGGCGCGGTCGTCGTCGCCCGCCGACCGGACGGCCGGCTGCAGGCGCTGACCAGCGGACGCCTGCGCTGCAACCGGCGCACCGGCCCCGAGGCGATGGGCTTCGTCTACCCGTTCGCACTGCGCGAGAGCGGCGGGTTCTCCGGCCGCCAGCTGCAGAGCGCCAAGGTCGCCGGAGGCCGCTTCGTCTACGACATCAAGGTCAGCGGGGCGTACGACAGCGAGACGCCGAGCGCCACCGGCGAGTCGTCGCTGGCGATCAGCCAGCCCGGGGTGACGTGCAGCTCCGGCTCGCAGTCCTGGATCGCCACCACCTGAGCGGGTCGCCGCTCCCCACCACGGGGGACCGCGCGCAGGCGATCTTGCGCCAGCGCTGAAATCGGCGCGGGGAAGGCGGCAGGAGCAGAACGGAGGCGGGCGACCGCGCGCCTCCGCTCGCATCCCCCACCGATAGGAGACCGCTCATGTCTCATCCGCGTGCGCTCGGCGCCCGCGTCCTCGGGGCCGCGCTGCTGGCCAGCGCGCTGATCGCGCCGCTCGCCGCGGCGCAGGCCCCGTCGCCGCCGTCCGCCGAGCCGCCGACGCCGGCCCACCCCGCGGACGACCGGCG
>NZ_AGUD01000223.1 GCF_000240225.1 Patulibacter medicamentivorans
GTCGGGGCCGCTGGAGAGCAGCGCCTCGACCTGGCCGATCGGGGCGCTGGTCTCCAGCGCGATCCCGCCGCCGCCCGGCGTCAGCGAGACGTCGGCCTTGGGCGGCAGGTCGGCGATCGCGGCCTCGACGCGGGTCGCGCGGCCGACGAACGGCTTGTTGCCGCTGGCCTTGGCGGCGATCTTCTGGATCGTCTCGCCGAACGCGTCGTAGGAGATCTTGCCCGTCCGCGGGGAGAACCCGATCAGCAGGTGCTTCGGCAGGTCCCGGACCGTCGCCTCGGCTCGGACGCCGTCGTCGCCGCCGTAGCGCAGCACGATCGGCTGCCCGCCCAGGAGCAGGTCGCCCTTGAAGCCGTCGAACTCGCCCTGCGGATTCTTGTCGATCGTCAGCTGGGCCTTCTGCAGGCCCTTGACGCGAGCGTGCGCGACGAACCGCTCCTTCGTGTCGACGATGTCGGCGCCGGTCTCGCCGGGCTGCAGCCCGCCGTCGGGGCCGCTGGACAGCAGCGCCTCGACCTGGCCGATCGGGGCGCTGGTCCGCAGGTCGATGCCGGAGCCGCCGGGAGTGACCGTGATGTCGGCCTTCGGCGGCAGGCCGGTGATCTGGCCCTCGACGCGGGTCGCGCGCCCGATCAGCGGCTTCGGCGACGTGGCCTTGGCGGTGATCTTCTGGATCGTCTCGCCGAACGCGTCGTAGTCGATGGTCCCGCTGCCCGGCGCGAACCGGAGGCCGATGTGGCGCGGCAGGTCGGAGACCGTGGCGTCGATGTCGAGGTCGGGCGTGTTGATCAGGGCGTCCAGCGGCTTGCGGGGTCCGGTGCCGAGCTGGAGGTCGGCGACGATCCCGTCGGCGGCGTCGAAGCTGGCGCTGCGCAGGTCGTCGACCCGGCCGGCGAACGACGAGATCGGGGCGTCGGTCTGGACGTTGACGTACGGGTGGTCCTTGGCCAGCAGCCGCGGGTCGCCGTTGGCGAAGCCGGCCTCGATCGATCCGAGGGTGCCGCCGGTGGCGGCGAACGTGCCGCTCCTGGCGCTGGTCTGCTCGACGGTCATGCCGGTCGGCAGGTCGCGGGCCCTGGCCACGACCTTGGTCTCGACCGTGCCGTTGGCGCTGCTGGCGTAGGTGGCGGAGACGTCCTTGACCGGCGCGCTCGCGCGGTAGGAGATCTTCCGCCGGTCGGCACCGGGATCGTCGATCGCGACCTCGAGCGATTCGGGCAGCGGGCCGACCGTGACGCCGATGTCCTTGCGGGCGGCGCCGTCGACCAGCTCTGCCTGGGCCTCGAGCGTGGTCGGGGTGCCGGAACCGGCGCGCACGACGGTGCGGGTCTCGCCGAGGCTGAGGCCCATCCGCGACAGCGACGGGGCGGGCGAGTACTTCAGGCGGGCGCCCATCGGCGAGGTCCGCTTCTCGGCGGTGCCGTCGTAGAGGCCGCCGATGGTGGTGATCTCGGGGCCGGCGCCGGTCTGGGTGACGCGGACGTCGATGTCGGTCGTGCCCTCGGCGGTCTTCGGCAGCTCGGCCGTCGCGGTCCAGCGCTGGGGCGCGCGGGTGCTGCGGGCGTCGTAGCCGACGTTGATGTGGTCGCGCGGGATCCCGCCGTTGAGCGGGTCGTCGATCAGCGCCTCGATCTGCAGCGGCAGCGCCGACGTCTCGCCGGGCAGGCGCTCGACGCGGATCTCGAACTTCTTGAGGCTGATGACGCTGATCGTCGCCACCACGTCCGGCAGCGGATCGCTGTCGACGTTGAGCTTCGTCGGCACCGCGACGAGCGCCAGCTGCTTGCGGACGATCTCGCCCGTGGGCGTCTTGAGCTTGGTGAGGAACTGGTAGTCGACGACGTTGTCGCCGCAGCCGATCGTCTCGAGCGTGCCGATCGACGCGCCCAGCACGGGCTTCAGCGCGTCGACCAGGCCCTGCGTCAGCGGGCAGGTGAGGGTCTTGACCTCGTCGAACGGCTGCTTCCTGCCGGTCAGGACGCCGACCAGGTCGAGCTGCGTGAGCGCCGTCAGGGTCTCGGTCAGCCCGAGCGGCGACCGTGGCCGCGCCTCCGCTCCCGCCGGCACCGCGAGCGTCGCGGCCACCACCGCGGCCACCGCCGTCGTCCACGTCCTGCCTACCATCCGACTTCCCCCTGTATCGCTTGACCCGGTGTCACCGTAGATCGGCACCCGCGCACGGCGAGTCGGGAGGGAGCCCCTGCGATATCCCCAAGATCGTGGCGTGGCGCCGCTCGGGCTCGCCCGCCGGGAATGACCTTCGGACCGTTCCAGCTCCGGTGCCCCGCAGAGGCCCCTAGCGCCTGTGCGGTACGCCTCGCGGATGACCGGGGCAGCTGGCGACCAGCGCGCACGGCCTCGGCCGTGCGCGGTCCTCCTCGCGGAGGACGGGCAGGTTCATGGCGACGCTGGCGACGGCCGGCGTCGAGCGGCGGCGACGGGCGGCGCTCCACGCCGCCGGGCCGCTCAGACCGTCTGGACCTGCACGAGGCTGGTCGTGCCCGGGGTGCCGCTCGGCAGGCCGGCGGTGATCACGACCCGGTCGCCCGGCTTGCACCAGCCCAGCTCGACGACCTTGGCGGCGGAGTCGGCGATCAGCTCCTCCGTCACCCCGTGGTGGGCCATCATCGCGCCCTTGACGCCCCACATCAGGTTGCAGCGGGCGACGGTCTCGCGGCTCGGGGAGAGCGCGATCACCTGGCGGTCCGGGCGGTGCGCGGACACCAGCCGGGCCGAGCGCCCCGACAGCGACGGCACCACGATCGCGGCCGCGTCCAGCTCCTGGGCGATGTGGACGGCGCTGCGCGCCACCGCCCAGGCGGGATCGGTGCTGTCGCGCCGCACGCGGCGCTGGTTCCAGTCGAAGGTCGGCGCGACCTGCTCGGTCTCGCGCGCGACGTCGGCCAGCGTCCGGACGGCCTCGACCGGGAAGCGGCCGACGGCGCTCTCCTGCGACAGCATCACGGCGTCGGTGCCGTCGAGGATCGCGTTGGCCACGTCGGTCACCTCGGCGCGCGTCGGCCGGGCGCTGCCGACCATCGACTCGAGCATCTGGGTGGCGGTGATCGACGGCCGCGCGAGCGCGCCGGCCATCGCGATCAGCTCCTTCTGGACCCGCGGGACCCGCGCGATCGGCAGCTCGATCCCGAGGTCGCCGCGCGCGACCATGATGCAGTCCGAGACGCGGATGATCGCCTCGGCGTTCTCGATCGCCTGCGGCTTCTCGAACTTGGCGATCAGCGGACAGCGGGTGCGGGAGCGCAGCGCCTCGATGTCCTCGGGCCGGCGGACGAACGACACCGCGACCAGGTCGACGCCCATCTGCTTGCCGGCGGCCAGGTGCTCCAGGTCCTCCTCCGGCACCGCGGGCAGCAGGTCCGCGGGGCCCGACAGGTTCACGCCCTTGCGGCTGGAGACCGGACCGCCCAGCTCGACCTGGCAGTCGGCCTCGCCGTCGCCCGCGCGGACCGCGGTCACGCGCAGGCGGACGGTGCCGTCGGCCAGGTGGACCTCCTCGCCCGGCTCGACGGCGTCGGCGAACCGGTCCCAGGCGACGATCAGCCGCCGGGCGTCGCCGACGTCCTCGACCGAACCGGACGCCAGCGTGACCGCGTCGCCCTCGCGCAGGTCGACCGGCTCCCCGGCCACCTGGCCGAGCCGGATCTTCGGGCCCGGCAGGTCCTGCAGGATCGCCACCGAGCGGCCGGCCCGGTCGGCGGCGGCACGGACCCGCTGGACGGTGTCGGCGTGGTCCTCGTGCGAGCCGTGGCTGAAGTTGAGCCGGGCGACGTCCATCCCGGCGTCGATCATCCGCACGAGGACCTCGGGATCCCGGCTGGCGGGTCCGATGGTGGCGACGATCTTCGTACGGCGAGGGGGCAGCGACACGCCCTTCACTGTAGGTGGCCGGGCGCCCCTGGCGTGACCTGCTGGTGACGCGATCCGTCCGGGCGGGTGGCGGCTGGCGCGCCGCCGCTCGGTCTCAGTCGCTCGGGGCCGCCGCGGCCGGTGGCTCGAGCGCCGCCGGCTCGGGGACCGCGTCGCCGTCGACGTCGGCGGCGCGCGACGGCTCGCCGGCCGACGCGGTGCCGTCGCCGAGGGTCGCGGCCCCGTTGCCGTCCGGACCGGCCCCCAGCGCGCCCGCCGGCCGCCGCAGCCCCAGGCGCTCCAGCATCCGATGCCACCAGCGGCGCAGCGGTCCCGGCTCCTGGCCGCCGCCCGCCCGCCAGCTCGCCGGCGGCGGGACGGTGGTGCGGACCAGCGCGACCCACTCGTCGAGCGGCAGCGTCCCGCCGATCAGGCGCACGAGCCCGGTGGTGACGGGGGCTGAGATCCCGTGGCGCTGGAGCGCCGATGCCAGCAGCGGCACCGACTCGAAGGCCTCGACCGCCTGCCCGATCCGGCCGGGGATCTCGTTCGTCGGGACCCCCGCCGCCAGCAGCTCGCCCGCGCGCCGGTTGCGGCTCTGCGGGGCCAGCGCCGTGGCGACGAGGTCGCCGGTCCCGGCCAGGCCGATGAAGGTCGCCGGCTGGGCGCCGAGCCGCTCGGCCAGCCGCCAGACCTCGATGAAGATGTGGCCGGCAGCGGCGCCGGCGGCGTTCAGGCCCTGGCCCTCGGTCGCCCCGGCGGCCAGCGCGGCGGCGTTCTTGGCGGCGCCGGCCAGCTCGACCCCGACCGGGTCGTCGGTGTGCTCGCAGACGACGCCGGCCCGCAGGAAGACGGCGGCGATCGTGGCGGCCAGCTCCTCGTCCGCCGACGACGCGACCAGGCCGGCGCCCTGGGTGACCATCTCGCGGGCGTGGGCCGGTCCGCCGATGCAGGCCACCCGCTGGGTGCCGAAGCGCTCGGCCAGCAGCACCGTCGGCGGCACGCCCAGCGGCGGGACCAGGCCCTTGCTCAGCGACACGACCTTGGTCCGCTTGTCCAGCCCCTGGCGCTCGAGCCGGTCGACCGCCTCGCCGAGCTGGGCCGACGGGACGCCCAGGAAGATGAACTCCGCCTTGCCGGGCCCGGCCTCGATCGACTCGATCCGCAGGTTCGACGGCAGCGGCACGCCGCTCAGGTAGCGCTCGTTCTCGCCCGCCGCCCGCAGCAGCTCGGCCTGCTCGACCGTGCGCGTCTGGAGCGTGGTCCGGAAGCCGCCGCGCGCCAGCAGCACGGCGACGGCGGTCCCGAACGATCCCGCCCCGATGACCAGGGCACGGCGACCGAGCGGATTGGGCAGGTTGACGCCGCGCAGAGGCGCGGCGAGCGGGCGGGGGCGCTCGGACATCTCAATGGAAGTAGTACCCGTCGGCCTCCTCACAGGTACGCCGCCAGCCGTTCCCCGGCGTCGACGAGCGCCTCGGCGTCGCCCGCCTCGAGCACCACCTGGAGGTCGAGGATCCGCACGCCGAAGGGATCGAGGGCGTTCCGGCCGACCACCGCGAAGCTCGGGATCCCGCCCTGGCGGGCGTCGACTGCGATCTCGCCGGCGACCTTGCCGTCGAGGGTCGTGGCGTCGATCCGGCCCTCGCCGACGACGACCGCGCGGGCCGCCCGCATCCGCTCGCGGACGTCGAGCGCGTCGAGCACGAAGCGCGCCCCGGGCTCCAGCCGGGCGCCGTGGGCGGCCCACAGCGCTCCGGCGATCCCGCCGGCGGCGCCGGTCATCGCCACGCCCCGCGGATCGCGCGGCAGGCGGGCGGCGATCGCCTCCATCCGCGCCTCCAGCTCGGGCAGCTGCTCGGGGGTCGCGCCCTTCTGGGGCCCGAAGGTCGCCGCCGCCCGCTCCCACGGGGTCCGCACGTCGCAGAGGCAGACCAGCCGGGCGTCGATCGCGCCGCGGCCGTCGAACCGCAGGCCGGCGTCGTCGAGCACCTCGAGCGCCCCGGCACCGCCGTCGACGGTCGCGCTGCCGCCGCACGCGACCAGCACGACCTGGGCACCGGCCGCGACCGCGGCCACGATCAGCTCGCCGGTCCCGTGGCTGGTGGCGCGCAGCGGATCGCGCTCGGCCTCGGCCAGCAGCGGCAGGCCGCTGGCGGCGGCGACCTCGACGATCGCGCTGCCGCCGTCCTCGATCAGGGCGAACCCGGCGTTCCGCGGCCGGCCGAGCGGATCGCGGACGCGGGCGCCGGCCGTCTCGCCGCCGAGCCCCAGCAGCAGCGCGTCCGCCGTGCCCTCGCCGCCGTCGGCGACCGGGCAGAGGTCGGGTGGCCGCAGCCCCGCGCGCTCGAGACCGCGGCCGATCGCGCCGGCCACGCGGGCGGCGCCGAGCGTCCCCTTGAAGGAGTCGGGGGCGACCAGCACCGGCCGCTCGGGCACGAGCGCGGGCCGCGGGCCGCGATGGGGGCGCGGCGGCCCCGGTACGTCAGTCACCGCGACTGGAGAGCAGGCTCCAGAGCACCCACGCCGCGGCCACGATCGCGGCCCCGACGAGCAGCGTGCTGATCACGGCGATGGTGGCGCCGATGATCCAGAAGACCACCCGCACCAGCACGATCACGGCGACGATCGCCAGCACGATCTTGGCGATGTCGAGGGTGCTCAGCCGGCTGTTGGAGGACGATCCGCGCGAAGGCACCGTTCTAGGGTATCGCCGTGTCGTCGCGGGGTACGATGCTTCCATGTCCCACCCGACCGCCGGCGAGGAGGAGTACCTCGAGACCCTCTACTGGCTGCATGAGGTCCAGCTCCCCCTGACCGCTGCCAACGTCTCCCGCGCGATGATGCTCTCGGCGCCGACCGTCCACGAGATGGTCAAGCGCCTCGAGGGCGACGGGCTGATCACCCGCGACGACCGGAAGCGGATCTCGTTCACCGACGAGGGGCTGTCGGTGGCGGAGAACGTCGTCAGCCGCCACCGGCTGGTCGAGCGCTTCCTGACCGACGTCCTCGGGATCCCGTGGCACGAGGTCCACGAGGAGGCGGAGCGGATGGAGCACGCCATGAGCCCGGCGATCGAGCAGGGCATGCGCGAGGCGATCGGCGACGCGACGACCTGCCCGCACGGCCACCCGATCGCGGTCGGCCAGCGGATCCCCGGCGCCCCGCTGGCGGACGCCGAGGTCGGCGCGACGATCAAGGTGCTGCGGTTCGAGAACGAGGCGGAGCAGATCCTCCACTACCTCTACGGCGCCGGGATCCAGCCGGGCCTCGAGGGCACCGTCGTCGAGCGGGACGACGACCACGTCGCCTTCGACGACACCGAGGGCGTCCGCCACACCCTCACCCACAGCGCCGCCGAGACGGTCTCGGTCAAGGCCGACCCTTCGCCGCCGGAGCGCGTCGGGCTGCCGGCGGCGGTGGTGCTCGATCAGGTCGCCTTCGGGCGTTGAGACAGCGCACCAGCCACCCACCCGCGAGTGGATGGCTGGTGCCGCTCGCTCGCTACCAGCGGCCGAACAGCGGGTCGGTCAGGCCGGCCGGGATGTCCTGGCCCTGGTTGACCACGTAGAAGAGGATCAGCGCCGCGCCGATCAGGGCGAGGTTCTTGTTGAAGTTGATCTGCTCGCCCTGCTTGGCCTGGGGCTCCTCGACCTTCCAGAACGCGTGCATCATCAGCGACACGGGGATCAGGAAGACGACCAGCAGCAGCGCGCCGACGTCGGTCCAGATGCCGAAGATCAGCGAGATCGCGGCCAGCAGGGCGATCACGCCGCTGCCGATGACGCCGGCCTTGGCGGCCGGGACGCCCTTGGCCTCGGCGTACTGGGCCATGCCGTCGGCCTGGGTGAAGTGGCCGATCGCGGAGAGCAGGAAGATCGCCGCGAGCAGTACGCGGCCGACGAGGAAGACGATGTCCATTGGAGGCTCCTGAGTCTGGGAGAGGCAGCGGGTTCGTTGCCGACTCAACGAAGATAGCACTCAAGCGGACCACGGTCCACTTCGGTTGCGAGGTCCCGGAACGCGACGCGCCCCGCCGGGTGGCGGGGCGCGTCGATCCTGCGCTGGCGCCCGCCGGACGGCGGGCGAGATCCGGGTCGATCAGCCCTTGGCGGCGGCGACGGCCTCGGCCAGGCGCCGGACGCCCTCCTCGACCTGCTCGGCCTTGACCGCCGAGTAGGCCAGCCGGAACGCGTTCTCCCCGCCCTCCAGCAGGAAGTCGGTGCCCTTGACGATCTGGACGCCGCGCGTCGCCGCCTCGGCGGCGATCCTGGCGCAGTCGTGGCCCTCGCCCGCGGGCAGCTCGACCCACAGGAAGTAGCCGCCCTCCGGCTGCACGAACGTCGCCTCGGGCAGGTGCTCGCGCAGCGCCGCCCCCAGCGTCGTCGCCCGCTCCTCGAGCGCCGTCTTGACCTTCTGCAGCGCCGCCGGGAAACGGTCGCCGGTCACGAACCGGTGGACGATCGCCTGCGCGACCTGGCTCGGGGCGATGTACGTGTTCGTCGCCCGGCGGACGATCCGCGCGATCAGCTCCGGCGGGCCGATCAGGTAGCCGACGCGGACGCCGGGGCAGACCGTCTTCGAGAACGACGAGGCGTAGACGACGCGGTTCGCGTCGCCCTGCAGCTCGAGCATCCGCGGCAGCGGCTCGCCGGTGAAGCGGACGTCGACGTACGGGTCGTCCTCGAAGATCAGGAAGTCGTACTCGTCGGCCAGCGCCAGCAGCGCCTTGCGCTTCTCCAGCGAGAGGGTCGAGCCGCCCGGGTTCTGGAAGTTCGGGATCACGTGCGCGAGCTTCGGCCGCAGCCCGCCCTGCAGCGCCGTCCGCAGCTCGTCGACGTCGATCCCGTCGGCCTGGAGGCCGATCATGTGGACGTCGGCGCCGCGCTCCTTCAGCCCCAGCAGCGTGCGGTCGTAGGTCGGGCGCTCGACGACGACCGCGTCGCCGGCGGCGACGGTCTCGTCGAACAGGAACGCGTCCGCCTGCATCGAGCCGTTGGTGACCAGCACGTGGTCCTCCGGGACGCCGTGCTTCTCGGCGATCCAGCGCCGCAGCGGCACGTAGCCGATCGCGGTGCCGTAGCCGGAGATCCCGGCGGGATCGGTCTCGAAGGCGTCGACCGCCGCCTGCTTCAGCCCGTCGATGTCGACGATGTCGGCGGAGGGTGCCCCTCGGGCGAACGAGATGGTGTCGGCCATGGTCGCCCAAGCGTAGAGGGCCGTTCGCCGCGGCGACCCGTGGACGGCGTGGCTCAGCCGTCGCGGCGCGGCGCGCGGACCACCGGACGCACCGGCGCGTCCGGGTCCGCGGCCGGCTCCGGCCCGAACGACCGCAGCGCGAGGCCGGCGATGTCGGCGGCCGAGGCCAGCTCGTCGAGCGGGTGGCGCGGGGCGGGAGGACGGCGACCCTCGAGGGCGGCCAGCATCCCGGCGAAGTCCAGCGAACCGGGCACACTGCAAGCGTAGGCGGGCCTCCGGCGGATCACGCGCCCGTCACGTTCCGGTCCCCCAGCGACCGGAACGTGACGTCGCGCGAGCTCAGCCGCGGGCCGCTGCCCGCGCGTCGGCGTGGAACCGGTTGCTCGCCGCGCACGCGGCGCAGGCGGTGGCGTGCGGCGCCTGCGGCTGGCGGTCCATCTCGCGCGCCAGGTAGCTGCGGTCGCAGCCCTCGCAGCGGACGCGGTCCTCCCACGGATCCTCGACCTCGTCGAGCGGGTCGTGGGCCCGGTCGATCGCGAACCAGGACGGCCGCGCGGCGACGGTCATCGCCGCGTAGACCGCGGCCGCCAGCACGAACGTCAGCGGCAGGCCGATCAGCTCCCAGGTCTGCGAGTCGGTCGTGTCGGCGATCTTCAGCGCCAGCCCGACCGCCGTCGCGACCGACCAGGCGACGACGCCGGCGGGGTTGACCCGCGGGACCCGACCGGGCCGGAACTCGACGGCGTCGAGCGCGATCCGCTGCCGCCGCAGGTACCAGACGTGGGCCAGCGCGACCCCGACCCAGGCCACGATCGCGATCCCCTGGTAGGCCAGCGCGTCGGCGACGTAGCCGAAGACGTTGGTCAGCATCAGCCCGTAGCCCAGCAGGCAGGCGACGATCACCCACAGCGTCCGCGGCAGCGAGATCCCGGTCACCCGCGCGACGAAGCTCTGGAGGTTGGTCGACGCGACGTACAGGTTGACCGTGTTGATCCGCATCTGGGTGATCACGATCAGCGCGAAGCCGAGCAGCCCGGTCAGGCCGACGATCCGCACCGGCAGCGCGCTCTCCTGGCCGGCCAGCTGGTCGAAGGTGATCCCGAAGGTCGACACCAGCAGGATCCCGATCAGCCCGTTGACCCCGAAGGTCAGCGCGTAGTACAGCCAGCCGAAGGTGACGTTGCGGTGGAAGCGCTCGTCCTCGGGCCGCGCCAGGCGGGCGAAGTCCATCGTGTAGAGCATCAGCACCCAGACGCCCATGTAGGCGACGAACGCCTGCAGCCACGGCAGCGTCGTGCCGGCCGCCGCGGTCGATCCGGGCAGGAACCCGTGGTAGCCCTCGCTGACCAGCGCCCAGACGATCACGCCGACCATCGCCACCGCGTAGAACGGCAGCATCCAGCCGTTGATCCGGTCGAGTCGCGCGCGGATCCCGCGCCAGACCAGCGGCGCGGTGCTGAAGACGACGATCGCGTACCAGAGCTTCAGCGGCCCGCCGATGTAGGTCTGGGCGGCGACCGCGACCACCGCGCCCTCGAAGACCACGTAGTAGATCGCGGTCGCGGCCAGGATCAGCGTCGGGATCGCCGCGCCCGCGACGCCGAACATCGAGCGCGAGAAGAGCGCGACGGTCAGGCCGCTCTGCGACCCGGTCCGCAGCAGCACCGCGTTGACGGCGGTGTAGGCGACGATCGTCAGGCCGATCCCGATCAGGGCGTTGGTCGTGCCGTAGGCGAGCGCGATGAAGGCGGCGAAGTAGACGTAGAAGAACGCCGTCATCACGCCGTACCAGGCCATCGTCAGCTTGCCGCGCTGCAGCCGCCAGCTGCGCGGCACGACGTGCAACGAGTAGTCCTCGGTGGCGGCTTCTTCGACGACCCGCGGATCGTCGGTTCGCGAGACGTGGAGCGGGGCCGCGGTCGGCGGGCGCTCCGGGGCTGCAACACCCATGGTGGGTCTCCTTCGGGTAGGGGTGCGCCGTCCGTCCGGGGACGGGCGTCGCGATCGGTGCCGGCGGTCCGGCGGGAGAGGAGCGCCCGCCGGGCCCGCGTCGCGGTGCGACGCGACGGCCCGGGGCGCGGGGCGGCGGGCGGGGCCTGGGGCCCGGCCCGCCGCGGTCGCTCAGGGAGCGGTCCACTGGGCGGCGCTGCGGCGCCGCAACAGGCTGCGGTACTGCTCGGTGGTGCGGGGCAGCAGCTCGCCGCTGCCCCAGTCGAGGATCACGCCGTGGCGGCGGACCAGGTCCATCACGTCCAGCTCGCCGTTGCGGAAGCGGGTCGCGACCTCCTCCGGGTCCTCGTCCAGCCAGTCGACGCGCTCGATCCGCTGCTCCGCGCGGACCCGCTCGGTGGCCTGCGCGTCGACCTCGTACTGCGACAGCTCGGCGTCGATCTCGCGGACCACGACGCCGTAGTCGCGCTCGGCGCGGCGGAGCGTCACGTAGCCGTCGATCACGTCCTCCAGGACCTCGGCCGGGTCGCGCAGGAGCGGATCGCCGAGCCCGCCGCCGCCGGCCGAGGGCCGCTCGAAGCGGTCGCCCCGCTCGACGGCGACGCCGGAGAAGTTCGCGCCCAGGTAGCGCTCGCGGTCGGTCCCGCGGTTCAACCAGACGCCGTGCGGCAGCGACGGCATCCCGCCGCCGATCCCCCAGGTGACGGCGCGGCCGCGGTCGCAGCAGTAGCTCATCACGCTGTGCTCGACGTCGGTCAGCGTGCCGCCCTTGCGGACGCCGCAGCCGCCGCGGTGGCGGCCGGGGCCGCCGGAGTCGGGGATGATCTCGTGGACCGAGGTCAGGACCGGCGTCAACCGCTCCTGCCCCTCGAGCGGCTGGACCGCGAGCCCGACGCCGAAGACCGGCGACGTGGCGTTCTGGCCGTCCTTGCCGTGGCGGCCGCCCCAGCCGCCGGCCATCCAGTCGTACCACATGAAGAACGGCCGATCGTCGCGTCGCGCGTCGCGGCCGCCGACCAGCAGGTACTCGAGGTTGAAGCAGCAGGCCAGCGCCCGCTCCGGCATCAGCTGCGACCACAGCTCGAAGCCGGCGCTCATGATCTTCTCGTAGGCGCCCGAGACGCAGCCGGTGACCGCGTTCGGCCAGCCGGCGTTGACGACCGTCCCCTCGGGGCCGACGTCGACCTTGACCGCGCGGTAGAAGCCGGAGTTCAGCGGGATGTCGGGCAGGAACGTCTTGGCCGACGCGATCGCGCCCGAGAAGGCGACCCCGGAGCCGGAGTTCAGGAAGCTCGAGATCGCCGGGTCCGAGCCCGACAGGTCGTAGCTGATCTCGTCGCCCTCGATCGTCATCTTCAGGCGGACGGCGACCAGGCCCTCCTCCTTGCCCGGGTCGAGGTCGAGGTGGTCCTCGGTCTCCCAGACCCCGTCGGGCAGCGCCGCGATCCGGGCCCGCGTCAGCCGCTCGACGTAGTCCTGGACGGCGCCGAAGGCGGTCGTGACGGTGCGGCTGCCGTACTTGTCGACGAGCCGGAAGACCTCCTGCTCGGCGACCCGGGTGGCCTCGATCTGGGCGTGGCAGTCGCCGATGATGTCGCCCGGCGCGCGGGTGTTGTGGGCGACCAGGCCGATCACGTCGTGGCGGACGACGCCGCGGTCGACGATCCGGATCGGTGGGATCCGCACGCCCTCGCCGAAGTGGTCGGTGGCGGAGACGTCGAACGATCCGGGGACCGAGCCGCCCATGTCGGCCCAGTGGCCGTTGGCCTGGGCCATCGCGACCAGCTCGCCGTCGGCGAAGATCGGCCGGATCACCGACACGTCGCTGAAGTGCGTGCCGCCGCGGTAGGGGTCGTTGACCGCGAAGACGTCGCCCTCGTTGATGTCGCCGGCGAAGTCCTCCAGCACCGCCTTGGCCTTCAGGTGCAGGGTGCCGACGTGGACGGCGATGTCCTGGCTGCCCTGCATGATCGTGTTGCCCTCGGCGTCGCAGAGCGCGCACGAGAAGTCACGGGCGTAGATCACGAACGAGTGGCAGGTCCGCAGGATCTGCTCGGCCATCTCGTCGACCAGGGTCACGAACGAGTTCTTCAGGACCTCGAAGGTGACCGGGTCGAGGGTCGCGCCGTCGGCGCTCGGCCCGTCGTGGCGGGGGGTGGTGACGGGAGCCATCTCAGCTCACCTCCGTGATGTGCATGCGGATGTTGCGCCACTCGTCGATCTCGACGAGCACGCCGGGCGGGACCAGCGTCGTGCTGTCCAGCTGGTCGATCACCGCCGGGCCGACGAACTGCAGGCCGGCCGGCAGGCTGTCGCGGTGGAAGACCGGCGTCCGCCGCGGCTGCTCGTCGCCGTCGAACCAGACGTCGCGCTCGAGCAGCGGGTCCGGCAGCGCGGCGTCGGGCCGCTCCTCCTCCCGCGGGAGCGCGACCCGCTGGGTCTCGCCGATCGCGGTCAGCTGCAGGCGGTACAGCTCGACCGGGGCGTCGTCGCGGCGGTAGGAGAACTCGCGCTCGTGCTCGCGATGGAACTGCTCCAGCGATGCGTCGAGGTCGGTCAGCGGGGCGGGCACCGGGACGTCCATCGAGCGCCACTGACCCAGGTAGCGCATCGCGATCGAGCGCTCCAGCCGGATCTTCTCCGGCGGCACGTTCTCGGTCTCGAGCATCGCCCGGCCCTCGGCCTCGAGCTCCAGGAACGCGCGCTCGATCTCGGCCGGGTCGGCGTCGCCGGCGGCGGACAGGAACATCGTCGAGAGGTCGTGCCTGATGTCGACCATCAGGCAGCCGAGCGCGGACCAGGCACCGGGCCGCGGCGGCACGACGACGGTCGGGATCGACAGCTCCTTGGCCAGCGCCGCCCCGTGCAGCGCGCCGGCGCCGCCGAAGACGACGAGCGCGAACTCGCGCGGGTCGTAGCCGCGCTGGAGCGAGATCAGCCGCACCGCGTCGGCCATGTTGGCGTTGGCGACCTGCAGCATCGCGCTGGCCGCCTCGTGGACCTCGAGGCCGAGCGGCTCCGCGATCCTGGTGCGGATCGCCTCTTCCGCGGGGACCGGGTCGAGGGTCATCTCGCCGCCCGCGAGCTCGGATCCGAGCCGGCCGAGGACGACGTTGGCGTCGGTGTTCGTCGGCTCGACGCCGCCCTGCCCGTAGGCCGCGGGGCCCGGGATCGAGCCGGCCGACTGGGGGCCGTTGCGCAGCGACCCGGCGGCGTCGATGGTGCCCAGCGAGCCGCCGCCGGCGCCGATCGTCAGGACCTCGATCGAGGGGAAGCAGATCGGGTAGCCGTACTCGACGAACCACTCGTTGGTGGTCCGCAGCTGGCCGTCGTGGACGAGCGAGATGTCGGTGCTGGTGCCGCCCATGTCGAGCCCGATCGCGTTCGGGTAGCCGCAGAGGCTGGCGGTGTGCTGGCAGGCCACGGCGCCGGCGGCGATGCCCGACGCAGCCAGCCGCACCGACAGCTTCTGGACCGCCTCGGGGGTCATCACGCCGCCGCCGGAGTGGAGGATCAGCAGGTCGCCGTCGTAGCCGTCCTCCTCCAGCCGCTCGCCGAGCTGGTTGACGTAGCCGGAGACCAGCGGCGAGAGCACCGCGTTGGCCACGGTGGTCGAGAACCGCTCGTGCTCGAACAGCTCCGGCAGCACCCCGCTCGACGTCGAGATCGCCACGTCGGGCAGGACCTCGCGCAGGATCTCCGCCATCCGCTCCTCGTGCTCGGGGTTGGCGTAGGCGTTGATGAAGCAGACGGCGATCGCCTCGACGCCGCGGCGGGCGAGGATCCGGGCGACGTCGCGGGCGCCGGCCTCGTCGAAGGGCTCGACGACGTTGCCCTCGCAGTCGATCCGCTCGCCGACCTCGAACCGGTCGCGACGGCGGACGTACGGCTCGGCGTTGTCCTTGTAGGCGTCCCAGAGGTCGTCGCGGGTGCCGCGCCGGATCTCGATCACGTCGCGGAAGCCCTTGGTGGTGACCATCGCGGCCTTCGGCAGCCGGCGGGTGATCAGGGCGTTGGTGGCGACCGTCGTGCCGTGGCAGAAGAGCGCGACCCGCTCGAGGTCGACCCCGGCGTGGCCGACGCCGGCCAGGACGCCGTCGATCGGGTTGGCGGTCGACGGCACCTTGGCCACCTGCAGCTCGCCGCTGTCCTGGTCCAGGACGCAGACGTCGGTGAAGGTGCCGCCGACGTCGACGGCCACGACGGTGCGGCGGTCTCGTTCGCTGTTCATCCGTTGCTTCTCCTCGTCGGGAGCGGCCGCCGGGGCCGGTCGGGCCGGGCGGCGTTCGCTGTCGGGAGCAGTCTCCGGCGGCGGGCCGTGGTGGAACCCACGAAGCGTTCGTGCGCTTCACGGCGGCGCCAACCGGGACGCTGCACGTCAGCGACCGATCAGACTGCGCAGGGAGGGCGCGCACGACGCGCCGCCCCCTCCGTCCGCCGGGTCTCGGCGGCCATCGATCCGTGATCACCCTCTCCGACCTCCTCGCCCGCCGTGAGCTGGGCCTGCGCCTGCTCTCCGGCCCGGCGGATCCGTCCTCGGTGCGGATCGAGACGGCCGAGGTCTGCGACCTGCCGGATCCGCGCCCCTGGCTGGAGAGCGGCGCGATGCTGCTGACCACCGGAGTCGCGATCGGCCCCGGCGCGCACGTCCAGCGGCTGCTCGTCGAGCGGACCTTCGAGGCGCGGGCGGCGGCGATCGGCTTCGCGGTCGGCCTGGCCCACGCGGCGGTCCCGCGCGGGATCCGCGAGGCCTGCGAGCAGCTCGGGGTGCCGCTGGTCGCCGTTCCCGCCGCGACCCCGTTCCGGCTGCTGGTCGCCGCGGTCGCCCAGCAGGCCGTCCCGCACGAGCTGCAGGTCGCCCAGCGGACCCTGTCGATCCAGAGCCACCTGATGGAGGCGCTGTCGGCCCCCGATCCCGAGGCCGAGGTCCTGCGACGCCTCGGCTCGCTGCTGACCGGGACCGCCCTGATCGCCGACGAGGCGGGGACCGTCACCGGCGCTCCCGACAGCGCGCTGCCCGACGAGCTGTGGGGGCCGCTGCGGGGCGGCAAGGGGGTCGGCCTGCACCACGTGCGCGGCCAGCGCTACGTGACCGCGCCGATCAGCGACCGGGTCGGGACGCGCCGCTGGCTGGTCGTCGTCGGCGCCGGCGCCGCGCTGCCCGACCACCTGGCGCGGCAGGCGCTGCTGAGCGCCGAGCGGCTGGTGCGGCTGATCGATCGCGCGCGCCCGCCGCGCCCGGTCGAGGCCCGGACCGTCCGCGCCGAGCTGTGCGAGGAGCTGCTCGGCTGGCGGACGCCGACCGGCGGGCGGCGGCACGTCGCCCAGCGGG
>NZ_AGUD01000222.1 GCF_000240225.1 Patulibacter medicamentivorans
CACCGACGCGCACACGATCCCCGGCGCCGTCGAGCTGCTTCTACGGAGAGGCCCCGAAGGGACCTGTTCGACGCCCGTCGCCAGATGGAGGACGACCACCCCGACATGCTTCTACGGAGAGGCCCCGAAGGGACCTGTTCGACAGTGGCCCCTGGCGATCATCGAGCGCCCGCCCAAGGTGCTTCTACGGAGAGGCCCCGAAGGGACCTGTTCGACTTGCTGACCTTGCCGAGGTTCTTACTCGGCTGGCCGCTTCTACGGAGAGGCCCCGAAGGGACCTGTTCGACGCCCAGAGTTCGCGCAGATGCTTCGAACCCCCTCGGCTTCTACGGAGAGGCCCCGAAGGGACCTGTTCGACGTCAAGGACCCGCTTGAGCAGCAGCGCATCGGAGTGCTTCTACGGAGAGGCCCCGAAGGGACCTGTTCGACCCAAGGGCCTGTCGGGCTTCCCGCGCATCGACTCTGGTAGCCGCTTCTACGGAGAGGCCCCGAAGGGACCTGTTCGACCGGTCCGCACCGCTACTGGGAGACCGCCGCCTACTAGCTTCTACGGAGAGGCCCCGAAGGGACCTGTTCGACGGCTCCCAAGAACAGCCACCGATTTCCAGGAGTTTTGCAGGCTGACGCGAGGGCTCCGCCCTTCCGGCTCATCGCACAGCGCTCTCGACGAAGAGGGCCTGCCGATTGCGTCGATTTGCAGGCATTCTCCGACGCGAGCGCTCCCCAGGGTTCTCCGCGCCACCTGACCGCTCGCGCGGTGCCGACCTCTCGACCGATCGTCCCGCGCCAACGACGGCTCGGGCCGTCCGACGCGCCCCACGCGGGACCACCGACGATCGTAGGCGCCCCCGTCGCCGACACCAACTGCTGGCCACCGTCCTGGGCCGCTGCGTCAACCGCTGACTGCCGGGTCGCAGCGCGGGCCCGCTCAGAGGCAGGCCGTCCGGCGACTCGGTCGCGCCGAGCCCCCGTCACACGCCGCCGCCGCCCGCCTCCTACCATGGAAGGTCGCCCATGGCCGTGCTCATCGCCTCCGACCTGCAGAAGGACATCAACGGCAACCCGCTCTGGGAGGGCCTGTCGTTCAAGCTCGAGCGGCGCGACCGGATGACGCTCTCCGGACGCAACGGCGCGGGCAAGACGACGCTGCTGCGGATCCTCGCCGGCCAGGCCAACAAGGACGGCGGCGAGCTCAGCTTCGAGAAGAACGCGCGGGTGATCCTGCACGACCAGCGGCCGCCGCGCGAGCGGGACATGACGCTGCGGGAGTACGTCGTGAGCGGCCGTCAGGACCTCGTCGACCTGGAGCTGCGGCTGCGCGACTACGAGCAGCGGATGGCCGACGGCGACCTCGACGTCTTCGACGCCTACTCGCGCGCCACGACCGAGCTGGAGAGCAAGGGCGGCTACCGCTGGCGCGACGAGGCGGCCGACATCGTCCGCGGCCTGGGCTTCTCCGACGAGGACCTCGATCGTCAGCTGGAGACCTTCTCCGGCGGACAGCTGACGCGCGCGTCGCTGGCCCGCGCGCTGTCGGCCAAGCCCGACCTGCTGCTGCTCGACGAGCCGACCAACCACCTCGACCTCGAGTCGCTGGAGTGGCTGGAGAAGACGCTGGTCTCGTTCGACTCGGCGATCGTGCTGGTCGCCCACGACCGCTGGTTCCTGGAGGCGGTCGGCACCTCGGTGCTGGAGATCGAGGCCGGTCGCGGTCGCTTCTTCAACGGCAGCTGGCACAACTGGCGCAAGGAGCAGGCCGCGCGCGAGATGGCCCTCGGCAAGGCGATCGCCAAGCAGGAGGCCGAGATCGCGCGGATGGAGGACTTCGTGCGGCGCTTCAGCGCCAAGGCCACGAAAGCCCGTCAGGCCCAGTCGCGGGTCAAGGCGCTGGACAAGATCGAGCGGATCACGCGCGACCCGCGCGACACTCGGACGATGGGCTTCCAGTTCAAGAAGCCCGAGCGCTCCGGCAAGATCATCTTCGAGCTCGACCATGGCCGGATCGAGGTCCCGCCGCCGGTCGCGACCACCGATCCCAACAGCGGCGCCACCGAGTACCACAGCGTCCCGGACGCTCGCGTGCTGCTGGCCGACGCCGAGCTGTGGCTGGAGCGCGGCGAGCACGTCTGCCTGGTCGGCCCCAACGGCGTCGGCAAGACGACCCTGATCGAGACGCTCGCCGGCCGCCGCCCGCTGGCCGCCGGCCGGATCCGCACCGGCCACAACGTCCAGGTCGGCTACCTCAGCCAGCACGGCGACGAGCTGGAGTTCCCCGGCGCCCGGACGGTGATCGAGGCCTGCATCAAGGCGACCGGGCTGAAGCCGAACGAGGCCCGATCGCTGCTGGGCAAGTTCCTCTTCAGCGGCTCGGACGCCGAGAAGGAGCTGGCCGGGCTCTCCGGCGGCGAGCACAAGCGCCTGGGGCTGGCCGTCCTGGTCGCCTCGGGCGCCAACGTCCTGATCCTGGACGAGCCGACCAACCACCTGGACATCGAGTCCCGCGAGGCGCTCGAGGACGCGCTCAAGGACTACCCCGGAACGATGATCATGATCAGCCACGATCGTGCGCTGCTCGAGGTCGTCGGCACCCGCACCGTGGCGGTCGAGGACGGCGAGCTGCACAGCTACCTCGGTGGCTGGCAGGAGTACGTCGAGGTCCGCGAGGAGCGGATCGCCGCCGAGCGGGCGGCCAAGGCGGCCGGCAACGCCGCCGATCGCGAGGCGGCGGCCGGCAACGGCGGCGGCAAGCGGCCCGCCGCTGGCAAGGCCACGGGCTCCGGCGGCTCGGGATCCGGCGGCGGCAAGAAGCAGGGGGGCGGCTCCGCGCCGGCCAAGCCGGCGGCGACCGCGGTCGCCGACCTGCAGCCGATCTCGAAGAACAAGCGGCGCGAGATCGAGAAGGCCGAGGCCCGGATCGAGCAGGCCGAGACGGATCTGGCGAAGCTCGAGGCCGAGCTGGCCGCTCCCGACGCCTGGGCGACGCCCGAGGCGACCGAGCGCAACAGCAAGCGCCACGAGGACGCCAAGGCGCAGGTCCAGGCGCTCTACGAGCGGCTCGAGCAGCTGACCGGCTGAGCCTGGCCGACCGCAACGTCACGACGACCGGCAGCAGGCCGCGAACCGCCGCGGCCCGCCGTGACGTTCCGGTCGTTGGCCGACCGGAACGTCACGGACGGACGCGTCGCTCAGGGCGCGAGGGCGCCGCTGCGGCGCGGCGGCGCGGCGCGGCGGACGGGCGGCGCCGGGCGGCGGTTGGCCCGTGCCGCGCGGATCGCGAGCAGCACCACCGCGACCGCGGTCCCACCGAGCAGCGGCAGCAGCAGCCAGGCGCTGCCGGTGTCGGTGCCCGAGCCGATCGCGTGCCCGACCGCCAGCAGGAAGGCGACGGTCGTGAAGCGGTGGATGCTGCGCCAGCGCTTGGCTCCGATCCGCTTGCGCAGGTAGAAGCTCGGGCCCAGCAGCAGCACCGCGTAGCCCGCGAGCTGGCCGAGGCCGGTCCAGAACGGGGCGTGGCTCATCGAGAACGGCACCAGGACCTGCAGCACGCTCGGCTTCAGCCAGCCGTCGAACAGCAGCGAGACGCCGTGGACGACCAGCGCCCCGATCGCCGCCAGCGCCAGCATCTCGTGGACGATCCCGACGGTCCCCCGCAGCTGCGGTCGGCGCTTCAGCAGGCCGCCGGCGCTGGCCAGGCCGAGCCAGACGGTCAGGGTCAGGGCGGCGAGCGCGACCATCCCGGACGCGCGCACGGTCAGCCAGGCCGCGTACTGCAGCGGGTCGCGGCTGACGGCGGAGAGCACGACGCTCATGCCGACCACCGCCAGGCGCCGGGACGGACGTTCGGCCGTCGATGGACGTGGCCGTGATCGTCGATCGCCAGGCCGCCCGAGAGCGACAGCCGGCCGATCGCGCCCGGCCCTCGCAGGAGCGTGGCGCCGGCGATCAGCTCGGCCTCCTCGCCGCTGGCGGCGACCGCGGTCACGGTCAGCAGCCCGGTCCAGGCCGGGGCGCCCGTGGCGGGGTCGATCAGGTGGTGGGCGGGCGCGCCGTCCGGGCGGCGCCAGAGGCGCCGGTCGATCCCCGAGGTCGCGACCGCGCCGGAGCTGAGGACCAGCCGCGCCGCCGGGGTGGCGCGCAGCGGCGCGGTCGCCTCGACGACGAACGGCCGGCTGCGAGCCTGCGGGCCTCCCACCCGCAGGTCGCCGCCCAGGTCGACCGCCCAGCGGGCGTGGGCGTGCAGCAGGGCGCCGCAACGGTCGGCCAGCCAGCCCTTGGCGGTCGCCCCGACGTCGAGCCGGAGACCGGGCGGGCGGGTGATCGTGCCGTTGACGCGGCTGATCCGGACCTGGCGCCAGGCGCCGCCGGGGTGGGGGCGGGCCGGCCGGCGCGGCGGCGCGTCGCGCAGCGCCGCCAGCAGCCCGACCGGCGTCGCGTCGCGGCGGGTGCGAGCGTAGCCGTGCTCGATCAGCGCCGGCAGGATCGTCGGATCGAGCAGCCCGTCGCTGCGGTCCGCCGCGGTCAGCGCGGTCGCGAGCGCGTCGAGCACCAGCGGACGGGCCGGCACCGTCTCGCGCGGGTCGCGGTTGAGCTGCGAGAGGTCGCTCTCGGGACGGAAGCGCGACAGCCGCTGGTCGACCTCGTCGATCAGGCGGCGGATCCGGGCCAGCGCCTGCAGGGCGCTCTCGGGCGCGCCGACCGGCGACTCGATCACGACCCGGCAGCGGGTCCCGAGCGCGGCGAAGGACTCGTCGACCCGGCTCGCCGGGCGCGCGTGCTCGCGCGGGCGGCGGGGAACGGCGGGGAAGCGGCCGCCGGTCAGCGAGCCGGAGGGCCGGGCGAGGCGCACGCGGACGGCCGGGGTCGTCGTGCTCATGAGCTCTGGGTGGTCAGCGGGACCTCGGTCTGCTGGGCGGTCGAGCCGCTCGAGGTCCCGCTGCCGGTCGCGGAGCTGCCGGTCGACGACGCGCTGCCGGTCGCCGACGAGGAGCCGTCGTCGTCGGAGTAGCCGTCGTCGTCGGAGTAGCCGTCGTCGCTGGAGGAGTCGTCCCCGGTGACCGCGCCGTCGTCCGACGAGGAGTCGTCGTAGGACGCCTTGCTCGCCGTCGAGGTGGTCGTCCCGGTGCCGGCCGCCTGGGCCAGGCCCGGGTCGTGGCCGTCGGCCAGCCGGATCCCGAGCAGGCCGAGGACGCCGGCGAACGCCACGGCCGTGCCGGTGCCGACGGTCGCGGCGATCCGGCGGCGTCGCTGCTGCCGGCTGCCGCGGGGGCGAGTGGGCGGGACGGCTCGATCGGGCATGCTCTCGATCCTGCTGGCGGGCGGTCAACGACTCCTGAACGGAGCCCGGGACCTCGATGAGCGTTTCCTGGGATTTCGCTGGGAGTCCGCACGCGCGGCGCCGTCGTGCGTTACTTCCGGTCACGTTGCAGCCGCCGTCCCCGCTCCCTCCGCGCGCCGTCGTCGACGGCCTCCGGGCCAGCGATCTGGTCGAGATCAGCGACGATCCGGCGGCGCTGGAGGGCGGTGGGCGCTGGGCGGTCGTGCTCGACTTCGAGGGTCGCCTGACCGCGGCCCGCTTCGCTCGCTGGGAGCCGCTGGGGGAGGGCGCGCCGGACGCCTCGCCACCGTGGCCGCCGGTGCCGCTCGGCGCCTGGTCGAGCAGCCTCTCGGCCGACGGCTTCCGGGCCGGCGTCGCCGACGTCCGCGAGCGGATCGCGGCCGGCGACGTCTACCAGGTCAACCTCTGCCGGACGCTGGCGGCGATGCTCGACGAGGCGACGACGCTGCACGGCCTCCACGACCGGCTGGCCGCGCGGCACGCCGCCCCGCACGCGGCCCACGTCTTCCTGCCCGACCAGGGCGTCGACGTCGCCTGCGCCTCGCCCGAGCTGTTCCTGCGCCGCGACGGCGATCGGGTCGTCTCGCGGCCGATCAAGGGCACCGCCGCGACGGCCGACGGCTTCCTGGCCAAGGACCGGGCGGAGAACGTGATGATCGTCGACCTGGTGCGCAACGACCTGGGGCGGGTGTGCGTTCCCGGAAGCGTCCGCGCGACCGAGATCTGTGTGCCCGAGCGCCATCCCGGCCTCGTCCACCTGGTCTCGACCGTCGACGGCCGGCTGCGCCCGGACGCGGGCTGGCCCGCGCTGCTGGACGCCACGTTCCCGCCCGGCTCGGTCGTCGGCGCCCCGAAGCTGGCGGCGCTCGACGTGATCGCCGAGCTCGAGCCGACCGCCCGTGGCCCCTACTGCGGTGCGATCGGCTGGATCGACGGCGACCGCGGGACCGCCTCGCTGGCGGTCGGGATCCGGACCTTCTGGCGCGAGGGACGGACGCTGCGCTTCGGCACCGGCGGCGGGATCACCTGGGACAGCGACCCCGACGGCGAGTGGCGCGAGACCGAGCTGAAGGCCGCGCGACTGCTGGCGGTGGCCGCGGTCAGCGACCCGCGCGGGTGACGTTGCGGACGGCCTGCAGGTAGGTGCGGCCGGCGGGGTAGGGCCGGGCGTGGATGTCGACCAGTCCGAACCAGTCCTCGCGGTTGCCCGGATCGGCTTCCTTCGTCCACCAGGTGTAGGGCGCGATCAGGCGGACGCGCGGGTTCTCGCCACCGCAGGCGGCCGGTCGCGAGAAGCCGTCGACGACGCCGGACAGGATCGCCGACCGAGCCTGCTCGTCGAGCGCGCCGGCGCCCTTGCGGGGAGCACCGAACTCGTCGAGGGCGATCACCTGCCGCCGCAGCCCGAGCCGGTCCATCACGGTCCGCACCCGGCAGGTGACGGTGCCGACGTTCGCGGCGTCGCCGTAGACGTGCAGCGCGACGCCGTCGAGCAGCCGCGGAAGCGACGGCTGGGCGCGCAGCGCGTCGGCGAGGAACTCGTCCGGCGGGATCACGTCCGAGCGCGATTCGAACGTTCCCACCAGCCCGCCGAGCAGCAGCCGCGCCTGCGGGTCGACGGCCCGCACCGCGCGGCCGACGAGGACCGCCTGGTAGGCGTAGGTCTTGCCGCTCTTCGGCGCGAAGAAGTACTGGGCGTTCTCCTCGTTCCAGATCTCCCAGGTGCGGACCGGCCGGCGCCGCGCCGCGGGATGCGTGCGCCAGAACTCGCCCTTGGGCCCGTAGCGGCGCACGAGCGCGGTCACGAAGCGGTCGGTGTCGGCGGGGTCCTTGGCCAGGGCCCGGTCCGAGAACGGGACCGTCGAGGCCCACTTCGGGGTGAACTGGATCACGCCCTCGACGTCGAGCCCGGCGTCGGCCGCCTCGGCGATCGGCCCGTCGAGCGAGGACCAGTCGAAGGGGCCGTCCTCCTTCGGCTGGATCCGGGGCCAGGTGATCCCGATCCGGACCCAGCCGAGCCCGGCCCGGGCGATCGCCTGGAAGTGGCCACGGCGGAACGCCGCGTCGGGGGACTCGGCGATCGTCCCGGCGTTGACGCCGAACCGCGGAGGCCATGGGGCACGACCCCGGTCGAGGCTCGGCTCCGGCCGCGGGAAGCTGTCCGGGACGTCCTGGGCGCGGTGCTTCAGCCACAGGCCCGCGCCGAGCACCAGGAGGCCGACGAGCAGCAGCCCACCGCAGCCGATCGCCGGGATCCGCCAGCGGCGGCGGGGTCGATCGGGGCGCGACATCCGCCGCGAGTCTACGGCCACCCCGCAGTACGATGCCGCGCATGGCGGAATTCGGGCGCAGGCCCTGGTGGGCGTACCTCAGGGCGGCGCGGGATCCCCGGCGCTGGCGAGCGATACGGCGGCTGCCGCGGGTCGCCGGGCCGGTGCCGCAGGTGCTCCGGGGCTACCTGCTGCGCCGCGGCCAGCTGCCGGCCGAGGTGCGTCTGCGGACCCCGACCGGCGACGCGACCGTCACGCTGCGTCACGTCCACGACTACGCGACGATCGCCGAGATCCTGGCCGAGGACGTCTATCCCGTGGCCGCCAGCGACCGCGTCGTCGTCGACGTCGGCGCCAACATCGGCATCTTCTCGGTCTTCGCCCTCACCCGGCACCCCGAGGTCCGGGTGCACGCGTTCGAGCCGGTCCCGGAGAACCTGGCGGTGCTGCGGGGGAACCTCGCGCCGTTCGGCGATCGCGTGACGATCCACGAGACCGCGGTCGCCGAGCAGGACGGCGAGGTCAGCTTCGGCGTCGAGCCGACCGGGCGCTACGGCGGCATCGGGGTCGAGACGGCCGAGCAGATCACCGTGCCCACGCGGGCGATCGCCGGGCTGCTGCGGGACGTGCTCGACCGCGAGGGGCGGATCGACGTGCTGAAGATGGACGTCGAGGGGCTGGAGCGCGATCTGCTGGCGGCCGTGCCGGCGGACGTGGCGACGCGGATCGGGCGGGTCGCGGTCGAGTGGTCGCACTCGCCGCTGGCAGGACTGGATCCGTGGGCCGAACAGGGCTTCGCGCTCAGCGGGGGCCCGACGACCTGGGTGCTGGAGCGACCGACGACGGTCGACGACTGAAGCGTGCCCAGCGCCCGGCGTCAGGCGGAGAGGCCCGGGTGCGCCGACGCCACCAGCAGCTCGTCGGCGTGCGCGCGGAGCGCCTGGCGGAAGCCCTCGGGGTGCCACTGCTCGGCGTGCGCCCGGATCGCCGCCGGGTCCCAGGCGTCGGGATCGAACGCGGCGATCGCCGCGGTCAGCGAGTCGACGTCCTGGCGCGGGAAGAAGACCCCCGTGCGCCCGTCGATCACGGTGTGGCGCGCGCCGCCCCCGTCGAAGGCGATCACCGGCCGGCCGGACGCCGCCGCCTCGACGGGGATCAGGCCGTAGTCGTCGACCGACGGGAAGAGGACGGCGGCCGCGCGGCGCATCTCGTCGGCGACCTGGGCGGTGCCCAGCTGGCCGAGGAAGGTGACGTTGGGCGGCGCGATCCGCTCCAGCTCCGCTCGCGCGGGCCCGTCGCCGGCGATCCGGACCCGCAGGTGGGGCAGGCGGCGGAACGCCTCGACGACGAGCCCCGGGCGCTTGTAGGGCTCGACGAGCCGCCCGGCGAACAGGAACGCGTCGTCGTGGGCGCCGGTCGGCTCCGGGTGGAAGCGATCGACGTCGACCGGTGGCGGGACGAGGGCCGCCTCGACGCCGAAGACCCGCCGCAGCTGGTCGCCGGTGTAGGGCGACTGGGTCAGGAAGCGGTCGACGTTGCTCGCCGCCCGGCGATCGAGCGCGCGCATCGCCCGCTGGTAGGTGCCGAACGCCTGGCGCAGCCCCGGTTGCGCCAGCGGGCCGGTCGAGTAGTCGTGGGCGTCGCTCCAGACGTGGCGCAGCGGCGAGTGGCAGTAGCAGAGGTGGGGCGGCCGGTTGGGCGCGTGGGCGCCGTGCGCGTAGCCGTAGCTGCTGGAGACGACGAGGTCCGCCTCCGGCAGCCGCCAGGCCCGGGCGAGCAGCGGGTAGACCGGCGCGCCGAGCCGGTAGTGGCGCAGCAGCCGGCTGCGCGACGGCAGCAGCGGGTGCCAGCGATCGCCGGCGCCCATCTGGTCGGCGACCTGCTGCCGGCCCGCCAGGACGTGGAGCTCGCTGCCGGGGAATGCCGCCAGCAGCTCTGCGGTGACGCGCTCGGCTCCGCCGAAGGTCTCCGCGAAGTCGTGGATGACCAACACCCGAGGCACGGCCGGGATGGTACGCAGTCCGACTGCTGCGCCAATCCTGACCGTGCCGGTGAACGGGGCGATCAGCAGCCGCTGTACGTATTCGACGTTCGTGCGAGGAGGGTGCAGAACGCGGGCTTCGGCGTCCAGTCCGTCCGCAGCAAGCCGAAGCCGTAGGCCGTCGACCCTGGGGTGGTGTACGGCACGAAGGGCAGCGGCGCGTCGCGCAGCGCCCAGATGAGGACGGCGTGGACCTCGGGCATCGAGATCATCTCGTCGTAGGACTCGGGGACGATGATGTTCTGGCTGGCTTCGGTCGACGTCCCCGACACGGTGGAGCCGGTCTCGGTCACCCAGATCGGGGAAGTGTCGGAGTACAGATCACGCGCCGCGTCCAGCTTCGCGAACCGATCGGCCAGGGCAGCCGCGCGCTCTGCTGCGGATCCTCCGAAGTACATGTGCGTGGAGAACCCGTCATGACACGTTCTCGTGCCGACGAAATGCAGGTACCCCTGGGTGAAGGAGGCATCCCGAAGGTCGCCCATCGCAGGTGACAGGACGATGCGATTCGGATCGACGGCCTTGACTGCGTTGTAGAGGACGCACTGCTCCTCGGCGACTTCCGACGGGCTGCCCGACGTCTTGTAGTTCACGGACGCTGGATTGGCGTAGGCATCGGCATCCGGCTCGTTCCAGCCTTCGATGATCGCCCCTGGATAGCGCGCGGCAACCGCGGCGGCGAACTGCCCGAACTTCGGTCGGTTGGCCGGGGTCGGGTGGTAGGCGGCGGTGGTCCCCGCGTAGCCGCTGCAGAGCACGAAGTTGATCAACGCGAAGATCGGGTCCGTGCACTGGGCGAACTTGGATGCCCAGAGCGGAGCGTCAGTGACCTGGATGATCATGGTGATTCCGGCGGCCTGCAGTTGCGTGTAGGTCTCGTCGAGGTGCTCGACGGACGGCACGCCGGAGCTGCCGAGAGGCGTGGTAAGCGCGGCGGGAACGGGGTTCGACGCGTTGGTGGAATTGACGAACCAGTGCCAGCCGATCGCGTCTCGGTAGTGCGTCGAGTTGAGGAGCTGGACTCGGGCAACGCCGTCGGCGACCTGGGAGCCGTTCATCGCAGGGTCGATGCCGCCGGTGAATCCGAAGGCCTTGCCGGCTACCGGAAGTGGTTGGGGTGGTGCTGTGGCGCTGGCTGGTGGCGCGGCCGCCAACGCGGCCGCCGCGGCGCAGGACAAGATCGTTGCTGTTCGCCGCAGGGAGCTTGGAAGGTGCATGGGACGACCGTAGCTATGAACGTTCGCCGTGGGGGAACTTTCGTCGTTCGATCACGCTCGTCCGCCAGGCCATGTGGTTCCTCCCGCTCGTTTCTGTCACCGTCCTGCCGGTCACGAGGAAGGACGCAACGCGGATGCGGGTCTTGTGGGTCAGTCACACCGGGGTGATCGCGGGCAGCGAGCGATCGCTGCTGGCGGCGATCGAGCACCGACCGGACGGCGTCGAGGTGGTGCTCGCCGCTCCCGCGGGGCCGCTGGCCGAGCGGGCGGTGGCGCTGGGGGCGGTCCATCGCGAGGTGCCGCTGTTCGACGTCAGCTTCCGGCCGCATCCGGTCGACACGCCGCGGGGGATCGCGGCGATGCTCCGTGCCGGCCGCGAGATCCGCCGGATCGTGTCCCGGGACCGGATCGACGTGATCGTCGGCAACACCGCTCGCGCGGCGCTGGCGGCGGTCCTCGTCCCGCAGCGGGTGCCGGTGGTCGGCTACACCCGGGAGCACTTGCCCAGCGGCCCGGCCGGCCGGCTGGCCCACGCGCCGATCCTGCGGCGGTGCGCGGCGATCGTCGCCAACAGCCATTCGACCGCCGGGACGCTGCCGGCCGGGCGGGCGCCCGTGCGGGTGATCTACAACGCCGTCGACCGGGCGCGCTTCGAGCAGGCCGCGTCGGTCTCGGAGGCCGAGGTCCGCCGCGGCCTCGGTGTCGACGACGACACGGCCCTGCTCGCCGTGATCGCCTACCTGGCGCCGAAGAAGGCCCAGGACGACGCGATCCGCTCCGTGGCGGCGATGAAGACCGAGCGACCGTGGCAGCTGCTGCTGGTCGGCGAGGCGATGTTCCCCAAGGGTCGCTTCGACGCCGACGGCTACGCGGCGGGGCTGCCGCGGCTGGCCGAGGAGCTGGGCGTCGGGGACCGGGTCCGGCTGCTCGGCCAGCGCGAGGACGTTCCCGAGCTGCTGCGGGCGATCGACGTCCTGCTGGTCCCCTCGTGGAGCGAGCCGTTCGGTCGCACGGTCATCGAGGGCATGTGGAGCGGCTGCGTGGTCGTCGCCGCCGACACCGGTGGCCCGCCCGAGGTGATCCGCGACGGCGAGGACGGGATCCTGCTGCCCCCGCGATCGCCGGAGCGCTGGGGACGCGAGCTGGGCGCGCTGCTGGACGACGGCGAGCGTGCGGAGCGGCTGGCGACGACCGCCGCCGACGCGCTGCGGTCGTCGTTCGAGCCACGGCGCTACGCGGCGGCCGTGATGGCGGTCGCCCGAGCGGCCGCCGAGGGCGGGCCGATGCCCGCCAGCGAGCCGGCGCGGTCGGGTACACCCGCGGATCCTGGACCGGGCAGGCGCCCCGACCGACTCGGGAGCGGCGGCCCCTAGCGGCCGGTGCCGCCGGGGAAGATCTGCCAGATCAGGCGGTAGGTGCTCGGTCCGGGAACGCCGTCCGCGCTGACGAACCGGAACTCGTCGAGGAAGATGCCCGCCGGTCGGCGGACGACCTCGACGGCGGCGACGCTCGGGCGGCCCGGGCTCGTCAGCGGATACGACGGCGGGTACCAGCCCTCGCCCTGCGGGCGGACGGCGAGCCCGTGACTGGCCGAGCTGACCCAGGCGTCGTAGGCCGGGAACGTCGACGGCCGGCCCGGGAGGAACGCCGTCAGCCACAGCGGGCCGAGGGCGAGCGCATGGGCCGGCTGGTAGCTGAACTGGTCGTACGGCGGCGGAACCGTCTGGACGTCGGGCGCGGTGCTCGGCGCGCCGGCGGTGGCCGCGCGCGGTGCCGGCACCACGACCTCCCGGACGCTCGTGCTGCCGAGGGCGCGCCCGGTGACGCGGTAGCGCGCACCCGGCGCGAGCGCCGCCGTCGCGCCGGACAGCGCGCTGAGGCGCTGGATCCGGCCGGTGCCCGGGCCGCTCAAGGTCTCGATCGTCAGGCTCGGGACGATCGGCGCGACGACCGCCCCGACCAAGCGGTCAAGCGGGTTCGCGGGCGCCGCCGCGCCCGCGGCTGGCGCGCCTCCCAAGGCGATGCTGGCGGCAACGGCTGCGGACACGAGCGTCAGCAGCCGGTTGCGCGACGACGACCAACCGTCACGGAGACCCATGGGCGGAACGCTACACGTAGACGTGTGCGTCAGGCAAGTGGTCGCGCCGGCGCCGGATCGCGGGCGATCGTCCGGTCGAGCGCGACCGCGACCGGCTCGAGCACCTGCGGCCAGGCATGGGCCTCGGCGTGGGCCCGCGCGCCCGCCGAGAGCCGGGCTCGCAGCTGCGAGTCGGATGCGATCCGGGCGATCGCGTCGCCCATCGCCGCCGGGTCGCCGGGCGCGACCAGCAGGCCGCCGCGGTCGCGGGCGATCGCGTCGCGCATGCCGTCGGCGTCGGGGGCGACCGACGGAGTGCCACGGGCGCCGGCCTCCAGGAAGACGATCCCGAAGCCCTCGCCGACCCGCCCGTCCGCCATCGGCCGGGTCGCCAGCGCGAAGACCGTCGCCCGCTCCAGCAGCGCGTCGCGCTCGTCGTCGCCGACGCGGCCGTGGAGCGTCGCCCAGCCCTCGGCGACGGCTGCGTCGATCGCGCTCCGCGCGGCCGGATAGGGCTCGCCGGAGCCGACGATCGACCAGCGCAGGTCGGCGACCCGCTCGCGGGCGTGGCGGACGGCCGCGGCGACGTCCTCCAGCGCCTTGTGGGGCGCGTCCAGGCGGGTGACGGTGATGACGGTCGGCGGTCCGTCGGCAGGCGGTGCTGAAGGCGCGGGCCGGTCGAGCGGCTCGATCCCGGGAGGCGCGATCAGCAGCCGCCGCTCCGGCACGCCGGCCGCGCGCAGCACGTCCGCGCTGCCGCCGCTGATCGTCACCGTCAGCGCGGCGCGGCGGGCGGCGATCCGGGTCCACGGGTCGTCGGCACCCAGCTCGCGGCCGTAGGCGAGGAAGACGGCCGGGACGCCGAGCAGCCGCTGCGCCAGCAGGCCGGGGATCGTCGCGCTCTGGACGCCGATCACGACCGCGTCGGGACGCCGCGCGGCCGCCGCGGCCAGGCCGGCGGCGCTGATCAGCGCTCGGTCGGCGGCGACCCCGGCCGGCCCGGGCAGCGGCACGCGGGGCAGGCGGCGGACGGGATGACCGGCGTGGTCGGGCGGGCCGGGCGTGGACGAGACGACCGACCAGGCCGCGTCGGGCAGCCACCGCAGCCAGCCGTCGAGGAAGCGGGCGATCCCGCCGGGCGCGGGCGGGGCGTCGGGGGCGATCAGCAGCAGGCGGCGCACGGGGCGGGACGCTAGACGATGGGACGCGGGCGCCTGGTCACGGCGCGACGACAGGTGCCCTGTACATGAACGCCGTGGCGGGATAGCGTCGCGGCCATGGGACGCATGGGGTGGGGGATGGGGTTGGCCGTGGTCGGGCTCGCGCTCGTGCCGGCGGTGGCCGCGGGATCGACGGCGGCCGTGGTGACCGTCACGGACCGCGCTGGCTCCGCTGGCCATGCGGAGCTGCAGATCCACGGCCAGGGCAGCGAGCGCAATGTCGTCACGATCACCTCGACGGCCGGGAACCGGACGCTCAACGGGGTCGCCGACCAGGGTGCCGCGCTGACCGGTGCGCTCGGGCAGGGGCCGCACCTCGGTTGCCTGGTGGTGCCGCTGCTGAACGCGGGCGTCTGCGCCGGAGAGTCGGCCGACGACTGGGTGGTGGTCGACCTCGGGGCCGGGAACGACACGCTCGATGCCCGTGCGCTCGCCGCGGCCGACGCCAGGACCGCCTACGACCTGGGCAGCGGAGACGACCGTGTGCTGGGCGGGCCGGCCGATGAAGCGATCGCGCCCGGTTCCGGTGCCAACCACGTGTCGGGCGGTGGTGGCAGCGACACGGTATACGTCGGCGTCGACGGGACCGAAGACGTGCACGTGACGCTCGACGGAGTCGCCGACGACGGGACCGACGGCCGCTCGAACATCCTGCCAGACGTCGAGAACGTCGCCACCGGCCGGGGCAGCGACGTCGTGGTCGGCACCGCGGGGCCCAACGCCCTCAGCGGGGGCGAGGAGTACGCCGAGGCGCCGACTGGGATCGATCACCTCGAGGGGCTCGACGGCGACGACGAGTTGTCGCTCGGTCGCGGCGTCGCGAACGGCGGCGACGGCGACGACCGGCTCGAGGGTGGGTTCTTCGGAGGCTCCGGTGTCCTGATCGGCGGGGCGGGGGCCGACCGGATCCTCGCCCACGGCACGTTCTCGGTCGATGCCGGACCGGGCGATGACGTGATTGACTCGTCCTACCATTCGGTGCTGCCCGTCCAGGCCAACGACGTCGTCTGCGGTCCCGGATTCGACACGGTCAAGGCCAACGCGATCGACACGGTCGCCGCTGACTGCGAGCAGGTCACGCGGGTGAACTAGACGTGGACCGCGACGGGCGAGCCTCGTTCAACCGCCGCGCTCGCCCGCCCACACGTCCCACTCGGCCGGCAGCTTCCAGCGCCCGTGCACCCATCGCACCGGCGTCCCGTCCGGCAGCGCGGCGCGGGCGCGGCCGTTGGCGGGGCGACCCCAGAGCGTTGCGACGTAGGGGCGCTCGCGGTCGGGCGCGTCGCCGAGGCCGCGGGCGACGTGCTCGGCGGGGTGGGTGAGGACGATCGATCCGGCGCGGACCCAGACCGGCGTCCGGTCCCGCGGCGTGGCGACCGTCGCGGTGCCGCCGCCGTCGACCTCGCGGCCCGACCAGGCCTCGATCCAGCGACCGCGGGGCAGCGGCACCGTCCGCTCGCGCAGGCCCTCGTCGACGACCGGCGCGACCAGCAGCGACGGCCCGTAGGCGAACGCGTCGGGGATGCCCCAGAGGCGGTCGTCGGCCGGGTCCAGCCAGCTCAGCGGGCGGATGATCGGCAAGCCGCTGCGGGCGGCCGTCCGCGCCGCCGCCCGCACGTAGGGCACGAGCATCTCGTGCAGCAGCGCGTAGCCGCGGAAGAGCCCGAGCGTCTCGTGGTCGTAGGTCCACGGCTCCTGCTCCAACCGCGCGTGGGCCTGCATCAGCGGGGTGAAGCAGCCCAGCTGCGCCCACCGCACCAGCAGCTCGGCGCTGCAGCGCTTGACGCCCGCGTCGCCGAGGTAGCCGCCGATGTCGTGCGACCAGTTCGAGATCCCCGAGTGCGCCGCCGAGACGGTCGCCGCCAGCAGCACCCGCAGCGACCAGAAGTCCGACGCCTGGTCGCCGGCCCACAGCATCCCGGTCGCCTGCTGGCCGGTCCAGCCGGAGCGGCCGAACAGCACGCCCTCGCCGGGGTGCACGTTCTCGAGCGCCCGCCGCATCGAGCGCCGGTAGTCGTCGCCCCAGCGCCAGGCCCGGACCGCCCCGGTCGATCCGTCGGCGAAGCGCACGCCCTCGGGCAGGTAGTAGCCCTCGCCGTCGTCGGCCTTGATCCCGGCGACGCCCAGCCGCAGGGTCGCCTCGGCCTGGGCCCGCCACCACGCTTCGCCGGGCCCCGTGAAGTCGATCGGCGACCCGCGGCCCATCCACCACTGGGCCAGGTAGGGCGCGTCGCCGTCGGCCAGATCGGCCAGGTCGTCGCGCTCGTCGTCGCGCATCGCGACCTTCACCGCGTGGGCGTGGTCGCCGGTCGCGCCGGCCGGCGGGCGCACGTAGGCGCCGATCCGGGCGCCCTCGGCGTAGGTCTCCGCCGGCTGCCGATGGAGCCGGATCGACGCCGGGTCGGGCGGGGTCTGGCCGCCGGCCGAGTCGACGTTGACCCACGGCGTCACCCAGACGACCGTCCGCACGCCGTCGCCGCGCAGCCGGCCGACCATCCCCGCGAAGTCGGGGAACTGGTGGGGGTTCGGGCGCCAGGTGTTGTAGTTCGTCTCCCACGGCGAGTCGAGCACCACCGCGTCGACCGGGATCTCGTGCCAGCGGCAGCCGTGGACGTCCTCCTCGACCTGGTCCTGGTGGTCGTGGATGTCGCGCGACTTCCAGAACCCGTAGCCCCAGGCCGGCAGCAGCGCCGGCCGCCCGGTCGCGCGCTGGAAGGCGAGCAGTCGCTGGGCCGGCCCGGGGTGCAGGTGCAGCCGCAGCCGCAGCGGCCCGCTGACCGTCCGCACGCTCGGGCTGACCGCACCGCCGTCGAGGAAGAACTGGGTGCCGTTTCCGGCGGTGTCCAGCCACGCCGCCCAGCCGCCGGTCGACTGCAGGAACGGCACCGGGGCGTAGTCGCCCTGTGGGATCCCGCCGACCGCGGCCATCTCGGGCGCGCAGCCGGGACCGAGGTAGCGGCGATCGGCGCCGAGCTGGATCCGCCGGCCGGCGTGGTCGACCGAGGGGTGGTGGCGGGCGCCGAGCCCGGCCAGCCGCAGATCGCCGGCGACCGGCCAGCGAACGCCCATCCGCAGGGGGAGCGGAATGCGGGGCGCCGCCTCGACCGCGCCAGGGCGGGCGCCGAGCACCAGGTCGACATGGACCACGTCGGTCGCCGGCAGCGAGATCCGCAGCGTGCCCTCGACGCCCGAGGCCAGCCGCAGGGCGAGCGTCGTCGACGGCGGCTCGGTCGGGGCGGAGCCGTCCGCGGCGGGCGTCGGGGCGGCGTCCGGGTCGCGGCCGGTCGGCGGGCCGGCACCGGGGTCGGGCACGACCGACGCGGAGACGATCGGATCGGGCGCCCCCAGGTGCTCGCGGGCGACGACGCCCTCGGTCACGCGCACGAAGCGGTCGTCGATTCGGCCGTCCCGGACCCACGGCTCGATCGCGCGGACGACCGGCAGCCCGTCGCGCATGACGGTGATCCGCAGCGGCGAGCGGGTCAGGGTCACCGCGACCCGGCCGCGCTCCAACAGCACCGGAGAGATCGCGGGCAGGACGGTCGAGGCCACGGAGGCATGCTCCGGCCCGCGGCCGGGCAGGCGGTGAAGGTCCGGTGAAGGGGCCGCGCGGCGCCCGGCGGCGTCGCCGGCCCGGCGACCGGCCAACACGTACACCGGCCCGTCGGCGACGGTTTCACCGGCCGGGGTGAGAACGACCTGCGCGATCGGGAGCCGGGACCGGCCGCCGACCGGGTCCGTCCGAAAGCTCCTGCAAAATCGAATGTTCCGCGTGGCGGCGATCGGCCCTCCGGCCTTCACATCATCGTCACCGATCGGACACGAAGCCGTCACTTCAGGCCCTCGCGACAAGCGGACCCTTGTCGTGACATGAGCCCCAAGAACGGCAGCTCCCACCCGCCGGTCCCCGGCGACGAGCAGCGGCCAGGCGAGGCCCCCGCCTCGTCGATCCCGCCGGCCCTCTCGCGCGCCGACCTCCACGTCCACTCGACCGCCTCGCAGCTGAGCAAGCTCGGCGTCCAGCGCTCGGTCGGGATGCCCGAGTGCGCGACGCCGCCGGAGGACGTCTACGAGCTCGCCAAGCGGCGCGGCATGGACTACGTCGTGATCAGCGACCACGACACGATCGCCGGCGCGCTGACGATCGCCGACCGCCCCGACGTGATCGTCGGCGAGGAGCTGACCGCCTGGTTCAAGGGCGAGCCGCAGGCCGTGCACGTGCTGGTCCTGGGCATCAACCAGGACGACCACGACTGGCTCCAGGCCCACAGCCACGACGTCGTGCGCTGCGCGGAGTACCTGCACCAGAACGAGATCACGACCGCGCTGGCGCACCCCTTCTACTACGTCGAGGCGCCGCTGACCCCGCGCCACCGCCGCCAGCTGGCCGAGCTGTTCCCGATCTGGGAGATCCGCAACGGCTCCCGCGCTCGCGAGCTGAACGCGCCGGCCGCCACCTACATCGACACCCACGGCGGGATCGGCGTCGGCGGCACCGACGACCACGCCGGCGTCGACATCGGCCGCACCTACACCGAGACCCCGCTGGCCTACACCGCCGAGGACTACCTGGCCCACATCCGCGCCGGCCGCTGCGTCGCCCGCGGGATCCAGGGCGGCGCCGCGAAGTGGTCGCACGCCGCGATGGGGATCGCGATCCGGGCCCTCGGCACCAGCGCCGACACGCCGATCGAGCGCCCCCGTCCCGAGGCGATGCTGAAGATCGTCTCGCGGGTGATGAGCGAGGGCGACGTCCGACGCGGCGACGAGGGCGACGCCCCGGACGTGACCTCGGACGACGCCCGCGCGCTGCTGCGCTCGTGGCTCGACGGCGTCGGCCTCGACGGGATGAGCGAGGCCGAGCTGCTGGCGATGTTCCAGGAGGACGGCTTCGAGCACGACGACCTCTTCCGCCGGGCCCGCCGCGCCCACGAGCGCAAGCTGGCAAGCGCGCTCGACACGGTGCTCGGGGCGGCCAAGGGGATCGGCGAGGGCGTCGACCCGGACCTCGGCGCGATCGGCGGCGAGCTGCTCGACGCGCTGGTGCCGGTGATCCCGTACCTGCCCTCGGCCGCGTTCCTCGGCCGCGAGCGGCGCAAGCTCAAGCCGCGGGTCGACGGCGAGCGCCACCGGGTCGCCCTGATCGCCGACGGGATCGGCGGCATGCACGGCGTCACCCACACGCTGAACACGATCCGCGAGCGCGGCGTCCCCGGCTTCGAGATCGAGGTGATCGGGACCGACGCCAACGTCGACCGCCGGCTGCCGGCCGTGGCCGAGGTCGACATCCCGTTCTACGAGGGGCTGCAGGTCGGGATCCCGAGCGTCCCGTCGCTGGTCGAGCAGATCGCCGAGGGCCGCTACGACGTGGTCCACCTCTGCTCGCCCGGCCCGTCCGGGGTCGTCGGCGCCGCGCTGGCGAAGATGCTCGACCTGCCGATCCTCGGCAGCTACCACACCGAGCTGGCCACCTACACCGGTCTGCGCTCCGCCGACGCGCGGCTCGAGATGTACGCGACCGGCGCGATCGCGCTCTTCTACCAGCAGGCCGACGTCGTCCTGACGCCGAGCCCGCAGAGCGACGCGGTCCTGAACGGCCTCGGCATCCCGGCCGACCGGATCGGCCGCTGGGATCGCGGCGTCGACATCGCCCGCTTCCGCCCCGAGCGCCGCGATCCGCAGCTGCTGGCGCGGCTCGCCGGCGCCGGGGCGGGTGGGGATCGCGTCGATGTCGGCGACCGGATCAACGTCCTCTACGCCGGTCGCCAGACCGAGGAGAAGGGCGTCCAGCTGCTGGCCGACGCCTTCCTCGCCGCCCGCGAGCGCGACCCGCGGCTGCACCTGGTGCTGGCCGGCGGCGGGCCCGAGGAGCACGTCCTGCGCGAGCGCCTCGGCGAGCACGCGACGTTCCTCGGCTGGCTCTCGGGCGATGCGCTGGCCGACGCCTACGCCAGCGCCGACCTGTTCCTGTTCGCCAGCCGCACCGACACCTTCGGCCAGGTGCTGCTGGAGGCGCAGGCATCGGGCCTGCCGGTCGTCGCCGTCGCCGAGGGCGGCCCGGTCTCGCTGATCGAGGACGGGGTCAACGGCCTGCTGCGGCCCGCCGACGCCGGCGCCCTGGCGACCGCGGTGGTCGAGCTGGCCGCGAGCCCGCAGCTGCGCGCCGAGCTGGCGATCGGCGGCCTCGGGGCCGTCCAGGAGCGGACCTGGGACGCGGCCCTCGGCCGGCTCGCCGAGGGCTACCGCCGCGCGCTGGCCGCCGGCACCCTCCGCGCC
>NZ_AGUD01000221.1 GCF_000240225.1 Patulibacter medicamentivorans
CGGGCGCCTGGTCCGCGCCCGACGACGGGTGGGCCGCGGACCCCGCCCCCGATCGCGCGCCGGCGGTCCGCGCGCCGACCGGCCCCGCCCTCCCGCGCCAGCCGCTCGACGGCGTCACGCCCGAGTCGCTGCTGCCGCTGCTCGAGCTGCAGGCGTTCCGGCCGGGGCAGCGCGAGGCGGTGCAGGCGGCGCTCGACGGCCGCGACTCGCTGGTCGTGATGCCCACCGGCGGCGGCAAGAGCCTCTGCTACCAGCTGCCGGCGCTCGCCGGCGACGACCTGACGGTGGTGGTCTCGCCGCTGATCGCCCTGATGCGCGACCAGTGCGCGCGCCTGACCGACCTCGGCCACCCGGCCGTGATGCTCGCGTCCGGCGTCGGCGCCGAGGCCAACCGGCGGGCGCTGGACGAGATCCGCGACGGGACCGCGAAGGTCTGCTTCGCCGCGCCGGAGCGGTTCGCGTCGGCGACCTTCCGGGCGGCGCTGCGGACCCGGGCGATCGCGCTGTTCGTCGTCGACGAGGCGCACTGCGTGAGCGAGTGGGGCCACGACTTCCGGCCCGACTACCTGCGCCTGTCGTCGGTCATCGCCGAGCTCGGCCACCCGCCCGTGATGGCCTGCACCGCGACCGCCACCCCGAAGGTCGCCGAGGAGATCGTCGAGCGGCTGGCGCTGCGCGAGCCCACGCGGGTGCGCTCCGGCTTCGACCGGCCGAACCTCTCCTTCGACGTGCTGCCCTTCGACGGCCAGGGCTCGGTCGCGCGCAAGCGGGCGACGCTGGTCGCGGGCGTGTCCGATCCGGCCAACCGGCCGGCGGTCGTCTACTGCGGCACCCGCAAGAGCACCGAGGAGGTCACGGCGATGCTCGTGGCCGCCGGGATGACGGCCGTCGGGTACCACGCCGGGATGTCCGCCGAGGTCCGCACCAGCCGCCAGGACGCGTTCATGCGCGGCGACGCGGACGTCGTCGTGGCCACCAACGCGTTCGGGATGGGGGTCGACAAGGCCGACGTCCGCTCGGTCTGGCACTGGGCGCTGCCCGGATCGCTGGAGGCCTACTACCAGGAGGCGGGCCGCGGCGGCCGCGACGGTGAGCTCGCCCGCGCGGTGCTGCTCGCCTCGCGGTCGGACCTGGGGCGGCTCGTCCGCTTCATCCAGGAGGCCGAGGTCACCGTCGAGCAGGTCGGCGCCCTGATCGGCCGGCTGCGCGCCCAGGCCGGACCGGACGGCGAGGTCGACGCCGACGCCGGCCAGGAGCGCGATCGAATCGCGCTCGCGGTCGCCGAGCGGGCCGGGGCGATCGCGCTGGAGCCCGGCACCGGCGGGCGACTGCGGGTGCGGGTGCTGCCCGGCGAGGTCGACCACCGGCGGATCGTCCAGATGTGCCGGGCCGCCACCGACCGCCGCTGGCAGGCCTACCGCTCGATCGAGAAGTACGCCTCGGGCGACAACCGCGTCTGCCGCCGACGCCAGCTCCTCGACCACTTCGGGGACGACGAGCCCACCCGTCCGCTCGGCCGCTGCTGCGACGTGCACGACCCCGTCGACTGGCTGCCGCCGATCCAGGTCACGGGCGGCCGGGGGAGCGGGTCCCGGAGCGCGCCCGCCGACGAGGAGGGCCGGCCGGTCAGCGACGACGAGCTGGCGCCGCTGAAGGCCTGGCGGCGCGAGCGGGCCGACGGCAAGCCCGCCTACACCGTCGCGACCGACGCGACGCTGCGCGAGGTCGTCCGGCGGCAGCCGACGACTCCCGACGAGCTGCTGGCGATCAAGGGCATCGGCAACTCGTTCATCGAGAAGCACGGCGACGCGCTGCTGGAGCTGCTGCGGGGCTGATCCGCCCCGCCGGGGCACGTGTCCGGCGCCGTGCGACCGTCGACGGCGGGGCGAGCACGTGACCGATCGCCGTTCACCCGGGTCGGGGGCGCGCCCAGGCGAGTAGATTGCGGCGCATGCGGTTCGGCAGCGTCACGGGACCGCGTGCGGTCGACGACCCGATCGCCGCTCAGCGCGCCTACTACGCCCGCACGAGCGGCGACTACGACCGGATGCACGATCGGCGCGCGCACGACGAGGCGCTGCGGCGGATCCCCGGCCTCCTGGAGCGGATCGGCGCGCGGACGGTCCTCGACACGGGCTGCGGGACCGGGCTGGCGATGATGCAGATCGCCGAGGCGCTGCCCGACGTGACGGTGCGCGGCAACGATCCCTCCGCCGCGCTGCTCGACGTGGCGCGGGATCGCAACGGGATCGCGGCCGATCGGCTCGACCTGGCGTCGAGCGACGACCTGCCCTACGCCGACGGGTCCTACGACGCGGTCGTCGCGACCGGCGTGCTCCACCACGTCCCGGACCCCGTCCCGGTCGTCGCCGAGATGCTGCGGGTCGCGCGGCTGGGCGTCTTCATCTCCGACTCCAGCATCTACGGCCAGCCGTCCTCCCCGCTGCCGGCGCGGATGCTCAAGCTCGTCCTGGCCCGGACGGGGCTCCTGCGCCCGCTGCTCCGCGCCCGCCGCGGCGGCCACGAGTGGTACGTGTCGGAGGAGGACGGCGTCGCCTGGAGCTACAGCCTGTTCGACAGCGTTCCGCAGGTCCGGGCGGCCTGCGCCGAGGTCCGCCTGGAACCGACCGTCGGCCCCGTCCGGAGCCGCTGCCCGATCCTGTTCGTCGGTCACGGGCTCCTGATCGGGCTGAAGGCCGAGGCGGTCGCTCGCCGCTGATGGCCCGGGTCGTGATCGCCAACCCCGGTGCCAATCCGGAGCTCCAGGTCGCCGCGTCGGCCGTCGGCTCGGCGGGGCTGGTCGAGCGCTACCTGGCGCCGGTCGCGGTCTCCGCCCGCCGCACCGGCGGCGTCCGGCGGGTCCCCGGCCGCGTCGCCGATCGGGTCGCGACCGAGCTGGAGCGCCGGCGCGTGCCGCCGGGCGTGCCGGAGGACCGCGTGCGCAGCGTCACCGCGGCCGAGGAGGTCGCCCGGGTCGCCGCCGCGCGGCTCGGGATGACGGCGGCGGGAACGCGCCTGATCCTGCACCAGGCCCGGCGCTTCGATCGGCGCGTCGCACGGTCGCTGGTGCCGTCGGACGGCGCGCTGCTGGCCGTCTCCGCCTACGCGGCGGAGTCGGTGCGGCGGGCGAGAGCGCTGGGCGTGCGGTCGGTCGTCGACCTGCCGATCGCGCATCCGGCGACGGTCCGCGAGCTGATGCGCGAGGAGGCGCGGCGGGTGCCGGAGTACGCCGCCACGCTCCAGGGCCACGACTTCCCGGACAGCCTGATCAGCGGTTGCGAGACGGAGTACCGCGAGGCCGACCGCCTGCTCGTGCTGGCCGAGGCGCAGCGCCGCACGTTCGTCGATCGCGGCGTCGACCCGGCGCGGATGACGACCACGCCGCTGGGCGTCGACCTCGACATGTTCCGGCCCGGCGAGCGACCGGACGACGGCGTCTTCCGGGTCCTGTTCGTCGGCCAGATCACCCAGCGCAAGGGGATCTCCTACCTCGTCGAGGCGTTCCGCCGAACGTTCCCGAGCGGGGCCGAGCTGGTGCTCGCGGGACCGGTGGTCGGGACCAGCCGCCCGTGGGCGTCGGTGCCCGGCGTCGTCCACGCGCCCGCGCGCCCGCGGGCCGAGCTGGCCGCGCTCTACCGCGCGGCGGACGTCTACGTCCTCCCGTCGCTGGCCGAGGGGTTCCCGCTCACGACGATGGAGGCGATGGCCTGCGGGGTGCCGGTGATCGTGTCGGACCGGACGGCGGCGCACGACATCGTCGGCGACGGGGTCGAGGGCTACGTCGTGCCGGTCCGCGACGCCGACGCGATCGCGGAGCGGCTGGCGCTGCTGCGGGCCGATCCCGACCGCCGGGCGCGGATGGCGGCGGCGGCCCGTCTGCGGGCGGAGCGCTTCCCGTGGTCGCGCTACGGCGACCAGGTGGTGGGGATCCTGCGCGAGGAGCTCGCGCGCGGCTCGCTCAGCGCTTGATCGCGAACGCCTGGCCGGTCGCCAGCACGACCAGGTCCTCGGGGACGTCGGCGAAGAAGTCGTCGATCCGCTGGCGCTGCTCGTCGTAGCGGGGGCTGCCGTAGTCGTCGAAGACCACGATCGCGCCGGGCTGCATCCGCGGATGGGCATACTCGAGGGCCGCGATCGTCGGCGCGCTGGCGTTGAGGTCGATGTGGACGAACGACAGCGGCCCCGTCTCGGTGGCGGGCAGCGTCTCGAAGAGGTCGCCGGGGCGGATCTCGATCTGGCCGCTCCACGGCGCCAGCCGCTGGGCGACGGCCTCGGCCGACGTGTCCGCCCACTCGCCGGCGATCCCCATCCGCCGCTCGCTCGCCTCCAGGCGGTCGTCGGGCACGCCGCTGAAGGTGTCGAAGAGGAAGTAGCGCTGCGAGGCGGGCAGCTCCGCGGTGCTGAGGATGATGAACGCGCAGCCGCCGCGGTAGACCCCGAACTCGGCGAAGGCGCCGGGGGCGTGGGCCGGCAGCCCGCGACGGGTGCGGGCCAGGCGGGCCAGCGTCCAGACCCGCCAGCGCACGTCGACGTCGCCGTCGTACCAGCCGTCGGAGACCCGCCGGTAGGCGTCCTCGAACGCCGGGTCGTCCAGGAACGGGCTGCGGTTCGAGGTCGCCAGGTCGACCGACCGGTAGGCGTAGCGGAACGCCCGCGAGCCGGACGGGACGAGGTTGCGGGCGACGAGCGCGAGCGGCCGCAGCGGTCGCGGCAGGCGCGCGATCTGGCTGTCGGGATAGACGCGGAGATCCCAGCTCATGCGGCGGCGAGTCCTTCCCGGCAGGCTGCCAGCCAGCGGTGGCCGAACGTCTCGTCCGGTTCGAGCATGTTGCCCTCCGACCATTCGTTCCACGACTTCAGGATCACGAGCGGGTGCTCCAGCGACGTGGCCCAGGCGCGGGCGGCCGCGACCGCCGCCGTCAGCCGCTCGGGCGCGTAGCCCTCGGAGACGACCCCGGCGCGCTGGTAGCGCGGCGTGTTGTCCCAGCCGGTCAGCACGAGCGGGTACTGCGGCAGCGACAGCCCGTCGCGGCGGACGGAGAGCCGCTCGATCATCCGGTCGTACGGCACGCGTACCGGGCGGCCCGCCCCCGGCAGCTTGCGGCGGACGCGGTTGACGCGCCCGATCGCCCGGATCCAGCTGTACTCGACGATCCCGTCCAGCAGCGTCGAGGCGGCGGGAAGCCAGGCCGGCGGGCCGTTCGTGAAGTCGGCCTCGCCGACCAGGTAGGGGGGCGGCTCGCCGGCGCGATCGGCCTCCTCCCGCCAGACCTCGACCATCGTCGCGAGATCGGGGATCTCGCCCGGCCGGAAGAGCAGGAACAGCGGTCGCCCGTCGACGCGGACGTAGCGGTCGTCGTCGAACGCCCGCTGCAGCGCGCGGTAGTGGCGGCGGTGGTCGTCGGCGCCGGGGTACTCCTGCGCCACCAGCACCTGGCGGTCGGCGCCGGTCCACGCGCGAGACCACGAGATGTTCGCCCAGGCGAAGCAGAAGCCGAGGCCGGGGCGGCCGGTCGCGAGCATCCGCTCGCTCGGCGCCTCGAGCAGTCGGCGGCCGGAGAACCAGTAGTGCCAGTAGGCGAAGCCCTCGATCCCGGCCTCCTGCGCCAGCTCCGCCTGCCGGTCCCGGACCCGATCGTCGCGCAGGTCGTAGTAGCCCAGGTCGCCCGGCACCCGCGGCTGCCGGTGGCCGCGGAAGAGCGGCTCCGCGGCCCGCACCGAGGTCCACTCCGTGAACCCGTCGCCCCACCACCGGTCGTTCTCCGGGATCGGGTGGAACTGCGGCAGGTAGTAGGCGAGCGCGCGCACGCGTGCGCTCCCGGTCATCGAGCGGCCCGTCGGCGCGGCCGTCGCGGCGGGCGGCGGGCGGCCGGCGGCCCGGGCAGGCGGCCGTGGGGGCGACCCGTCGGGTGACGATCAGGTCCCACGTCCCCTGAGCTCGCGGCCGACGACATAGACTCGACCGATCATGACGGATCGCTCGGCTGCCGATGCCTATGTCGAGCTCATGAAGGGGTGCCTGACGCGCTCGCTGTTCCCCGAGCAGCACGAGCCGCTGCGCCCGGCCCCCGGGACCTGGAAGCAGCGGGCGTACGAGCCGGTCCGCCGGGTCCTCGCCCGCCGCGGCCTCGAGCTCGTGCGGGCGACCCCGGCCGATCCGACGGCGGTCGAGGACGGCCGCGCCTGGCCGGCGCACGCCGAGACGATGGTCGGCCTGCGGCGGCTCGACGCGATCGCCGACGCGGTCCGGACGCTGGATCGCGAGCAGGTGCCGGGCGACCTGGTGGAGACCGGCGTCTGGCGCGGCGGGAGCGTGATCTTCATGCGGGCGCTGCTGCGCGCGCTCGGCGACCGCGACCGCGTCGTGTGGGTCGCGGACTCGTTCCAGGGGCTGCCGAAGCCGGACGTCGGCCGCTGGCCCGCCGACGCCTCCAACGACCTCTGGAAGCACGACGCGCTGGCCGTGTCCCAGGAGCAGGTGGAGCGGAACTTCGCCCGCTACGGCCTGCTCGACGACCGCGTGCGGTTCCTGCCGGGCTGGTTCGAGGACACGCTGCCGTCGGCGCCGATCGAGCGGATCGCGCTGCTGCGGCTCGACGGGGACATGTACGGGTCGACGATGACGGCCCTCGACGCGCTCTACCCGAAGCTGTCGCCCGGGGGCATCGTGATCGTCGACGACTACGGCGCCTATCCCGAGTGCCGGCGCGCGACCGACGACTTCCGGCGGGAGCACGGCATCGACGTGCCGCTGGTGCAGACCGACTGGACCGGCGTGTGGTGGCGGCGACCGGGCGACGAGGGTCAGCCGGCCGGCGGCTGACCGGGCCGGTGGAGCGCGATGAACTCGTCGATCCGGGACGAGCTGAGCAGCGGGATCGCCTCGACGATCCGCTCGTCGGGCCAGTCCCACCAGCGGATCTCGAGCAGCGCCTCGATCTGCTCGTCGCTGTGGCGGCGGCGGACCTCGCGGGCCGGGTTGCCGACGACGATCGCGTAGGGACGGACGTCCTTGGAGACGACCGCGCCGCCGCCGATCACGGCCCCGTCGCCGACGGTGACGCCGGACAGCACCCGCGCGCCGTAGCCGATCCAGACGTCGTTGCCGATCACGATGTCGCCCCGCGAGTGGGGGAAGCCGTCCTCGAAGGCGCCCGGCTGGTCGAACACCAGCCGGAAGCCGAAGGTGCTGACGCGGTCGACGGGGTGCTCGCTGCCGAGGAAGAACGTCACCTGCTCCGAGATCGAGCTGAAGTTGCCGACCCGCACCACCGGCAGCGGCGGCTGCTCCGGCCAGTGGCGGATGTGCGGCAGGCCGTAGCTGTAGCGGCCCATGATCAGCCGCTCGCCGAGGTCCCAGAAGTCGGCGCGGCGCTCGATCTCGTGGCCGCGCAGCAGCTGCGAGACCCGGCGCAGCGGCGTGGGGACCATCGCGCGGATCCGCGCGCGCAGCGGGCCGCGGTGGGAGCTGGTCGTCGACGGCCTCATGCGCGCGCTCCGGTGGTCTGGCCGGCGCGGGATCGCCGGACCGCCTGCGCCTGCTCGATCGCGGCCACGTGGGTGGCGACGCAGGCCCCCAGGTCGAACCGCTCGCGCACGCGCCGGCGCCCGGCGGCGCCCATCTGGGCACGGCGCTCGGGGCGATCGGCCAGCTCGATCACGGCCGCGGCGATCGCCGCGGCGTCGAGCGGCGGGACGATCGTCCCCGTGACCCCGTCGAGGACGACCTCGCGGACCGCCCCGACGTCGGTCGCGACGACCGGCAGCTCGCAGGCCATCGCCTCCAGCGCGGTGGTCGTCGTCCCCTCCGACGCCGGGATCGACGTGATGCACTTCACGTCGAGCGCGGGGTACCAGTCGCGGGGCGGCTCGTCGGTCACGATCCAGCGCTCCGGGGGGACGCCGGAGGCCGCGCGCTCGCGCGCCAGCAGCGCCTCGTAGCCCGCGTGGTTGGCGTAGGCGGCGCCCGAGATCAGGAACCACGCGTCCGGTCGCCGGCGGTGGATCGGGCCCGCCGCCCGGATGAACCACTCGATCCCCTTCTGCGGGTTGCGGTTCGCGACGGTGCCGACGAGCAGCGCCTCCGGCGGCACGCCGCAGCGGGCCCTGGTCTGCCGGCGGAGCGTCTCCGACGGGCGCATCTGGGCCGTGTCGACCGCTCCGGCGAAGACGAACGTCGACTGCGGCAGCGGCTCGCCGCCGAGATGGTGCTGGCGCAGCGCCTCGCCGTTGAGCATGACGGTGTCGGCGCAGCGGCGAACGAGCGGCAGGACCGCGTCGACCGCCAGCCGCGGCGTGCTGGTGTCGAGGATCTGCCAGACCACGGCCCGCCCCAGCCGGTGCGCGGCGATCGCCGACGCGGGGTTCGCGAGCCCGCCGACGATCACGACGTCGACGTCGTGATCGACGAGCACCCGGCGGATCCGGTCGACCACGCCCAGCGACCGCGCCACGAACCCCGCCTGGACGCGGACGTCCCGCGTCCTCCGGATCCGCGGCAGGTCGCAGGTCACCACCGGCAGCCCGGCCGCGGTCAGCCGGTCCCGGGCGCTGCCCGGCTCGTCGGGCAGCAGCGCCGAGCTGCGGATGCCGGCCTCGGCCAGCCCGTCGGCGAGCCGGAGCATCAGGTTGTGCGGGCCCCCGAAGACCGGGAAGTGGCTGACCCACATCACGTGCACCCTGGCGATCATAGGTCGTCGGTCGACGCCCGTCACGAGCGCTCGGACGGGCAGTAGGATCGCGGGCGACGCGTCGTCGCGCCGCTTACGGCCACGCCGCCCGGCGGACCCCGTACCGGTCGTCCACGCGACGACCCGATGGGCGAGATCTGGCAACTCGAACGGGGATCCGCGGCCGGGCGCTGGCCCGCTCGTCGCAGTCCGTCGCGCGCGCCCGCGCGGCTCGCGCTCGCGACCGCGGCGCTGGCGCTCGCCCTGGCGCTGATCCTCGGGCTGGCGGTCGGGGTCGGCATCTCGCCGGCGCTGCCGCTCGCCGCGGTCGTCGGGCTCGCGGCGCTGGCCGTCGGGATCCGGGACTGGCGGTCGTCGGTGACCGGCCTGCTCCTGTTCCTGCCGGTGTCCGGGATCCCGATCATCGCCACCTATCCGTCGACCGGGCCCGCGACCCTGCTCAAGGACCTGCTGTTCGTCGGCCCGGCCTACGTGGGCTTCGGGCTCGCGCTGGCCGCCGGGCGCCAGCGGTGGCGGGTCCCGGGATTCCCGCTGCTGCCGGCGCTGGCGCTGGTGGCGCTGGTCGTGGTCCAGATGGCCAACCCGGACGTGCCGAACCTGCTCGTGGCGCTGATCGGCGCCAAGGTCTGGCTGCTGTACCTGCCGATGGCGGTGCTCGGGTACCACTGGGTCCGCACGATCGACGACCTGGATCGGATGCTGCGGCTGATGTGCCTGACCGCGGTGCCGGTCTGCCTGCTCGGGATCGTCGAGGGCGTGCTCGTGAACACCGGGCGGGGAGCGACGGTCTACGCGTGGTACGGCGACGCGGCCGTCGCGGTGACGCAGGGGTTCGCGGCGATCGAGGCCGGCGGCGCGTCGATCAACCGCGTGTCGTCGACCTTCTCGTTCGTGACGCAGTACTACCTGTTCACCGTCGTGATGCTGCCCGTCGCCTTCGCCTTCTGGCACGGCCGCTTCGGCTCCGGTCACGGGCGCCGCGGGCTCGGGGTCGGGCTGGTGGGGCTGATCGCGCTGGCCTCCGCGCTGTCCGGCGCTCGCGCGGCCCTGCTGTCGATGCCGCTGATGCTGCTCGCGATGCTGCTGCTCGTGGGGGTCCGGCCGCGGACCCTGCTGGCCTCGGCGGCGGCGGCCGGGGTGGCGGTGATCGCCACCGTCGGCGTGCTCGGCGCCGGGATCCGGCCGCTCTTCCAGGACCTCCTCCAGCACGCCTCCGACGAGTTCGGGATCAACACCCGCGACGGCTTCGCGTTCGCCCTCGATCGGGGCCTGACCGGGCTCGGCACGGGCGTCGACACGGTCAGCGCGCGCTACGCCCTGCCCGAGGTCAACCCGTTCGCGGCGCTCGGCGGGGGCTTCCGAGAGAGCTGGTGGGTGAAGTCGCTGCTCGAGCTCGGGGTCGCCGGGCTGGTGACGACCGCCTGCCTGCTCGGCGCGATCCTGGTGGTCGGCCTGCGCACGCGCCGCGGGCTGCGCGACCCGCGGCTGCGCTCGGTCTCGGCCGGGATCCTGGCGCTGGTCGGGTTCATCGTGGTCTACAACTTCAAGGGGTCCTACCTGGATCTGGACCCGATGAACGTCCTCTTCTGGCTGCTCGTCGGGGTGCTCCTGCGACTGCCGGCGCTCGACCGCGACCCCGGCGGCGCCCGGTCGCCCGCGGCCGGTCTACCGTGACGGCCGCCGGAGCGCGGCCCGGACCGCCGCCGGCCGAGGGAGGGCGACGCGCCAGGCGGGGACGTCGAGGGCGAGCGAGACGCGCCGGAGCATCCAGGTGACGCCGGTCGCCGCCCCGACCACCGACGCCAGGGCGGCCCCGATCAGGCCGAGGGCCGGGAGCAGCGCGGCGACCGCGACCAGCGTCGCGACCAGCGCGAGGATCTCGGCGAGCCCCGCGTCGAGCGGCCGGCCGACGGCCCGCAGGATCGCCTCGATCGTGCGGCTGGCCGAGTAGAGCACGACGGCGGCGAGCAGGATCCGCGCGATGTTGCCGGCCTCGTGGTAGGCGTCGCCGTAGAGGAACGAGATCAGGGTCGGCGCGAGCACCGCGAGCGGCAGTGCGACGGCGATCGTCATCAGCAGCGTCAGGCCGACGAACTGCTCGGCCAGCTCGCGGCGATGCTGCTCGTCGTCGGTCGAGGCCAGGGTCGGAAGCGCCACGTAGCCGACGGAGACCCCGACCAGCCAGCCGACCGAGTTGAGGCTGGCCGCGACCACGTAGGTGCCCAGCCGATCCGCCGCCAGGAACGCCGACACGGCCAGCTGGTCGACGCGCTGGTTCAGGTGCGCGGAGATCCCGCTGGCGTGGCTGCGCAGGCCGTAGCTCCACAGCTCCCTGGCCAGCGCCCGGTCGAACTCGGGCCGCCCGGCGGCGCCCGTCGGCCAGGCGATGCGGCAGGCCGCGATCGCCGTGACGATCCGGGACGCCAGGTAGACGGCGACGATCGTCCAGACGCTCAGCGCGCCGGCCAGCTCGAGCGCGAGCAGCAGCGGCAGCGTCACGCCGACGACCAGCAGCCGCAGCGCATGGAACGCGGTGTGGCGGGAGCGCCCGTTCACCATCCCGGCGAACGTCAGGCTGACGATCGCCAGCGGGATCTCGCCGAGGAACAGGAGCGCCGGCCCGAGCGACGCCGAGGCGTGCGGCGCGAGCACCGCGACCACGACCGCGGCGCCGAGGACCAGGAACCCGGCGGCCTGGAGCGCGGCCGCTCCGGCCGCGGTCCAGAGGACGACCGGCCGGACGGCGCCGTCCCGCGCCACGCGATAGGTGACCGCCTCCGGCAGCCCGAGGGTCCCGACCACCCCGAGCATCGTCGGCCAGAGCACCGCGGCGGCCAGGACGCCGCGGTCGACCGGGCCGAGGCTCCGCGCGAGCAGCACCCCGGTCACCAGGTTGACGCAGAGGATCGCCACCGACGCCGACAGGCTCGCGCCGAGCCCGTGGCGGGCGACCGGCGCCTCGGCGCGGGTCGTCACGGCCGGTCGGGGCTCGCGGGCCGGTCGCGCTCGAAGACCAGATCGGCCTGGAGCGCCGCGCCGTCGCGGCCCGCGACCTGGCCGAAGGCCCCCGCCAGGCGGAACCCGCGATCGCGCAGGAACGCGACGACGTCGTCGGCGAGCGGCTGGCCCGCGTAGAGCTCGGCGAACGAGCACTCCACCAGCACGGTCGCGACGGCGTCGAGTAGCCGCTCGGCACCGAGCAGGACCGCCAGCTCCCCGCCCTGGACGTCGATCTTCAGGAGGACCGGCCCGCGCGGCGCGACGACGACGCGGTCGAGCGCGACGAGCGGCACGGCGAGGGTCGCGACCTCGTGCGTCCCGGGGAACTCCCGGACCTGTCGCTCGCCGATCGGCAGCAGCGACGAGGAGTCGTCGGCGGCCGCGACGTGGAGCGTCGCCTCGCCGTCCCGCGCGCCGGCGGCGGCGGTGATCACCTCGACCCCGCTTCCGGCGACCCGCTCGATCAGGCGGGCGGCCGTCGGCTGGGGCTCGACGCAGATCAGCCGGGCGCCGGGGAATCGGTGGCGGGCGACGAGCGCGAACTGCCCGTGCGAGGCGCCGACGTCGACCACGGTCGCGTAGGTCGTCGCGAGCGGCGTCCGGTGGTGCTCGGTCGCGGCGGCGACGCCGAAGCGGAGGCCGCGCCGGTAGTCCGGCGTCCGCAGGATCAGGAGCAGCTTGCGGACCCGCGCCAGGTGGCGGCGGGCCGATCTCACGCGGCCCGTCCGACGTCGGACGGGGTCCGCTCCCAGGCGTCGCGGTTGACGTCGTGGATCTCCTGGAGGATCTGGCCGACGCCGATCGTGGGACGGAACGTGGGGTAGTCGCGACGCAGCTCGGTGAGGTCGGTGACGTACCACCGGTGGTCGCCGGCCCGCGGGGTCGGCACGGTCGTGCGCGAGAGGCCCTTGCCGGAGATCGCCTCGCAGAGCTCGATCGCCTCGAGGACCGAGACGCTGTTCTCGCGGCCGCCGCCGAGGTTGTAGACCGCCCCCGCGGTCGGCGCGCGGTGGAACAGCTCCATCGCGCGGACGACGTCGGCGGAGTGGATGTTGTCCCGCACCTGCTTGCCGTCGTAGCCGATGATCGTGTACGCCTCGCCGGTGATCGTGCAGCGCATCAGGTAGCTCAGGAAGCCGTGGAGCTTCGTCCCGGCGTGCGCCGGGCCCGTCAGGCAGCCCCCGCGGAAGCAGACCGTCGGCATCTGGAACTGGCGGCCGTACTCCTGGACCATCAGGTCCGCCGCGGCCTTCGACACGCCGAAGATCGAGTGCATGCTGCGATCGAGCGGCATCGACGTGTCGATGCCGCCGAAGTAGCGGTGGTCGGCGGGCAGCTCGAGGCGCGTCGGCGTCTCGGTCACCGGCAGCGCGTTCGGCTGGTCGCCGTAGACCTTGTTGGTCGAGAGGTGGACGAAGGTCGCGTCGGGCTGCTCGTGGCGCACCGACTCGAGCAGGTTGAGGGTGCCGTTGGCGTTGATCGCGAAGTCGGTCTGGGCGTTGTCGAACGCCCAGTCGTGGGACGGCTGCGCCGCGGCGTGGACCACCAGCTCGAGCGTCGACCGATGGGTCGCCACGATCTCGCGGATCGTGTCGGCGTCGCGGATGTCGGCGACCAGCGGGGTGAACGCGTCCCCCAGGTCGGCGACCAGCCGGCTCGTGGTCGGCGCGGTCGACGCGTGTGGCCCGAAGAACCGGGACCGCATGTCGTTGTCGATCCCGACGACGTCGTAGCCGAGCGCCGCGAAGTGGCGGACGGCCTCGGAGCCGATGAGCCCTCCAGAGCCGGTGACGATCGCCGTTGGCATCCGCATATCAGTTTCACCGGTCGGAGGACGGGACGCCAGTCGATCGCCCTGCCCGGTCGCGATCGTGCGGCGCGCGGCCGTTCGAGCGGCCGACGACGTCGCGCAGGACCGCGTCGAACCGCGCGGCGACGCGCTCGGGCGAGAACTGCTCGTCGGCGAAGCGGCGCGCGGCCGCGGCGGCGCGCGCCAGCGCCTCCGGGTCCTGGAGCACCGACGCGGCCGCGGCCGCGAACCGGGCGGGATCGCCGGCGTCGGTCACCCAGCCGGCGCCCGACTCGCGAACGATCCGCGCGACCTCCGAGCCGTCGGCGACCGACGCCAGTACCGGAAGCCCGCAGGCCATGTAGGTCATCAGCTTCGACGGCAGGTTGAACTCGGGGAGGTCGGGGCGCTGGCTGACCACGCCGACGTGCGCCGATCGGAGCGCGTCGAGCAGCGCGTCGCCGGTGAGCACCCCGGGCATCCGCACCCGCGGCGTGCGGATCCGGGCGCGAGCCCGCTCCGCGACCACGCCGGCGCCGATCACGTGCAGCTCCGCGCCGAGCCGGGCGAGCTCGGGGGCGTCCTGGAACGCCTCGATGATCCCGTCGAGGCCCTGCGTGTGGCCGATGTTGCCCAGCACCAGGATCCGCGGCGGCACGGTGGTCGGGGGACGGGGGGCGTCCGCCATCGCCTGGCTGGCCGGGTTGAAGATCCGGGTGATCCGGGACGCGTCGGCGCCCTTGGCGATCAGGTTGTCGCGGAACGCGTCCGAGACCGTGACGACGTGGGCCGCCGACGCGTAGGCGGCGATCTCGAGCCGGCGCGAGAGGCGCAGCGCGGCGCTGGTCTCGGTCAGCTCCCCGGTCGCCGCCGCGCCGTCGGTGACGATGTCCTGCAGCCACATCACCCACGGGATCCGTCGCAGGCGGCTCGCGGTCATCGCCACGCCGAGCGCCGGGAACGAGGGCGTGACCGCGATCAGCGCGTCCGGCCGGCCCAGGAACGGCGCGGCGATCGCGAGGGCGGAGGTGAAGCTGAGCTCCTGGCGGATCCGGGCCAGCCCCGACTGCCGCCCGGCCCACAGCGGCAGCCGCAGGACCCGTACGCCGTCGTGCAGCTCGCGGTAGGGCCGCAGGCGCACGCCCCAGACGGGCTCGGGGTAGTGGGGGTGCGCGGCGACCACGTCGACCTCGTGCCCGAGGGCCTGCAGGCCGCGCGCGAGCGTCGCGCTCAGCGGCGCGATGCCCTGCGGCTCTGGTGCGTAGTTGTACGACCAGAGCTGCAGCCTCACGAGCGCAACGTACCGCGCACGCTTGCGCCCACTTCCCGGTGTCGGACGGATTCCCGATGGCGCCGTGCGGGGTCGGGTCGCGGCGTCCGGGCGGCGGCGCCCAGTTCGGATGGGCGCGTCGCGCCGCTGGTAGGTTCCGCACGCCAGCGTGGCACTGGCCGGTCCCGGCGTCGAGCAGCTGGGCGCCAGGCGCCGCGCTCGAGCGACCGCGATGAATCCCGAACCGCAGGAGCAGACCGGACTCGACGACCTCTGGTCGCTCGTCGCGGACAACCGCTGGCTGATCATCCTGACCACGATGATCGCGGTCGGGGCGTCGCTCTTCGTCTCGTTGCGGGCCGTCCCACAGTACGAGGGGACCGCGAAGCTCGCCTTCAGCGACCCCTCGTCCGACGTCTCGCTCACGGGGGTCCCGGTCGCGCCCACCCAGCAGCCCGCGCAGGTCGCGGCGGCCGGGGTCGCCCAGGTCCAGCGCTCCGGCGTCCTGGTGCGGGTCGCGCGCCTGTTCGGCGACCAGCCGCCGGGCGTCTCCCGCCAGCTTCCGCCCCTGGTGCGCCAGCAGCGGTTCATCGATCGCCTGCGCGACAACCTGTCGGTCTCGGTCGAGCCGGACTCGAATCTCGTGGCGATCAAGGTCCGCTGGCCGGACGCGCTGCTCGCCGCGCAGCTCGCCAACCGCGTCGGCGAGCAGACGGTCGAGCTGGTGACCAGCCAGGAGCGGCGGCAGTACGAGGCGCGGGCCGGCGAGCTGAAGCTGCGGCTGGACGCGCTGCCGCGCTCGGGCCCGCAGACCGCCGCCGGCGCCTCGCGCAAGGAGCTGCAGGACCAGCGCTCCCGGCTGCTGGCGCTGAGCACTCTCGCCCGGCCGGTCCAGCAGGCGACCCGCGCCGAGCCCGCCGCCGACCCGGTGTCGCCGCGCCCGGTGTTCCTGGCCGTCCTGTCCGCCGTCATCGGCCTCCTGGCCGGCCTGCTGCTGGCGGCGCTGCGGCGCGCGTTCGACCGCCGGATCCGGGACGTCACCGACCTGGAGCGGGTCCTCGACCTGCCGACGATCGGCCACTTCGCGGTCGCGACGCTGGGGATCGACGCGCCGATGGTGCGCGATCACTCCTCCCGCGGGGAGATGGCCGCCGACGCCGGGCGGGTCCTGCGCAACAACCTCGGGTTCGTGCATGTCGACGCCCCGCACCAGGTCGTCGTCGTCACCAGCGGCCTGGAGGGCGAGGGCAAGTCGACCGTCGCCGCCTCGCTCGCGGTCGCCAGCGCCTACGCGGGCGACCGGACGCTCCTGATCGACGTCGATCTCCGGCGGCCGATCGTTGCCCACCGCTTCGGGATCGCGGACGAGCCCGGGCTGAGCGACTACCTCGCGCGGCGGGTCGAGCCGGCCGACGTCATCCGGTCGATCGCGCTCCCCGACCTCGACCGGGACGCGCCGGGCGGGCTGACCGTGATCCCCGCCGGCCGTGGCGTTCCGCGGCCGGCCGACCTCCTGGAGTCGGCGCGGTTCGCGGACTTCATCACCGAGGTCCGCGAGGCCTACGACCTGATCGTGCTGGACACCGCCCCGCTGCTTCCGGTGCCCGACACCACCGCGCTCGTGCCGGTCAGCGACATGGTGCTGCTCTGCTGCCGGATCGACCGCGTCGACCGCGACGTGTTCGTGGCCGCGCGCGACGCCCTGCGGCGCCTCCGCGAGAACGGCATCGCGACGGTCGCCACCGGGATCACCCGCCGTCACGCCGGCCGCCGCGGGGCCTACTCCTACCGCGACGCCAACTACTACTACGGCTACGCCAACCACGGAGAGGCCAAGCCCCGCCGTCGGCGGGAGCGGCCCGGTCGCCGCCACGGTCGCGGTCGCTGGCGCTGGCGGCGGCGGTAGCGAACGGCGGCGCGCCTACCGGGCCCCGTCGCCGACCTCGGCCCCACGACCCAGCCGGACGGGGCTGCGCTTCCACTGGTTCAGGAACAGCGACTCCATGCGGGTGCCGGGGCCGTCGAGCTCCATCGCCGGCCAGCGCTTCAGGGTCTCCTCGATCCAGATCCGCAGCTCCAGGCGGGCCAGCGCGGTGCCGAGGCAGAAGTGGCGGCCGCCGGCGCCGAACGCCTGGTGCCGGTCGAGGTTGGTGCGGGTGATGTCGAAGCGGTGCGGGTCGTCGAAGACCTCGGGATCGCGGTTGGAGGCGATGTACCAGAGCAGCACGCGCGCGCCCTCGGGGATCGTCTGGCCGCCGATCTCGACCTCCCGCGTGGTCGCGCGGCCCATGAACCCGAAGGCCGGGAAGCAGCGCAGGCCCTCCTCGACCGCGGCGGGGATCAGGGACGGGTCGTCGAGCAGCATCCGGCGCTGCTCGGGGTGCTCGATCAGGGCTCGCATCGTGGCGACGTAGGTGGCGCGGGTGGAGTCGTTGCCGGCGGCGAGCAGCAGGACGAAGAAGGTCGCGATCTCGAACGGCTCCAGCCGCTCGCCGTCGACCTCGGCGGTCAGCAGCGCCGACAGCAGGTCGTCGCCGAGGTCTTCGGCCCGCTCCTGCCGCACGGCCTCGATGTAGGCGACGATGTCCTGGAACTCGTCGCCCGTGTCGCCCCACTGCCGGCGGATCTCCGGGTCCTCCCAGGCGGTGATCACGTTGGTCCAATGGACCAGCTTGGGGTCGTCGGACTCGGGCGTGCCGAGCAGCGATCCGATGACGCGCGCGGGAACCGGCCGCGCGATGTCGACGGCCAGGTCGACGGCCTCGCGGCCCACGAAGCGGTCCAGCACGTCGCAGACGATCTTGCGGGTCGCGTCCTCGTGCGCGGCGATCCGGCCGGGCGTGAACGCCTTGCCGACCAGCTTCTTCATCCGGTCGTGGCGGGGTGGGTCCATCGAGATCATCTGCAGCCGCTGGATGTCCAGCGGGACGCCGATGTCGTCGACGACCATGATCCCGCGCCGCTCCGACGAGAAGGTCTTCAGGTCGCGCGACGCCTGGGCGACGTCGGCCGCGCGCACGAGCGAGTAGAAGCCGTCCTCGTCGGGCCAGTGCGCGTTCTCGCTGTAGTGCACGCCCGGCTCGCTGCGGATCCGGTCGAAGAGCTCGTAGGGCGGGCCGTCGACCCAGAGGCCGTGGTCGCCGAGATCGATGCGGGTGCGGTCCAGGGTCGCCATGGGCAAGACGCTACCCCGAGACTTGACGCACTGTCAAGTTTTGCCGTCTAGTCGCCGTGCCGTGTTGGTTGTAGCCTCCTGCGGATGCCGCTCGTCCGCTCGAACTCCCGCGCCGCAGAAGCCCGCGAGCGGGGCACCCGCGCGTTCCTGGACGCGGCCGAGGCGTCGGTGGCCGAGGGCACCAGCTACAGCGAGATCTCGATCGGGGACCTGGCGGCGAGGGCGGGGTTCTCGCGGGCGAGCTTCTACGCCTACTTCACCGACAAGCGCGCGCTCGCCGTCGCGATCGCGGAGCGGTTCGAGCGCGACCTCGGTGCGCAGGTCGACGGCTGGCTGGCGGGCGAGGACGGCGGGCCGGTCCGCGACACGGTCGAGCGCGTCGCGCAGGTCTTCGAGCAGCGGCGCGGAGCCGCGCTGCTGCTCGCCGAGGCGGCGACCTACGACCCCGAGGTGCGCGCGCTGTGGCGGGCGCTGCACGAGCGGTTCGAGGTCCGGATCGGCGCCTGGATCTCGCGAGCCGATCCGGACGCGGAGCCCGCGGCGGTGCACGCCCGCGCGTTCACGCTGGCGTGGTCGACGCAGGCGACGTTGGTGGAGCACCTCAGCGGCCGCGACCACGTCGATCCCGCCGTCACCGAGGCGCTCGCGCAGCAGTGGTCGGCCGGGCTCGGGACCGCCGGCGGCTGACCTAGCCCTTACATCTAGGCCGGCGCTGCGGCCAGCGGCTCCGGCTCGCCGCCGGCGGTCTTGCCGGCGATCGCGGTCCGACCGCGATGGTGGACGGTCGCGCCGGCGTGCTTCGGCGGCACGTGGTCGATCGCGCGCTCGGCCATCGCGGTGATCGTCAGCGACGGGTTGACGCCGACGTTGGCCGGAATCGCCGCGCCGTCGCAGACCAGCAGGTTCTCGTAGCCGAAGACGCGGTGGCGCTCGTCGATGACGCCGTGCTCCGGGCTCGCGCCGATCGGGGCGCCGCCGAGGATGTGCGCGGTCGTCGGGATCGACAGCAGCGCCTCCGGGACCGCGGATCCGGGCGCTCCGCCGGTCTTGCGGGCCAGCCACTCGGTGAACGCGTTGGCGGCCGGGATGAACGTCGGGTTCGGGTGATCGGGGTCCTGGCGCGTCTGGAGCTTCACGCGGCCGTCGCGGCGGAGGCGCGCGACCAGCTGCATCGAGTTGTCCAGCGACTGCATCACGAGCACGACGATCGACCGCTCGCCCCACCGCGGCTTGATCAGCAGCTCCGCGACCCAGCCCGGGTGGCGGACCATCTGGCCGAGCCACTTCAACGGCCGGGTGACGCGGTTGCCGCCGCCGGTCAGGACGGTGAAGAGGTTGCGGATCGCGCCGCCGCCGGCGCCGTAGGTGACCGTCTCGATGTGCGTGTGGGGGTCGGGGTAGATCGACGACGTGATCGCGACGCGCTTGGCGAGCGCCTCGGCGCGGCCCTCGGGGACGGTCACGACGAGGACCGCCTCGCTGTTCGTCCGCACCAGGTGCCCGAGCCGGTCGGAGACCTTGGGCAGGTCGCCCTGGAGCTTGCAGCGCGCCAGCAGCTCGTTGGTCCCCAGCGCGCCGCCCGAGACGACGACCCCGCGGGCGCGGATCACCTGCCGGTCCTTGCGCCGCCGCCGGCCGGTCCGCTCGTGGTGGACCTCCCAGCCGTCGGCCCCGTCGGTGCCGTTCAGCGGGCGCAGCGCGACGACCTCGCGGCCCGCGCGGACCGTCGCCCCGTCGCGCTGGGCGAACCAGAGGTAGTTCTTGTCGAGGCTGTTCTTGGAGCCCTGCGGGCAGCCGAGCATGCAGCGGCCGATCCGCGAGCAGCCGGTCCGCGCGGGCCCCTCGCCGCCGAAGTACGGATCGGCGACCTCCTCGCCGGGCGTGTCGAGGTAGGTCCCGACCCGCGCCTTGCGGTAGGTGTGCTCGACGCCCAACTCGCCGGCGTACTGCTTGAGCAGCTGGTCGGCGGGGTCGTCCTCGACCACGTCGGTGACGCCGAGCATCCGCTGCGCGGTCTCGTAGTGGGGGGCGAGCTCGCTGCGCCAGTCCGCGATGCCCGCCCACTGCCCGTCCTCGAAGAACGCCTGCGGCGGGACGTAGAGCGTCATCGCGTAGACGAGCGAGCCGCCGCCGACGCCGGCCCCGGACATCACGAAGACGTCCTTGAAGAACGTCAGCTTGAAGAGCCCGCGCAGGCCGGCGCGGGGCATGTAGAGGTACTTGCGCAGGTCCCAGGACGAGCGCGGCATCTCGGACTCGTCGCGGAAGTGCTCGCCGCGCTCGAGGACCGTCACCCGGTGGCCCTTCTCGGCCAGGCGCATCGCGGACACGCTGCCGCCGAACCCGGACCCGATGACGAGCCAGTCGGTGTCGAACGTCGAATCGGGCTGGGGCATCGCGGGTCCTTCGTTGAGGGAGCTCCGGCCCGGGACCAGCGGTCCGGCCGGGGAGGGAGGGGTTCGTCGTCGCGCGCGCTCGCCGCGCGATCGGCCTCGACCCCGACGAACCTACGCCGGAGTTTTACACACTGTCAAGCGTCGTTCAGGGGTTCCCGCGCTGGTGGCCGTGGGCCGTCGGGTGGAGCTCGGCCAGGCGATCGCTGTGGCCGACCACCCAGACCTCGCGCGTGCCGGCAGCGGCGAGGGCGCCGCCGACGCCTCGCCGCGCCTGCTCCCGAAGGGCTCCCAGGACGGGCTCATGCGGGCGGACCGGTCGACACCGCCGTCACCTTACGTCGGTGGGCGACCGCTCGCGTTCGCGTTGCCGGCGCCCTCCCGACCGCCAGGGTACGCGGCTCACGCTGGCGCAACATCGGCCGTCCTAGCGTGGCCGGCCATGGCATCTCGAACGAGCATCACCAGGGCGATGGCGCCGCTGCCGCTCGCCGCCGTCCTCGTCCTCGCGGCGGGCGCTCCGCCGGCGCAGGCGATCGTCGGCGGCGTCGCGGCGACCTCCATTCAGGGCTACGACGGGTCGTTCCAGCGGCTCGACAGCCCCCGATCCGACGGCCACGTCTGCGGCGCGACGCTGATCGCCCCGCGCTGGGCGATCACCGCCGGCCACTGCGCGCGCTGGGCCCGCGGCGGCGACACCGAGTACCGCAACAGCGGCACCCCGAAGGGCTGGTCGATCCGATTCGGGTCGCGGGACACCCGCCGCGGCGGTCAGGTGGTCGGGGTGCAGCGGTTCGTGGCGCGCTCCGTGGCCCGGCGGCCGCACGCGGACATCGCCCTGCTGCGGCTGTCGCGGGCGGTGCACGTTTCGCCGGCGCGGCTGGCGACGCGTCCGCTGCCGCCGGGGACGCGAGTGCGGATTCAGGGCTGGGGGTTCACCGACCCGGCCGGCGACTCCACGAGCTACGGCGCCTTCCAGGATCCGAGGAGCTATCCGCGAAAGCTGCGCGTCGCCTCGACCCGGATCCGGGCCACGAGGGACTGCGGAACCGTCGCCCGGATCCTCTGCATCGGGGGCAAGCGCGGTCGCCCGGGCCCGGAGAACATGGACTCGGGTGGGCCGGCCTTCGCCCGCCAGCCCGGGCGGGGAACGGTGATCGTCGGCACCGTCGAGGGCGGCGGCAACACCGGCGCTCCCAGCCCGTCGGCGTACGCGCCGATCAGCCTCAATCTGGAGTGGATCCGCTCGTACCTGTCGGGACGCCGGGCGATCCCCCGTGCCCCGGCCTACCGTGGCCCCGACATGCGCGGCGCGGCGAAGATCGGCGGCTGCTCGGCCTCGGTGGTCCGGGCCCGGGGCGCCCGTGCAGGCGATCCCGCGTTGCTGCTGACCAACGGCCACTGCGTGGATCCGCGCCCCAAGTCGGGGACGGCGCTCGCAGACCGGCCGGTTCCGACGCCCGTGCAGCTGCTGGGCCGCGACGGCACGCCGATCGCGCGGTCGCTGACCGATCGGCTGCTGTACGCGACGATGACCGGCACCGACGTGGCGCTCTACCGCCTGACCGACAGCTACCAGCGGCTCGAGCAGACCGGGGTCCGGGTTCTGACCCTCGCGTCGCGGGGCCCGAAGCCCGGCGACCGGGTCAGCCTCCTCACCCACCAGGAGCTGAAGCGCTGCCGCATCGACATCATCGTGCCGACCCTGCGCGAGGCCGGCTACGAGCAGCAGAACGCGCTGCGGTACGTCGCGGGCGACGGCTGCCGGTCCCAGAGAGGCGACTCCGGCGCGCCGCTGATCGACGACGGCAGCGGCCAGGTCGTCGCGATCAACAACACCCACAACAGCGGCGAGCGCGACCCGACCCCCGAGGAGATCGAGGCGGGCGACTTCGAGCCGAAGCCCGGCGTGCCTTGCGCGGAGGGGAACCCCTGCGAGGTCGGCCCCGACGGCCGGATCGTCAACCTCGTCGGCCGCTCCTACGGCCAGCAGGCCGCCGGCCTGGCCGCCTGCATCGCCCCCGGATCGCGACTGCGGCTCGATCGCCCCGGTTGCACCGTCACCAAGCCCGGCCGCCGGTAGAGGCCCTGGCACCGTCGCTCCGGAGCGCTTGCTGCTCCGGGGCGACGCCCGTTTCGTCGCGTGCCCCCGCCGGTCGGGGAGCGCCTCGGTCAAGGAGTCGGGAACGTGACGCCGTCCCACCACAGGAGCACGAACAGCGCTGCGGCGACGCCGAGCGCGATCGTGATCGCCGCGACGGGAAGGAGCCAGCGCGGGGCTCGTTTCGGCGGCACGCGCTCGGCGTCCGCCCGCACCGCCGAGCGCCGTGCCACGCGCCAGTGGGCGTGCGTGGTCGCTGCCTGCTCGCCGCCGCGGCCGGGATCGGCCGGGATCTCGACGAGCACCCGCAGCCCGCCCGCCGGCCGTGGCTCGAGCGTCAGGCGGCCGCGGTGGACGGCGACGATCCGCGCGACCAGCGCCAGCCCCAGGCCATGACCGCGAGGCGCGCCGCCGGACCCGGCCGTCCGACCGGCCCCGCGCAGGTAGGGCTCGGTGAACCGGGCGACCCGCTCGGGATCGAGCCGGTCGCCGTCGTTCTGCAGCTCGATCCGCGCGCCTCGCTCGTCGCCGTCGACGCGTAGCGACAGCTCGCCGCCGGGACGGTTGTACCGGACCCCGTTCTGCAGCAGGTTCACGAGCAGCTGCCGCAGCAGCGTCGGATCGCCGGCGACCGTCGTGGGAGCGCTCGCCACGTCGATCTCGATCCCTCGCTCGGCGGCCTCGTCGCCGACGGTCGAGGCGGCCTGCTGGACGACGTCGGCGACGTCGATCGGCTCGTGCCTGGTCGTCAGCTCGTTGACGTCCGCCAGGCGCAGCAGCGCCTCCGTCAGGCCGATGGCGCGGTCGGTGGTCTGTGACAACCGTTCGAGCGCCTGCCGGTCGGCGGCGCCGCCCGGGTCGGCGAGGGCCACGTCGAGGATCGTCCGCGACACGGTCAGCGGCGTGCGCAGCTCATGCGCGGCGTTGGCCGAGAATCGCTCCTGGGCGGCGAACGCGTCGCCCAGGCGATCGAGCATCAGGTCGAAGCCGTCGGCGACCTCGGCGAACTCGTCGCGTCGCCCCTGCAGCCGCACTCGGTGGTCGAGGTCGCCGGCGGCGACGATCCGGGCCGCCCGGTGCAGCTCGTCGAGCGGGCGCAGGACCCGGCCCGCCAGCCACCAGCCGCCGGCCAGGCCGATCGCCAGCAACGTCGCGAGCACGTAGAGCGACGACCGGACGACCGCCGCGAGGATCTCGCCGCGGGTGGCCGGGTCGTTCGTCTGCGACGGGTCCGCCGGCATCAGCGGGTAGTCCGGGACGTACCGCAGGACGACGTAGACGCCGACCAGCGTGCCCATGCCCGCGATCAGCAGAAAGGCCGCGTAGCTGAGCGTCAGCCGCCAGCGCGCGCTCGTTCGGTACGGGGCCGCTCGCGCGTCAGCCATCGCCGTCGTCCGCGACGGCCAGACGGTAGCCGACGCCGGTCACCGTCTCGATCGGATCGGGCGGGCCGAGCGCCTTGCGCAGCGTCGACACCGTCACCCGCGGCGCGGTCGTGAACGGGTCGACGTTCTCGTCCCAGACCTTCTGCAGCAGCTCCTCGGCGCTGACGACGCCTCCGGCGGCGCGCGCCAGCAGCTCGAGCACCGCGAACTGCTTGCGGGTCAGCCGCAGCAGCCGGCCGTCGCGGAACGCCTCGCGCCGGAAGCTGTCGATCCGCAGGTCGCCGACCTCGAGCACCGGTGGCGCCGTGGCCGCGGGGCGTCGCGCCAGCGCGTGCAGCCGTGCGACGAGCTCCTCGAAGGCGAAGGGCTTGGCCAAGTAGTCGTCGGCGCCGAGGCGCAGCCCCTCGACGCGTTGGTCGACCCGCGCGGCCGCGGTCAGCATCAGGACGCGCACGCCCGGGTGCCGCTCGGCGACCGTGCGGGCGACCTCGTCGCCGTGCACCTGCGGCAGGTCGCGATCGAGCACGATCGCGTCGTAGTCGACGACGGCCAGCGCCCGCAGCGCCGCGGCACCGTCCAGCGCCACGTCGGCGGCGATCGCGGCGCGCCGCAGGCCGGTCTGGATCGCCTCGGCCAGGAACTCCTCGTCCTCGGCGATCAGCACCCGCATCGGTGTCGCTCCTGGCTGCTCACAGTCGAAGCGAGTCTAGGCGCGCCCGATGTTGCGTCGGCGTGAAGCGCGCAGCGTGCCTTGACGCAACAGCGTGCCGGGTTGAGTGCCGGAGCACGACGTCGTCCCGACCTCGCTCGCCGCTCGTGCACTCCTCCAGATCGCTCTACACCACTCCGATTCGCCGCGTCCGCGGCCTGCCGGCCGTCGCTCTGGTTGCGATCGCCGCGGCCTTCGCCGGCTACACTGGCGCGCGCGGCGTGGTCGACGTGGTGCGCCCGACCGAGTCCGCGGACCGCGGCGCCGTGATCCCCGACGGGAAGTCGATCCCGGCCACCGACGTGGGCCATCCCGCGATCGCGCGGCTCGATCCCGATCTGCGCGCCGCGCTCGCTGCGGCGACGACCGCGGCGAAGCGGGACGGGATCGACCTGCGCGTCACCAGCGGCTGGCGCAGCCGCGCGCACCAGCGCCAGCTCTTGGACGACGCCGTCGCCAGGAACGGGGCCCACCGGGCCCGCCAGCTGGTCGCGACGCCCGACAGGTCAGCCCACGTCCAGGGGCGCGCCGTCGACATCGGCCCGACGGACGCGGCCTACTGGATGCAGGTCAACGGGTCCCGCGTCGGCCTCTGCCAGACCTTCGCCAACGAGGTCTGGCACTACGAGCGCCGGGTCGAGCCGGGCGGCGCGTGCCCGGAGCCCGCCACGGACGCGTCGGAGTGACCGGCCGACGCCGCCACTAGCCGGCGAGCCCGTCGATGCAGAGGTACTTCAGCTCGAGGAAGTCGTCGAGCCCGTGCCGCGATCCCTCGCGGCCGAGGCCGGACTGCTTGACGCCGCCGAAGGGCGCGCCCTCGTACGAGATCAGGCCGGTGTTGACGCCGACGACGCCGTGCTCGAGCGCGCGTCCGACGCGGGCGATGCGGGCCGCGTCGCGGGTGAAGAAGTAGGCCGCCAGCCCCGACTCGGTGGCGTTGGCGAGCGCGACCGCCTCGTCCTCCTCGCGGAAGCGGAAGATCGGCGCGACCGGGCCGAAGGTCTCCTCGTCGGCGATCCGCATCGCGGTCGTCGCGCCGGTGATGACGGTCGGGGGGAAGAACGTGCCGCCGAGCTCGCCCGCGTCGCCGCCGCAGCGGACGGTGCCGCCGTGGGCGACGGCGTCCGCGACGTGATCGCGGACCTTGGCCAGCGCCCGCTCGTCGATCAGCGGTCCCTGCTGCACGTCCGGCTCGAAGCCGTTGCCGACCCGCAGCGCCGCGGCGGCGGCCACGAACCGCTCGACGAACGCGTCGTGGATCCCGTCCTGGACCAGGATCCGGTTGGCGCAGACGCAGGTCTGGCCGGCGTTGCGGAACTTCGAGTCGATCGCGCCCCGCACGGCGCGGTCCAGGTCGGCGTCGTCGAACACGATCAGCGGCGCGTTGCCGCCCAGCTCGAGCGAGAGCTTCTTGACGGTGTCGGCCGAGCGCCGCATCAGCAGCCGGCCGACGGCGGTCGATCCGGTGAAGGTCAGCTTGCGGACCAGCGGGTTGTCGGTCAGCTCGCCGCCGATCGCCTCGGCGTCGCCGGGCACGACGTTGATCACGCCGGCGGGGATCCCCGCGCGCTGCGCCAGCTCGGCGAGGGCCAGCGCGGACAGCGGCGTCGCCGGCGCCGGCTTGACGACGGCGGTGCAGCCCGCGGCCAGCGCCGGCGCGAGCTTGCGGGCGATCATCGCCATCGGGAAGTTCCACGGCGTGATCGCGGCGCAGACGCCGATCGGCTGCTTGATCGCCAGCAGCTCGCGGCCCTCGACGTTGGTCGGGATCAGCTCGCCGTAGGCCCGCTTGCCCTCCTCGGCGTACCACTCGATGAACCCGGCGCCGTAGAGGATCTCGCCGCGGGCCTCGGCCAGCGGCTTGCCCTGCTCGGCGGTGAGGATCGTGGCCAGGTCGTCGGCATGCTCGACCACCAGGTCGAACCAGCGCCGGAGGACCGTGGCCCGGTCCTTCGCCGTCCGCCGCGACCAGGGGCCGAATGCGGCGTGGGCGGCGTCGACGGCCCGCCGGGCGTCGAGCGCGCCGCCGTCGGCGACCGTCGCGATCGCGGTGCCGGTCGCGGGGTCGACGATCGTCGCCCGCGCGCCGCCGGCCGCCGGCGCCCAGGCGCCGTCGACGAGCAGCTCGTCGCGCAGGAGCGCGGCATCGCGCAGGTCGAAGGGGAACGGGAGGGTGGGCATGGGGCGGCGCTCCGGGGTCGGTCTCCGTCCATGCTCGCATATCGTGCAATCAGCCGCTATTCGAGCAATTGGGCTGGACAGCCGCCGAGGGGTCTGCGAACGTACGTCTTCCGCGCAGATGACCGCAATGCGAGCGAACACGTGACCGCCACCTCCCCCGTCGACGCCGACCGGCGCTTCGTCTTCCACCCCTTCAGCAACGCCTACCGCCACGAGCGCGAGGGGGCGACCGCGATGGTCGTCCGTGGTCGCGGAACGCGGCTGGAGGACGCGGACGGCCGCCAGTACCTCGACGCGATGGCCGGGCTCTGGTGCGTCAACGTCGGCTACGGCCGCGAGGAGATCGCCGACGCCCTCCACCGCCAGGCGCTCGAGCTGTCGTACTTCCACGGCTTCTCGTCGATGGCGACCGCCCCGCCCGCGCTGCTGGCCGAGCAGATCATCGCGCGGGCCGGCGGCAGCATGACGAAGGTCTTCTACGGCAACAGCGGGTCGGACGCCAACGACACGCAGCTGAAGATCGTCGCCAGCTACAACAACCGCCGCGGGCGGCCGGAGAAGAAGAAGGTCATCTCCCGGGACCGCGGCTACCACGGCGTCACGATCGCGTCGGCGAGCCTGACCGGGCTGCCGGCGATGCACGCCGAGTTCGACCTGCCGCTGCCGCAGATCCGGCACGTGTCGGCGCCCTACCGGCTGTGGAACGCGGAGCCGGGCGAGGACGACCGGGCCTTCTCCGCCCGCCTGGCCGACGAGCTCGACGCGATGATCCGGGCCGAGGGGCCCGAGACCGTCGCGGCCTTCATCGCCGAGCCGGTCCAGGGCGCCGGCGGCGTGATCGTCCCGCCGGAGGGCTACTTCGAGGCGATCCAGCGGGTCCTGCGCGAGCACGACGTGCTGCTGATCGCCGACGAGGTGATCAGCGGCTTCGGCCGCCTGGGTCACTGGTTCGGCAGCCACCGCTTCGGGCTCGAGCCGGACCTGATCACGATCGCCAAGGGCGTCACCTCGGCCTACGTCCCCCTCTCGGGCACGATCGTCTCGGAGCGGGTCTGGAAGGTCCTGGCCGACGGCCCCGAGGGCGTCTTCCAGCACGGCTACACCTACAGCGCCCACCCGCTCGGCGCCGCCGCCGCGCTGGCCAACCTGCGGCTGGTCGAGGAGGAGGGCCTGATCGAGCGCGCCGAGCGCCAGGGCGAGACCCTGCGCGCGCTGCTGCGCGACGCGTTCGCCGACCACCCGCTGGTCGGCGAGGTCCGCGGCGCCGGCCTGATGGCGGCGGTCGAGTTCGTCGCCGAGCGCGACCCGGCGGTCCGCTTCGACCCGGCGCTGCAGGTCGCGCCGCGGATCGTCCGCGCCAGCCTCGACCGCGGCATCATCACCCGCGCGCTGCCGGCCGCCGACACGATCTCCTTCTCGCCGCCGTTCGTCGTCACCGACGACGAGCTGGCGGACATGGTCGCCGGCACCCGCGCCGCGCTCGACCAGGTCGCCGGCGAGCTGACGCGCGAGCGGGCCTGAGATGCTCGCGGGGTGACGGTGTCCGGGGGCGAGCAGCGCACGCGCCGGCTGGGCCTCGTCGTCAACCCCGTGGCCGGCCTCGGCGGCTCGATCGCCGGCAAGGGCAGCGACGACCCGGCCGTCCAGCGCGAGGCCGAGCGGCGCGGGGTCCCGCGACGCGCGGGCGCGCGGGCGGCGCGCGCGCT
>NZ_AGUD01000220.1 GCF_000240225.1 Patulibacter medicamentivorans
CGTCGCCGCGGCGGGCGCGGGCGCCGCGGCGGGCGGCGGAGATGCTGCGGGCGGCTCCTGCACGACCGGCGGCAGCGCGACGGGCGTCCCGACGTCCTCCGGCGCCGTCACCCGCGGGGCCGCCGACTGGAACCAGTCGACGCCGTCGGGACGCTGCTCGGACGTGGCCGGGCCGGCCGGCTGCCCGGGATCCGGATCCTGGGTCCACCACGGCTCGGTCGGGGCCGGGGCTGCCGGGTCGCCCGACTCCGGCTCGTGCCCGTGCCTCGCCGCCGGCGACGGCACGGCGGCCGGCTCGGTGCCCGCGGGCTCGGCGACCTCGAACCCCGACGGGTGCGGAGCACCGGCGTCGAACGCCTCTCCGGACGGCTCGAAGCCCAGGTCCTCGTAGGGCGCCGCCGGTCCCGGCTGCGCCAGGTCCTCGACGCTCTCGGGGATCGGGCGACCCTCGCGACGGGCGCGCCGCTGCTCGCGTTCGAGCCGCGCGCGCTGCCGATCCTCCTCCGAGCGCGGGCCGCCCCGGCGACCGCGACGGCTCACCGACGCGGCTCCCGCCGAGACCGAGCGATCGGGCCTGCCAGCCTGGACATCGACGGAACGCTAGACGAGTGAGCGCCGTCGTGCTCGTCGAACTCCCCAGGCAGGGCTGGACGAACGGCTGATCCAGGTCCGCGAAGACTCCGAACGACCGTTGGTCGTAAGCGCGTCGCCGCCAAGAGCGACGCGTCCTCACGCTACGCCGAGGGGCCTCCCACATCCAGGATCTTGGACCATTCTTCGATTCTCGACAAACGTTGCGCCATGAAGCGGACCATTGATCTGTACACGCTCGTACATGGACTAGGTCGTTCATCGAGATCCACCACGCCTGCAGGGACTTTTCCCCCTCGGAGCGCGCCGGAAGGTGAAGTAGCGTCGGCGAAGTACCGGGTCGTACGCATCGCCTGCGGGCGATGCCCGGAGAGGCTGCGTCCGCACGGGACCGTGACGTGGTCCGCCCGTGTCGATCCCCCAACAGAACGAGGAACTCCATGCACGTCAGGGACGCACGCGGTGCCCTACGGGCCGCGCCCGAGCGTGGGCGAAGGCGACGTCGGAGCGCCATCGCCGCCGGAGCCGCCGCCGCGACCTTCGTGGCCGCCGCTCCGGGGCTCGCGGCGACTCCGCCGACGACCTACCCGGGCGCCGGAACTCCGCAGACCTTCGACGGCGGCCAGGGTGGCTGGGCCGTCAGCTCGGAGTACGGCGGCCTCTGCCTGCTGCCGCCGCTGCTCTGCGCACAGGCCAACGGCGGCTACGCCGCCGCCGGCGGCATCGGACCGGCGAACCCGAGCGGCTTCGTCTTCAGCGACTTCAGCGGCCTCGCCTCGGTCACCGGCGAGTCGACCGGCGTGCTGACGAGCCCGGCCTTCGCCTACGCCGGCGCGGGTGGCGTCCTGCCCTGGAAGCTGCAGCTGAGCCTGGCTCGGCGGGCCGACGTCGGCGGCCTGCTCCAACTGGGCACCGTCGCCCGCTACTCGGTCCAGATCGTGCGCGAGACGGACGGCGCGGTCGTCTCGACCCCGTTGGACAACGTCCCGATCGGGCCGCTGGCGAGCTGGAACGCGCTTGCCCCCGTCGACCTGCCGACGAACGCCCTGCAGCTGGGCCAGAGCTACCGCATCCGGATCCGGACGACGCTGATCGGCGGCGTCAACGTCGGCCCGACGGCGAGCTTCGACTACGACGACGTCGTCCTCAGCGCGCTGCCGGTGCCCGGCCCCGGCGAGCCGGGTGGTCCGGGCGCCACCGGTCCGACCGGCCCCGGCGGGCCGGCCGGCCCCACCGGCGCGACCGGCGGACGTGGGCCCCAGGGCCCCGCCGGCCCGGCGGGCCCCGCGGGTCCGGCCGGCAAGCCGGGCGGCAAGGGGGACCAGGGCAAGGGCACCTTCCTCGACGATGTCGGCGTGACCAAGGACGAGCTGCGGCGCACCCTGCTGCCGCCGACGGCGACCGCGCTCCTGCGCGGCCGGACCCTGCGGATCAGCCTGCGGATGCCGGCCAAGGCCAAGGTCCAGGCGCGAACGCGCTCGGTGGCCTACGTCAAGCGCGGAGCGTTCTTCGTCAAGGCGACGACGACCACCCGCGTCAACGTCAAGCCGGGCCGCACGAAGACGGTGATCGTCACGATCCGCAAGGCCGCCCTCCCCCGAACGCGCCCTGGCGACCGGGTCCGCTTCACCGTCTTCGCTCAGCTCGGCCTGCACTCGCTGACGATCTTCCGCGACCTGCCGGTGCGGCGATGAGCCGCACCGCACCGCTCCCCGCCCGCAGCCTTCCCCCGAACCAGGAGACCCGATGAACAGCTCCAACACACACCATGGCTCCGGCCGCCGCCGATCGCTGCTCGGCGTCGGCACCACGGGCGCCGCGGCGATCGCGGCCCTCGCCGTCGCCGCGCCGGCCACCGCCGCCGTCCCGCCCGCGACCTACCCGACGCCCGCGCAGGCCCGGGACTTCGACGGGGGTCTCGGCGGCTGGGCCGGATCGTCCGAGTACAGCGGGCTCTGCCTGATCCCGATCCTGCTCTGCACCGGGACCAGCAGCGGTCATACCGCCACCGGCGGCGCCGGGCCCAAGCCGGCCAACCAGAGCGGCTACGCCTACAGCGGGTTCCTCTCGCTGGCGTCGGTCACCGGCGTCGCCACGGGCGTCCTGACCAGCCCGACCTTCGTGTACAGCGGCGTCGGCGGCAAGAAGCCGTGGAAGCTGCAGCTCAGCCTCTCGCGGCGCGCCAACGTCCAGGGCCTGCTGCAGCTGGGCACGAACGTCTACTACACGGTCCAGATCGTCCGCGCCTCCGACGGCGCGGTCGCGGCGACGCCGGTCGCCGGGGTCCCGGTCAAGCCGCTGGTCGGCTGGACGCCGCTGCCGGCCCCGATCGAGATCGATCCGTCGGTCCTGAACGTCGGCGAGCAGTACAAGGTCCGGATCCGCACCACGCTGGAGGGCGGCGTCAACGTCGGTCCGGTGGCGAGCTTCGACTACGACAACGTCGTCCTCAGCGCGCTGCCGGTCCCCGATCCGGGCCAGCCGGGCGGTCCCGGCCTGCCGGGAACCAACGGCACCAACGGCACGCCGGGCGCCAAGGGCCAGAAGGGCTCGTTCCTGGACGACGTGGGCCTGACCAAGGAAGAGGTCGAGAAGGTCCTCTTCGGCCCCAACGCCAGCGCGAGCCTGCGCGGGCGCTACCTGACGATCCGCCTGTCGCTCCCGAAGAAGGCCAAGGTGCGCGCGCGGACCCGCGACGTCGGCTACGTCCGTCGCGGCAAGTTCTACGTCAAGGCGACCACGACGACCCGGATCAACGTCAGCCCGGGCCAGACCAAGTCGGTCCGCCTGTACATCCGCAAGGCCCAGATCCCGAAGCTCCGTCCCGGCATGAAGACCCGCATCTCGGTCTTCGCCCAGCTCGGCTTCCACACGGTCTCGATCTTCCGCGACCTGAAGATCAAGCGCGGCTGATCGACGTCCGGCGGGGCGGCGCCAGCCGTCCCGCCGAAGGTCGCCCCGGCGACCGCGCCCACCGTCCGGCGTCGGGCCTGCAGCGGCGGGCCTACGCCAGCGACCGCCGCGGCGCCACCGCCGCCAGCGGCGGCGCTCGCCGCGACGCCCCCCGGCCCTCAGTCCTTCGGCTGCGGCGTCTCCTCGGGATGCTCGATCGCCTCGATCATCCCGGTGTCGAACTGCTTGTCGACCCCGCGCGTGGCCACGTAGTTGGCGAGCCAGAAGACGAGGCCGAGGCCGAGCAGCAGCAGGGCTCGGGTGATCTGCTCCGTGTCGTTGGCGACGCGGTGGATCAAGAGCCCCAGGGCCGCGACGGCCCCGATCGCCGGCAGCAGCGTCGGCGCGACGAAGTGCGAGTGGCTCACCGGGTCGCGTCGCAGGACCAGCACGCTGATGTTGACCGTGACGAAGACGATCAGCAGCAGGGTCGTGGTCGTCGTGGCCAGGTCGGAGACGTCTCCGGTCGCGGTCAGGATGAACGCCAGGCCGCTGGTGAAGATGATCGCCGTCCACGGGGTCCGGCGACCGCGGTGGACCTTGCCGAAGAACGCCGGCACGATCCGCTGGCGCGCCATCCCGTAGGTCAGGCGCGAGGCCATGATCATGTTGATCAGCGCGCCGTTGATCAGCGCCAGGATCCCGATCGCCGCGAAGACCTTGATCTCCACCGACAGCGGTCCCAGCTGCGAGATCTCCAGCAGCGGCGTCGTGTCGTCGCTGATCAGCGTCTTGTACGGCAGGACGGCCGGAGCGATGATCCCGATCACGATGTAGAGGCTGCCGGCGATCAGGAGCCCGCCGAACAGCGCGCGCGGGTAATCGCGGCCCGGATCCTTCGCCTCCTCGGCGACGTTGACCGAGTCCTCGAAGCCGATCAGGGCGTAGAACGCCAACGCCGTGCCGGCCAGCGCCGCCGGGATCAGCGTCACGTCGTGGCCCGCCGCCTTGGCGTCCGAGGTCGAGAAGGCGTTGCCGATGTCGCCGACGCCGTCCAGCAGCGCGGCGATGCCGATCACGACGATCAGGATCAGGCCGCCGAACTCGATCAGCGTCAGGACGACGTTGATCTTGACCGACTCGCTGATGCCGCGGAAGTTGACCGCCGCGACGATCAGCAGGAACCCGAGCGCGATCAACACCGTCTGGGTCTCGCTGAGCGACCAGTCGAAGAGCCGCGGCAGGTAGGTCTCCGCGACCCCGCGCGAGAGCGTCGACGCCGACGCGATGCCCGAGCACATGACCGCGAAGGCGACCATGAACGTGAAGAACGGCTTACGGAACGCCTTGTTGACGTAGAGCGCCGCCCCCGCCGCCTGCGGGTACTTCGTCACCAGCTCGGCGTAGGCGGTCGCCGTCAGCACCGCCAGCGCCAGGGCAAGGGCGAACGGCAGCCAGACCAGGCCGCCGACCTCGCCGCCGATCACGCCGACCAGCGTGTAGATGCCGCCACCGACGACGTCGCCGATGACGAACAGCAGCAGCATGTTGCGCGAGATCGCGCGCTTCAGCGGCGGATCGCTGGAGGGCGCCGCTGGGGCGGCGGCGGTGCTCGATTCCATGGTGGTGCTCCCGGGGGACGGAGGACGGGCGATCCGCGCACGCGCGGATCAGGTCTGCCGCAAGCTCTCACACGCGCCAGACGCGTGCCAGTCCGCCACGTACTGCGCACGCGCCGCGACGTCCTCCAACGGTCCATGGTGCGCCCCGGCGTCGGGCCGGGGCGCGCTGGCGGGCCCTCAGGCCGCGGTGTACAGCCCCTCGATGTCGGCCGCGTACTTCTGGTCGATCGGCTTGCGCTTGAGCTTCATCGTCGGCGTCAGCTCGTCGCCGCCCGGCAGCCAGTCTCCGCGGACGATCACGAACCGCTTGACCTGCTCGACCCGCGACAGGCGGGCGTTGCCGGCGTCGACGCCCTTCTGGATCTCGGCGATCACCGCCGGGACCTCGGCCAGCTCCTCGAGCGTGCCCTCGATCCCCTGCTGCTGGGCCCACGGCGGCGTGAAGTCGGCGTCGAGGACGATCAGCGCCGTGTTGTAGGGCCGGTTGTCGCCGATCACGCAGACCTGGCCGATCAGCGGGTGGGCCGACTTGATCGCGGCCTCGATGTTGGCCGGCGACATGTTCTTGCCGGCCGCGTTGATGATCAGCTCCTTCTTGCGATCGACGATCGACAGGTAGCCGTCCTCGTCGAACTGGCCGATGTCGCCGGTCTTGAACCAGCCGTCCTCGGTGTAGGACTCCGCCGTCTTCTCGGGCTGGTTGCGGTAGCCGCGCATCAGGGTCGGGCCCTTCAGCAGCACCTCGCCGTCCTCGGCCAGCTTGACCTCCATCCCGGGGACGGCCGGCCCGACGGTGCCGATCTTGATCCGGTCCGGCGGGTTCAGCGTGCCGCAGGCGCAGCCCTCCGACATCCCCCAGATCTCGGCGATCGGCAGGCCGATCGCGTGGAAGAACTCGATCACGGTCCGCGGCGTCGGCGCCGCGCCGACGTTGATCGACTCCACCTGGTCCAGCCCGAGCATCGCCCGCAGCGGCGCGAAGATCTGCTCGTCGGCCTGCGCGACCGCGGCCGCCAGCTCCGCCGGGACCGGCTCGCCCGCCTGCTCCAGGCGGACCTTCTCGGTCGCCGCCTCGATCGCGCCCTGGACCGCGGTGCGCCGCTCCTCGGGCTGTGCCGCGAGCATCGCCTCCAGGCCCGACTTCAGCTTCTCCCAGATCCTCGGGACGGCGAAGAACCACGTCGGGTGGACCGCCGCCAGGTAGGCCGAGATCTGCTTCGGGTCGGGACAGGTGGTGATCTCGAGCCCGAACAGCAGCGGCGCGTAGTAGTGGGCGCCCCGCTCGGCGATGTGGGCCGCCGGCAGCCACGAGATGACGCGTCCGCCCTGCCGCAGCCGGGCGACCTTGCCGACCGCCTCCATCGCCGCGACGAGGTTGCGGTGGGTCAGCTCGACGCCCTTCGGCGGGCCGGTGGTGCCCGAGGTGTAGATCAGCGTCAGCAGGTCGTCGGGCGAGAGCAGCTCGGCCTCGGCCGCCGCGTCGAAGTCGGCCGGCGCGCCGGCCTCGAGCGCCCCGATCGTCATCACGCCCGTGGGCGCCTCGCCGTCGACGACCACCACGTGCCGCAGGCCCGGCAGCTCGTCGCGGGCGGCCAGGACCCGGTCGAGGTAGAGCTGCTCGGTGACGATCACCGACATCCCGGCGTCGTTGGCGATGTAGACGATCTGCTCGGGCGAGGAGGTCTGGTAGAGCGACACCGGCACCGCGCCGAGCGTCGTGACGCCCAGGTCGACCGGGAAGAAGTCGGGCCGGTTGCCCATCAGCAGGCCGACCGTCTGGCCGCGCTCGACGCCGAGCGCGCGCAGGCCGCCCGCGACGCGCGCGGCCTGCTCGGCCACCTGCCGCCAGGTCCAGGCGATCTCGTCGTCCTTGGTCCGCACCAGCACCTGGTCCGGGTGGCGCTCCAGCCCGCGCCGGAAGGCGCCCAGCATGGTCTCGACGGCAGTGACGTCCGTGGTGCTCATTCGGTGGTTCTCTCCTCGCGCGTTTGGCCGATCCCCGGAGACGTGGCCCGACGCCACGCGCATGGTGGCCCGGCGCCGCATCGTCTCTCTCGGTACACCGCAGTCGCGATCGTACCGCGCGCGGCCGTTTTTCGTGACGCAGGCGTCACCTTACGCGCTTGCGCGCACCCGTCAGCGGACGTTGATGCCCTCGCCGAAGATCCGGCCGACGTCGTTGTAGAGCCCCAGCCCGAAGAGCATGATCACCAGCGCGAAGCCGAGCACGCTCGCGCGTTCCAGCCACGCGAACGGGATCGGGCGGCCGCGGACCTTCTCCGCCAGCGCCCAGAAGATGTGGCCGCCGTCGAGCGGCAGGAACGGGAACAGGTTGATGATCGCCAGCGACAGGCTGATGATCGCCAGGATCTGGATCGCCCGGGTCGTCGACAGCTCGAAGCTCTGGCGGGTCGCCTCGTAGGACCCGACGACGCCGGAGACCTCCTTGCGGGCCTCGCTGTCGTAGACGAGCTTCACGATCGCCTTGCCGGTCAGCTTGGTCGCCTCCCACAGGTACTGCACGCCCTTGCCGGCGGCCTCGGCGCGGTCGGTGTGGAGGTAGTCGACCCCGTAGCTGATCCCCAGCAGCATCCGGCCGTCGTGGTCCTGGGCGCTCGGCTGGCTCGCGTAGCGCGGGGCGATCGCGGCCGTCCGGACCTGCCCGTCGCGCTCGTAGGTGACCCGGACCGGGGCGACGGCGGCGCAGCCGTCCTTGCGCGCCCCGCCGGCGCAGCGGTGGCGGTTGATCGTCTGGCGGATCGCGGTCAGCCGCTGCTCGGTGTTGTCGAAGGTCAGGCCGGGCGCGAAGCCGGGCGCGCCGTCGACGCTGATGATCCGGTCGTCCGGCTTCAGGACCCGGGCGGCGGCGCCCTTCTGGTCGACCGAGCCGACGACCGGGGCGATCGTCGGCACGGCGCTCTTGCCGCCCCACAGCAGCACGATGATCACGACCGCCAGCAGGATGTTCACCGCCGGGCCGGCGAGGATCACGACGACCCGCTTCCAGACCGGCTGCTTGTGGTACGCCCGCGGCAGCACGTCCGCGGGCAGCTCCTCCCGCGGGTCCATGCCGGTGATCTTCACGTAGCCGCCGAGCGGGATGAACCCGATCGCGTACTCGGTCTCCCCCCGCCGGCGGCTGAGCAGCGGCTTGCCGAAGAAGAGCGAGAACCGCTCCACGCGCATGCCGACCGCCTTCGCGGCGGCGAAGTGCCCCAGCTCGTGGAGGACGATCAGAGCGGCGAAGCCGAGGAAGGCGAGGACCCAGGACACGGCGACACAGGGTGCCACAGCGACCTGTAGGGCCGATCAACGCCCGGCCGGGCCACGCCGACCGGGTCCCCGCCGCCTGACGTCAGGCGCGCGCCGCGACCAGCTCCGCCGCGGCGTCGCGGGCCGCCCGGTCGGCGGCGTAGAGCGTCTCGAACGCCCGCACCGGCCCGACCTCGACCGTCTCCAGCGACTGCTCGACGATCGCGGCGATGTCGAGGAAGCCGATCCGCCCGTCGAGGAACGCGTGGACGGCGACCTCGTTGGCGGCGTTCAGCACGCAGGGGGCGGTGCCGCCCGCGATCCCGGCCTCGCGGGCCAGCCGCAGGCAGGGGAACGCCTGCTCGTCCGGCGGCTCGAAGGTCAGCGTGCCGACCTCGGCCAGGTCGAGCGGCCGCAGCCCCAGCGGGACGCGGTCGGGATGGTGGAGCGCGAAGGCGATCGGCGCCCGCATGTCGGGGTGGCCGAGGTGCGCCAGCGCCGCCCCGTCGCAGAGCGTGACGTAGGAGTGGACGATCGACTGCGGGTGGACGACCACGTCGATCTTCTCGTAGGGCGTGCCGAACAGGTGGTGGGCCTCGATCACCTCGAGGCCCTTGTTCATCAGCGTCGCCGAGTCGATGGTGATCTTGCCGCCCATCGCCCACGTCGGGTGGGCGAGCGCCTGCTCGACCCCGACGCCGACCAGATCCTCGCGCCGGCGACCGCGGAACGGCCCGCCGGACGCGGTCAGGACCAGCTTGTCGATCGTCCCGACCCGGACCTCGCCGGCGTGGACCGGACCGCCGTGGGCGCGATCGGCGCCGGTCTCGCCGTGGACCAGCTGCCAGAGCGCCGAGTGCTCGCTGTCGACCGGCAGCACCCGCGCCCCGGTCGCCTCGGCCAGCTGCATCACCAGCTCGCCGCCGACGACCAGCGACTCCTTGTTGGCCAGCGCCAGGTCGATCCCCTCGCCGAGGGTGGCGACCGTCGGCCCCAGGCCCGCCGCCCCGACCAGCGCGTTGAGGACCAGGTCGGCCCCGGACTCCAGCACCAGCCGCACCAGCCCCTCGGGGCCGTGCAGGACCTCGCCGTCGGTCCACGCCTCGCTCGCGCGCGCGGCCGCGTCGGCGTCGGCGAGCGCGATCCGCGGCACGCCGTGCTCGCGGGCCTGGGCCACGAGCGGCTGCCACTGGCGGGCGGCGGCCAGGCCGACGATCTCGAACGTGCCCGGCGGTGCGGCGGCCACGACGTCCAGTGCCTGGACGCCGATCGAGCCGGTCGAGCCGAGGATGAGCAGGCGGCGGGGCATCAGCCGGGACCCTGCCAGATCGCGGGCCGCGATGGCGCTACGCGGCGCCCATCGCGAGCCACACGTAGTAGCCCGCGACGATCGCGAACATCGCCGCGTCGAGCCGGTCGAGGACGCCGCCGTGGGCGCCGAAGAGGACGCCGGCGTCCTTGGTGCCGGCGTCGCGCTTGAGGAAGCTCTCGAAGAGGTCGCCGATCGGCGCGGCGATCGCGATCACGAGCCCCAGCAACAGCGCGTCGGTGCCGCTCAGCCAGTCCTGGTAGAGCCCGGCGAACCAGACCGCGACGACGGCGGTGATCATGCCGATCACCAGCCCCTCGACGGTCTTGTTGGGCGAGATCCGCGGCGCCAGCTTGTGGCTGCCGAACATCCGCCCGCCGAGGTAGGCGCCGGTGTCGCCCAGGAAGGTCCCGACGAGGACGTCGACGACGATCCCGCCGCCGTGGGTGGTGTCGCGCAGCAGCACGGCGTGGCCGAGCGCCATCCCGAGCCAGACGATCCCCAGCAGGGTCACCGCGACCCCCGGCATCCCGCCGGCCGGTCGCGCCAGCGAGACGGCGATGAAGACCAGCGGGACCGTGGCCACGAGCGCGGTCACCATCGCCTCGCGCCCGCCGTCGTTGCCGCCGATCGCCGCCGCGGCGATGATCGCCACCAGCCCGACCCCGCCGGCGAACAGCGAGGGCCGGGTGCGGGCGAACATCCGGGTCAGCTCCCAGATGCCGACCAGGCCGAAGACGGCGATTCCGACGGCGAAGACGGGCCCGCCCTGGGCGACCAGGAAGATCGCCACCGCCGCGGCCGGGATCGCCACCAGGACGCGCGCGCCCAGGTCGCTGCCGCCGCCGCGGTCGGAGGTGGTGCGGACGCTCTCGATCGCGTCCTCGAACCGCTCCAGCGCCTCGATCTCGCCGGCGACCTCGTCGGCCGGCGGCTCGCGATCCGATCGCCGGCGACCGCGCGGCGCGGCGGCGCCCTCGGCGCGCGCGACCCGTTCGCGGACCCGCGCGTCGCGGTCCGCCAGGCGGCTGTCGTAGGTGGCGTCGTCGACCTCGTCGATCAGGTCGCGATCGCGCGGACGGCGCTGGCGCGGCAGCGGATCGACGGTCTCGTAGGTGTCCTCGCCGCCGGTGCTGCGATCGCGCGAGCCGGTGCCGCCGCCGGTCCTGCGGCTCGGCCGCTCGGCCGGCTCGAAGTCGCCGAACTCGAGCTCGAAGCGGGCCTCGCGGCGCCGCCCGCGGCCACGCGGGGCGGCGGGAGCGGGGTCGATCTCCTCGTCGGGCACGGGGCGATCATCCTCCTCGTAGCCGTCGGAAGACGGCTGGCCGCGGCGCGGCCGGCGCGGACCGGGCATCAGCCGGTCCGCCCTCCGAAGCGGCGCTTGCGCGTGCCGTACTCGTCGAGGCAGCGCTCGAACGCGGCGCGATCGAAGTCGGGCCACAGCTCGGGCGCGAAGACCAGCTCGCTGTAGGCGCACTGCCACAGCAGGTAGTTCGAGATCCGCTGCTCGCCCGAGGTCCGGATCAGCAGGTCCGGCTCGTGCATCTCGGGCGCGTAGAGCAGGCGCGAGAAGGCCTCCTCGCCCCCGCCCTCGTAGCGGGCGGCGGCGTCGAGGATCTCGGCCCGCCCGCCGTAGTTGAAGGCCACGTAGAAGGTGATCGCGTCGCCGCCGGCGGTCTCGCGCTCGGCCCAGTCCATCCGCTCGACCAGCCCCGGGTCGACGCCCTCGCGGCGGCCGATGAACCGCATCCGCGCGCCCTCGGCCTTGAGCTCCGGCGTCTCGCGGTCGATCCGCTCCGCGAACATCGCCATCAGCCCGCGGACCTCGGCGTCGGGCCGGCCCCAGTTCTCGGTCGAGAACGAGAAGACCGTCAGCTCCTTGACGCCGAGCTCGGTCGCGTCCCGCAGCCGCGCCCGGACGACGTCGGCGCCGGCGCGGTGGCCGTCGGTGACCGAGCGGCCCTCGCGCTGCGCCCAGCGGCCGTTGCCGTCGGTGATGATCGCGACGTAGCGTGGACGTGCGAGCGCGTCCGGGTCGGCCTCGGCGGAAGGGTCGGTCACGTGGGATGGGGCGTCGCGGCGTCGGGGTGCTCAGACCTCGAGCACGTCCGCTTCCTTGGCCTTCAGCGCCGCGTCGAGCTCGGCGATCGCGGCGTCGGTCAGCTTCTGGAGGTCGCCCTCGGCCCGCCGCTCCTCGTCCTCGCCGACGTCGCCGTCGGTCTTCAGCGTGCGCAGGTCGTGCTGGACGTCGCGGCGCACGTTGCGGACGCGGATCCGGCCCTCCTCGGCGATCTGGCGGGCGACCTTGACCATCTCGCGGCGCCGCTCCTCGGTCATCTCCGGGATCCCGAGGCGGATCGTCTTGCCGTCGTTGGAGGGCGTGACGCCGAGGTCGGAGTCCGAGATCGCCTTCTCGATCTGCTTGATCGACGACGGGTCGTACGGCTGGACGGTCAGCAGCCGGGCCTCCGGCGCCGAGATCGTCGAGAGCTGCCGCAGGGCGGTCGGGACGCCGTGGTAGTCGACGACGACGCGGTCCAGCAGGTTCGGGCTCGCGCGGCCGGTGCGAACGGTCGCGAACTCGCCGGAGGTCTGCTCGACGGCCTTGGCCATCCGCTCCTTGGCGTCGGAGAGCAGCTCGTCCAGCATCGAGTCGTCGGGCATCGGGGAAGGACCTTTCGGTGGTGGGCGACGGATCTGCGTCAGGCGGGTCAGCGGCGCCTGGTCACGCGTTGCGGACCAGGGTGCCGACGCGCTCGCCCGACACTATCCGGACGATGTTCTGCTCGTCGTCCATGTTGAAGACATGGATCGGCAGGCGGTTCTCCATGCAGAGCGTGAGCGCCGTGGAGTCCATCACCCGCAGCCGCCGCTCGATCGCCTCCATGTGGGTGATCTCGTGCAGCAGCTCGGCGTCGGGGTCCTCGCGCGGATCCGCGCTGTAGACCCCCTCGACGCCGTTCTTGGCCATCAGGATCGCCTCGGCGTGAATCTCGGTTCCCCGCAGCGCCGCGGCCGTGTCGGTCGTGAAGAACGGGTTGCCGGTGCCGGCGGCGAAGATCACGACGCGGTGCTTCTCCAGGTGCCGCTCGGCGCGGCGGCGGATATAGGGCTCCGCGACCTCGGTGATCGTCAGCGCCGTCTGCGTGCGCGTGTGGACGCCGAGCTTCTCGAGCGCGTCCTGCAGCGGCAGCGCGTTCAGCACCGTCGCCAGCATCCCCATGTAGTCGGCGGTCGCGCGGTCCATGCCGGCGGCGGCGCCGGCCATCCCGCGGTAGATGTTGCCCGCGCCGACCACGATCGCGACCTGCACGCCGAGGTCGTGGACCTGCTTGATCGCGGCGGCGACGGCGGCCAGGCGCTCCGGGTCGGTGCCGTACTCCCGCGAGCCCATCAGGGACTCGCCGGAGAGCTTGACCAGGACGCGCTTGAACGCCGCCGTCGGTGCCTCGGACATGCAGTCAGTATCGACCGGGGAGCGGCGGACGCCGCTACTCGCCGACCTGGAAGCGCGCGAAGCGGGTGATGACGACGTCGTCGCCGACCGCCTTGCGCAGCTGGTCGATGGTCTTCCCGTCGTGCTTGTCGGGGTTGATGTGCTCCTGCGGCAGGAGGGTGATCTCCTTCAGCCACTTCTGGAGCTTGCCCTGGGCGATCTTCTCGCGGATCTGCTCGGGCTTGCCCTCGGCCTCGGCCTGCTGCTCGTAGACGCGCAGCTCGGCGTCGCGGGCGTCCTGCGGGACGTCCTCGGGCGACACGTACTGGGTGGCGGCGATCGCGGCGACGTGCATCGCGACGTCCTTGCCCAGCGCGCTCCGGGCGGCGGCGTCCGAGCCGCCGTCGATCTGGACGGCGACGCCGACCTTGCCGGTGGCGTGGATGTAGCTCTCGATGCTGCCCTCGCCGGCGACGCTGAAGCGCTCCGCGCGGCGGATCACGACGTTCTCGCCGGTGGTCGCGGACAGCTCGGCGCGGATCTCCTCGATCGTGCGCCCGCCGAGCGTCTCGTTCAGCAGCGCGGCGGCGTCGACCGTCCCGGCCGGGCGGTCGCCCTCGGCGAGGAACGCCGCCAGCTGCTTGGCGAACGCGATGAAGTCGTCGTTGCGGGCGACGAAGTCGGTGTTGCAGTCGACCTCGACGAGCGCGCCGTTCTTGCCGTCGGCCGAGACCGCGGCCTGGACGGTGCCCTCGGCGGCCTCGCGGTCGGCGAGCTTGCCGACCTTGTTGCCCAGCTTGACCCGCAGCAGCTCGACGGCCTTGTCGATGTCGCCGTCGGTCTCCTGCAGGGCCTTCTTGCAGTCCATCATGCCGGCGCCCGTCTTCTGGCGCAGGGCCTTGACGTCGGCAGCGGTGATCGTGGTGCTCATCAGGCGGTGCCCTCCTGCGGCGCGGCCGCCTCGGCAACGGGGGTCTCAGCGGCGGGGGCCTCGGCGGCCGGCGCCTCGGCGGCAGCGGCCTGCTCGGCGGCGGCCTGCTGCTCGGCGGCAGCCTGCTCGGCGGCGGCGGCCTGCTCGGCAGCGGCGGCGTCGGCGGCGTTCTGCTCGGCCTCCTGGCCGGCGGCGGCCGCGGCGCTCTGCTCCTCGGCCTCGGCGCGGCGGGCCTCCTCGGCCTCGCGCTTGGCGGCCTCCTCGGCCTGGCGCTGCTCCTTCTCGGCGGCCTCGCGGGCGCGGCGGGCCTCCTCGGCCTCGTACCAGGCCAGGGCGCCGCCGGCGGCGGCGTCGCCGACCGCGTGCGCGATCAGGCTGCAGGAGCGGATCGAGTCGTCGTTGCCCGGGATCACGAACTCGACGCCGTCGGGGTCGACGTTGGTGTCGACCAGGGCGACGACCGGGATCCGCAGCTTCGTGGCCTCCTCGACTGCGATCTTCTCGCTGTTGACGTCGATCACGAAGACGGCGTCGGGCGTGCGGCGCAGGTCCTTGACGCCGCCGAGGTTGATCTGGAGCTTGGCCAGCTCCTTGCGGCGGGTGATCCGCTCCTGCGACGGCAGCAGCTCCAGCTGGCCGTCGGCCTCGAGCCGCTCGAGGTCGTTGAGCGTCTTGATCCGCTTGCTCGACGTGTTGAAGTTGGTCAGCAGGCCCGGCGACCAGCGCTGGTTCACGTACGGCATCCGGGCGGACTCGGCCGCGTGGCGGACGGCGTCCTGGGCCTGGCGCTTGGTGCCGACGAACAGCACCGTGCCGCCGCGCTGGGCGATGTCGGCGACGAACTTCTGCGCGCTCGACAGCAGGTCGACGGTCTGCAGCAGGTCGATGACGTGCACGCCGGCGTGCTCGCCGTGGATGAACCGCGCCATGCGCGGGTTCCAGCGGCGGGTCTGGTGCCCGAAGTGGACACCCGCCTCGAGCAGGTCCTTGAGGCCGATCTCGGCTTCAGCAGCGGACATGGGTACTCCCTTGGGTGAAGAACGGAACAGGCCCGCCGGTTCCGCGGCGCATCCCGTCGTAACGGGCAGGGGCGCTGCGGAGGGACCCCGGCGGGGTCGAAGTGCAAGAACGATCCGGCGCCCGGACGGGCGCGCGGAGAGCGAATTCTGCCAGAGTCAGACGGGATTCGCGGTGCGGCCGGGCCTAGCCCCGCGCCCGCCCCAGCGCCTGCGCCAGATCGTCCGGCAGCGGCGACTCGACCTGCAGCCGCTCCCCGGTCGTCGGGTGGTCGAAGGTCAGGCGGTCGGCGTGCAGGAACTGGCGCTCGAGGCCGAGCGCCTGCCCTTCGCCGTGCGGCCGCCCGTACTCGGGATCGCCGACCACCGGCAGCCCGATCGCCTTCAGGTGGACGCGGATCTGGTGCGTGCGGCCGGTCTCCAGCGTGACCCGCAGCAGCGACGTCCGCGGCAGCAGCTCCTCGATCGTGAAGTGCGTGACGGCCCGCCGCGGGCTGTCGGTGTCGAGCGAGTGGCGGGTCCGCTGGTGGCGGTCACGGCCGATCGGGGCGTCGATCGTGCCGCTGCGGGCGTCCGGCCGGCCGTCGACGAGCGCCAGGTACTCGCGGGTGACGCTGCGCTCGCGGATCGCCTCCTGCAGCGCGCGGTGGGTCGCGTCGTCGCGGGCGATCAGCAGCAGGCCCGAGGTCTCGCGATCCAGGCGGTGGACGATCCCCGGTCGCTCGGGGTCGTCGCCGGGCGGGCTGGTCGTGCTCAGGTAGCCGGCGACGGCGTCGACCAGCGTCGGCCCGTCCTGGCCGGCGCCGTGGTGGACGATCAGGCCCGCGGGCTTGTCGACCACCAGCAGCTGCTCGTCCTCGTGCAGGACCGTGATCGGCGGCGCGTCGCCGCGGACCTCCTGGATCGGCGCCGCCAGCACGCCGAGGTCGGCGACGATCGTCTGCCCGGTCTGGACCGCCTGCCGCTTGCTGGCCGGCCGGCCGTCGACGAGCACCGCGCCGGCGGCGATCACCCGCTGGGCCCGCGCGCGCGACCCGCAGACCTCGGCGAGCACCACGTCGAGCCGCTCGCCGTCCTGCTCGGGAGCGACGGCCAGCGAGACCGACGCGTCCCCCCCGTGCCCGCTCATCCGCGCTGGGTCTGCGCGCCGGCGCTGCCGCGACCCTGCGTGCGTCGGTGGTCGCGCTCGACCACGACGACGAGCAGGATCATGCCGAGCACGATCGACATGTCCGCGAGGTTGAACGCCGGCCAGTTCGGCGGCTTGAGGAAGTCGATCACGGCGCCTTCGACGATCCGGTCGAGGACGTTGCCGAGCGCGCCGCCGGCCAGCATCCCGGTCGCCAGCCAGGCCAGCGGCCGGGTCCGGTTGCGCAGGAACCAGACGGTCAGCGCCCCGAGCGCGCCCAGCACCAGCAGCGCCACGATCACCGGGCTGCCGGCGAAGCTCGAGAACGCCACGCCGTCGTTGCGGACGTGGACCAGGTCGATCAGCGGCAGGAACGTCTCGCGGTGCCCGCGGTCGACGGCCTGCACGGCGAGCCGCTTCGTCAGCTGGTCGAGGACCAGGACGACGAGGCCGACGGCCGCGACCCGGCGGACCGCGAGCCTGCCGATCCGCGCCTCATCCCGCGACAAGGTTCACCACCAGCTGCCCGACGATCTCGAGCACGAGGATGCCGACGATCGGCGACAGGTCGAACGGGCCCAGCGGCGGCAGGATCCGGCGGAACAGCCCGAGGTACGGCTCGACCGCGTCGCGGAGGAAGGTCTGGATCCCGTTGGTGACCGTGTTGTACGGGATCCGCAGGCCGGCCGACTGCACGAGCGACAGCAGGATGTAGGCGATGATCAGGATCACGTAGACCGTCAGCAGCGCCGACAGGAAGTCGGCGATCTGGGTCCGGGTGGAGGCCAGGACGACCGCGGATGCGAGAGCGCTCATGAGACGTCGACCACCGCGTCGAAGGCGCTCTGCAGCGCCTCGCGGACGCCACCGCGATCGAGCGCGCGAAGCCCGCGGGCGGTCGACCCGCCGGGCGACGTCACGGCGCGGCGAACGGCCAGCGTGTCGTGGCCCTGCTGGCGCAGCAGCGCCGCGGAGCCCTCGATGCCGGCGGCGATCATCAGGCCGGCCTCGGCCGGCGGCAGCCCGTGGCGGACCGCCGCGTCGACGGTCGCCTCGGCGATCAGGGCGACGTAGGCCGGCAGCACGCCGAAGACGGCGGTCGCGGCGGCCAGCTGGGCCTCGGGCAGCTCGACGACGGTCGCGCAGCGGCGCAGCTGCTCCAGCAGCGCGGCGCGCAGCTGCTGCTCGGCCGGCGGCAGCGCGGCGACCCCGCCCGGCTCGACGGCGACGGCGATCACGCCCTTGCCGACGGCGGCCGGCGTGTTCGGCATCAGCCGCACGACGGGGCGGTCGGGGTAGGTGGCGCGGAGCGCCGCGGTCTCGACCCCGCCGAGGATCGAGACGATCGCCTTGGCGGTCGGGGCGACCTCGACGGCCGCGTCGGCCAGCTGGCCGGGCTTGTGGGCCAGGACGACGACGTCGGCCCGCTCGGCGAGCGTCCGGGCGTCGGCCACGGCCTCGCCGCCGGTCGCGTCGGCGAGCGCTTGCGCCCGCTCCGCCAACGGGTCGAAGGCGAGCACCGGCTCGCCGATCCCACGCGCCAGAGCGGTGGCCATGTTGCCCGATCCCAGGAATCCCAGACGCATGAGCGACGTAGAACGGTACCGGTCGGCCGGTCGGAGGCCGAAGGTGGCGCGGCGGCGTCTGCCCGACGGCCGCGCTCAGCTCTGGTTGAAGAAGCCCTTCTCGATCAGCTGGGCCCGTTCCTCGGCCGAGATCGAGACGTTGACGGGCGTCAGCATGAAGACCTTGTCGGCGATCCGCTGCATCCCGCCGTCGAGCGCGTAGGTCAGGCCGCTGGCGAAGTCGATCAGCCGCTTCGAGAGGTCGGTGTCCGACGTCTGCAGGTTGATGACGACCGGGACCCCGTCCTTGAAGCGGTCGGCGATCTGCTGGGCGTCGTTGAACGACTTCGGCAGCACCAGGTGGACGCGGACGTCGCGCCCGGCCCCGCCGCCACCGCGCGAGGAGCCCCCGACGGGCCGCAGGTGCGAGCCGCCGGCCTGCTCGTCGCTGAAGATGTCGTCGAAGTCCTCGCGCCGGCGGCGGCGCTCGCCCAGGCGGCGAACGGGAGCTTCGACCTCCCGAGCAGGCGCGCGCGGGCGCTCACGCTCGCGTTCACGACGATCGTCGTACTCCGGCTCGTCGTCGTACTCGTCCCCGTAGGGGTCGCGCTCCTCGGCAAGAGCGAAGTACACGAGCACCTTGTGCCAAGCGTCGCGGAAGGCCATGACGTGCTGGTGATTCTCCCACCGACGTCGTGTTCCTGCCCGCCGCCCGAAACCGGCGCCGTGCGATCGCTCCTAGCGCAACAGGACGCTGCCGAGGCGGACGACGGTCGCCCCCTCCTCGACCGCGACCTCGTAGTCCTGGGTGGTGCCCATCGAGAGCACCGACAGCCCGTGGGCGACGGCCAGCTCCCGCAGGGCCGCGAACCAGCGGCGGCTCTGCTCGGGGTCCTCGGCGAACGGCGGCATCGTCATCAGGCCGGCGACCGGCACCGGACAGCGCTCGAGGACGTCGGCCAGCGCGCCCGGCGCGATCCCGCTCTTGGCCTCCTCGCCGCTGACGTTGACCTCGATCAGGACGTCGAGCTCGGGGCGAGCCAGGTCCCGGTGGCGCTCCAGGCGCGCCAGGACGCTGTCGCTGGAGACCGAGTGGATCCGCGAGACGTGCGGCAGGATCTCGGGCACCTTGCGCGACTGGAGGTGGCCGATGAACTCCCAGCGCAGGCGATCGGCGCCCGGCTGCGCGACCTTCTCGATCAGCGACTGGGCGCGGTTCTCGCCCGCGATCTCGATCCCGGCGTCCGCCAGCAGCGGGACCTGGTCGGCCGCCAGGTACTTGGTCGCGGCGAGGATCTCGACGGCGCCGGGATCGCGGCCCGCGCGGGCGCAGGCGGCCGCGATCCGCTCGCGAACCGCGGCGACGCGCTCGGCGACCAGCGCCGAGTCGATCCGCTCAATCAGGTCAACCACGTCATGCCCGCCTGTCGTCCGGTGTCCCCGGCGTCCCGCCGGTGGGAGAAGAACCGCTCTCGATCGCAGATGGTGCAGTGCCCGGCGACCACGACCTGCTCGACGCCGGCCGCCTGCAGCCGCAGCCGTGCCGCGGTCGGCAGGTCGGCGCGATCGTCCCGGCACACGGCGGGGCCGAGCGGGGCCAGCGCCGCGTGGACCTCGGGGCCGACCTGGTAGCAGCACGGTCCGGCGCCCGGCCCGACGACCGCCGTCAGCGGCCCGCGCGCGCCGGCCGCCCGCAGCTGCTCGACCCCGCGCTCGAGCACGCCGCCGACCAGACCGCGCCAGCCGGCGTGGACCATCGCGACCGCGCCGTCGCCGACCAGCGCCACCGGCAGGCAGTCGGCGCACAGGACCAGGCACGGCGTCCCCGGCGTCGCGGTCGCGAAGCCGTCGGCCTCGCGGACGGCCCCCAGGTCGCCGCCGGGCAAGTCGCCGTCGTCGCGGTGCAGCAGCACGTCGGTGCCGTGGACCTGCCGCGCCTGGGCGATCCGCTCGGGCCCGACCGCGGCCAGGGCGGCGACCCGTCGCCGGTTCTCGGAGACCGCGGCCGGATCGTCGTCGGTCCAGCTGCCGAGGTTCAGCGAACTGAAGCTGCCGCTCGAGACGCCGCCGCGACGGGTGGTGAAGCGGACCGCGGCCCCCGGCAGCTCGCAGCCGAGGTGCCCGTCGGAGGTCCAGTCGAGCTGCGGCGGCACCGGACTGTTGTAGCACCAGCGAACGGCCGCACCGGTCGCGCCCGCTGGCGGCGCGCGGTGCAGCGGTCAGGCGCCGGCGAGCGCGCTCAGCGCCGCGGCCAGCTCCGCCTCGGCCGCCGGACGGGCCGGGTCCAGGCGACCGTCGAGCTTGGCCCCGAGCGCCGCCGCCAGCCCGCGCCCGACGGCCGGACCGGGCGCGACGCCGGCCGCCAGCAGGTCGCGGCCGTCGATCTCCAGCCGCACGTGGCGCAGCTCCTCGATCCAGCGGCGGGCGTTGGGACCGCCGGCGAGCGCCACGACCTCGAGCGGCGCGCCGGCCGCGGCCCGCTGGATCTCCGACGGCAGGCGCGCCGCGCGCAGCGGCTGGAGGGTGCTGGAGCGCGATCCGGCCCCGACGACGTCGCGCTCGGCGCTGGTCAGCTCGAGCGCGTCGATCCACGGCAGCAGGTGCTCGAGCGCGACCCCGGAGCAGCTGGCCGCCAGCCGCACCAGGTCGCGGCGGCCGCCGGTCGGCAGCAGCGCGAGCGCGGCGTCGAGGCCGGGCGGCTCGGGGTCGAACCCGCGCGGCAGGAAGGTCGGCGCCAGCTCCAGCAGCGTCGCGAGGACGCGCGCGGGGTCCGGCTCGGAGAGCGCCAGCCGCAGCTCGCTGCCGTGGCGCGCCCCGGAGATCGTCGTCGGGTCGGACGCCGCCGCCAGCTCGCGGGTCCGCGGCTCGACCGCGAACCCGAGCCGGGCGGCGTAGCGGGCGATCCGCCAGACCCGCGTCGGGTCGTCGATCAGCGAGCGGTCGTGGAGCACCCGCAGGACGCCGGCGGCCAGGTCGTCGCGCGCTCCCGGGACCTCGGTCAGCGCCCCGTCGCCGAGCCGCAGGGCGATCGCGTTGACGGTCACGTCGCGGCGGGGCAGGTCGTCCTGGACCCGGTCGACCGGCTCGACCTCGGGCAGCGCGCCGGGCTCGGCATAGCGCTCGCGGCGGGCGCGCGCCAGGTCGTAGCGGACGCCGGGGCGCGGCTCGACCTCGACCGTCCCGAACCGCTCGTGGCGGGCGACGGCCGGTCCGAGCCGCGCGGCGAGATCGTCGACCGGTCCCTCGACGAGCAGGTCGAGCTCGTGCGGCGCGATCCCCAGCAGCAGGTCGCGGACGGCGCCGCCGACCAGCCAGACCCCGTCGCGGGGCCCGACGACGTCCAGCAGCGGCCGCGCGGCGGGCAGCCGTCGCAGCGCCGTCAGCGCGGCGTCCGGATCGAGCAGTCGGCGGGTGCGGTCATCGGCCACCGCGCCGGACCGTACCCTGTCCCGATGGCCGGTCCCCCCGCGAGGCGCGACTCGCCGCCCCTCGCAGGGCGCGGAGTCACGCCGCTCAACGTCCCGCGCCGCCCGTGGGGCTGCCTCGGCTGCGCCGGCGTGATCGTCCTGGCGCTGCTGGTCGTCGGCGGGCTGGCGGCCTGGGACCGCCTGCGCGGGCCGAGCGAGATCACCGACGCGTCGGTCGAGTTCTCCGACCGCGAGCAGCCGACCCCGAGCGCCGACCCCAAGATCCCGCGCAACCGCCACGACAGCTACGACGACGGCGCCGACTGGCCGTTCTACGGCGGCAACGAGCAGCGCACCCGCTACCTGCCGTTCCCGCGCGGGACCCGGCTCGGCATGCCGTTGCGGACCCGCTGGCGGGAGGGCGGCCGGATCCTCCTGGAGTTCCCGCCGGTGCTCTGCGGCCGCCGCCTGTACCTGTTGCGCGACGACGGGCTGCTGCTGGCGATCGAGCGGCGGACGGGCGAGATCGCCTGGGCGCGGCGGGTCGGCCGGCTGGCGGCGGCCTCGCCCGCCTGCGGCGGCGGTCGGGTCTTCGTGACCGTCCTCAAGCGCGACCGCGGATCGAGCGCCGGCCAGGTGGCCGCGTTCACCACCGACGGCAAGCGGCTCTGGCGGGTGCTGCTGCGCGGGCGCTCGGAGTCCTCGCCGCTGCTGGCCGGCGACAAGCTGATCTTCGGCACCGAGAGCGGCGACGTGCTCGCGATGAGCCCCAGGAACGGGCGCGTGCTGTGGCGCTACCACGCCGGCGGCAAGGTCAAGGCCGGCGTCGCCCGCAATGGCCCGACGCTGTTCGTCGGCGACTACTCCGGCAAGCTGCACGCGATCGCCCTGCGGAGCGGCCGGCGGCGCTGGGTGCGCAACCTCGGCGGCAGCCTCTACAGCACGCCGGCGGTCGCCTACGGCCGGGTCTTCGTCGGCAACATCGACGGGTCGGTCTCGGCGGTCGGGGAGCAGACGGGACGGATCGCCTGGCGGCGCCGGGCCGACGGCTACGTCTACTCCTCCCCCGCGGTCGCCCCGGTCGCCGGTCGCGGGCCGACCGTCTTCATCGGCTCCTACGGCGGCAAGCTCTACGCGCTCGACGCCCGCAGCGGCCGGCCGCGCTGGATCCGCGACGTCGGCGGGAAGATCTCGGGCGGGATCACCGTCGTCGGCGATCTCGTCCTGTACTCGAACCTCGGCCGCAAGCGGACCTCGATCCGCCGCGCGCGCGACGGCAGCGAGGTCTTCAGCCTCCACAGCGGCGCCTTCGATCCCGGGATCTCCGACGGCCGCCGCCTGTACCTGATGAGCTACTCGAGCATCTACCACCTGTCGCCCCGAGCCCAGGCCTTCGCCGACGCCCGCTCGCTGCGGGAGGCGCGGCGACGGGCCGGCGGCTGAGCCTTGCCCGCCCGGCGAGGCGGGAGCGCGCCGAGGTGGGCGGTGGCGGTAGAACCGCGGCGACGGCAGAGCCACGGCGACGGAGCGGCTGGAGGCGCGCACGTCCCATCCGCCCGGCGTGATCAAGCGGACGTCCCCCGACGCGCCACAACCCCGAACCGCCCCACCTACACTGCCGGGCATGGCCTCGTCGCGCCCGATCCCTCCCGCCCTGCGCGTCCCGCTGGCGCTGCTGGCGGTCCTGCAGCTGACGTTGTTCGTCCTCGCCCGCCGCGACCTGCGCCGGCGGCCGGACGACCAGATCCGCGGCTCCCGTCGTTGGTGGCGGCGTGCGACGTTCCTCAACACCGTGGGCCCGGCCGCCTACTTCGCGTTCGGGCGCCGGCGCGCCTGACCGCCCCCGCGCCGTCAGCCCTCGTCGGCGGCGATCGGCCGGACGGCGATCCCGGCGGCGGCGATCCGCTGCTTCGCCTCGGCGATCGAGTAGGTGCCGAAGTGGAAGATCGATGCCGCCAGCGCCGCATCGGCGCCGGCCTGGAGCGCCTGCACCAGGTGGTCGAGCGTGCCCGCCCCGCCCGAGGCGATCACCGGCACCGGCACCGCCTCGGCGATCGCGGTCGTCAGCGGCAGGTCGTAGCCGGCCGTGGTGCCGTCGCCGTCCATCGAGGTCAGGAGCACCTCGCCGGCGCCCCGCTCGACGGCCTCGCGAGCCCAGGCGATCGCTCCGCGCCCGGTGGCGGTGCGGCCACCGGCCACGAACACCTCCCACGGGTCGCCGATCTCGGCCTGGCGCTCGGGACCGACGGCCTTGGCGTCGATCGCGATCACCACGCACTGGACCCCGAAGCGGTCGGCCAGCTCGCTCAGCAGCTCGGGCCGATCGACCGCCGCCGAGTTGACGGCGACCTTGTCGGCGCCCGCGTCGAGCACCGCCTGGGCGTCCTGCACCGACCGGATCCCGCCGCCGATCGTGAACGGGACGAAGACCGCGTCGGCCGTCCGCCGCGCCAGGTCGACGATCGTGTCGCGGGCCTCGTGAGTGGCGGTGATGTCCAGGAAGACCAGCTCGTCGGCGCCCTCGGCGTCGTAGCGAGCGGCCAGCTCGACCGGGTCGCCGGCGTCGCGGAGCCCGACGAAGTTCGTCCCCTTGACGACGCGTCCGGCGTCGACGTCGAGGCACGGGATCACCCGCTTCAGGTGCACGGGCGCCCCGTCCGACGGCCCGCTGGACGAGCGAGCCCCATCACTGCAGCGCCGCCTGGCCGTCGGCGACGGCGAAGCGGTTCTCGTACAGGGCCTTGCCGGTGATCACGCCACCGAGGTTGACCAGCCGCATCGCGGCCAGCTGCCGCAGGTGCTCGATGTCGCCGATCCCGCCGGAGTAGATCCAGCGGCCGCGGACGGCCTCGGCGATCCGCCGGACCTCGTCCAGGTCCGGCCCCTCGAGCAGGCCGTCGCGGTCGGCGTTGGTGTAGACGAACCGCCGCACGCCGCGGTGCTGCAAGCGGGCGATCGCCTCGGGCGCGTCGATCGACGTCGTCTCGACCCAGCCCTTGGTGGCGACCTTGCCGCCGCGGGTGTCGATCGACACCATCACCCGATCGCGGTGGGTGCCGAGCACCGAGTCGAGGAAGTCGAGGTCGGTGATCGCGGCGGTGCCGAGGATCACGCGCTCGGCGCCGGCCTTGAGCGCCTCGCGCACCGCCTCCGGCGAGCGCAGGCCGCCGCCCCACTGGACGGGCACGTCAAGCTCGCGGGTGATCTTCGCCAGCTCGTCGAGGTGCCGCGGCTCGCCGTCGCGGGCCCCGTCGAGGTCGACGAGGTGCAGGAAGCGGGCGCCGGCCTGGACCCAGGATCGCGCCGCCTCGAGCGGGCTGTCGCGGTAGACGGTGCTCGCGTCGAAGTCGCCGCGGACGAGCCGGACGGCCTTGCCGTCGAGGATGTCGATCGCCGGGTACAGGATCACGTGGTGCACCTCGTACAGGTCTCGGCGAAGCTGCGCAGCACGCGCAGTCCGTCGGTTGAGGACTTCTCGGGATGGAACTGCGCGCCGTACACGCGGTCGCGCTGGACGGCGGTCACGAACGGCCCGCCGTAGTCGCCATGGGCGGCGACGTCGGCTGGGTCCTCGGGCCGGACCACGTAGGAGTGCACGTGGTAGAAGGCCGTCTGCTCGGGAAGCGTGCCGCGCAGGACCGGCGGCCGGCCGTCGGGACGGTCGACCCAGCGGACGAGGTTCCAGCCGATGTGCGGCAGCTTCAGCCCGCCGGACGGCTGCAACTGGCGGACCGGCCCGGCGAGCAGGCCGAGGCCGGTCGCTCCCCCGCGCTCGTCCGAGCGCTCGAAGAGCAGCTGCATGCCCAGGCAGATGCCGAGCAGCGGCGTGCCGTCGGCGACCCGCTCGCGGACCAGGTCGTCGAGGCCGCTCTCGCGCAGTCGCTGGGCGCCGGCGGCGAACGCCCCGACGCCGCAGAGCACCAGGCCGTCGGCGGCCCGGATCTCGGCCGAGTCGGCGGTCACGAGCGCCCGTGCGCCGGCGTGCTCGAGCGCCTTCTCGACGCTGCGGCGATTGCCCATGCCGTAGTCGACGACGGCGATCCGAGCCCCGTCGGACGCGGGGCCCTGGGGCTGGTCGCCGTCGCCGGCCGCAGCGAGCCGGGGCGACGTCATGCGGTGAGCGTGCCCTTCGTCGAGGGCACGCCGCGCTCGGCCGGGTCGATCGACACGGCGACGCGCAGCGCCCGGGCGAGCGCCTTGACCCCGGCCTCGATGATGTGGTGGGCGCCGCGGCCGCGCTCGATCTCGAGGTGGATCGTGCTGCGCGAGGTGGCCGACACGGCCCGCACGAACTCCTCCAGCAGCTCGTGCTCGAAGCCGCCGGTGACCCCGGCGGGCAGCAGGTCGCGGTCGTCGTAGACGACGAACGGACGCCCCGACAGGTCGATGTGGCAGGCGGCGCGGGCCTCGTCCATCGGGATCGTCGCCGACCCGTAGCGGCGGATCCCGACGCGGTCGCCGAGCGCCTGGAAGATCGCCTGGCCGAGCACCAGGCCGGTGTCCTCGACCGTGTGGTGGCTGCCGGTCTGCAGGTCGCCGGTGACCTCGACGGTCAGGTCGAAGCCGGCGTGACGGGCCAGCAGGTCCAGCAGGTGGTCGAAGAACCCGACGCCGGTGGCGCGGCGGCCCTCGCCGCTGCCGTCGAGCGTCAGGTCGACGGCGACGCGGGTCTCGCCGGTGGCGCGCTCGATCTGGGCGGAACGGGTCATCGGTTCCTATTCTGACGGGCGCGCATCGAGGCCGCGTGCACGACGAAGCCCTCGGCGTCGGCGATCGCGGCGCCGGCCTCCGCCAGCGCGTCCGCGGCAGGTCCGACGTGGACCTCGCACATCGTCCGCCGGAAGGTCCGGGCCGACAGCGTCGAGGCGAACCGCGCCGCCCCGTCGGTCGGCAGCGTGTGGTTGCTGCCGACGACGTAGTCGCCGAACGCGGTCGCCCCGCTGGCGCCGACGAACAGGCAGCCGGCGCTGCGGACCTCGGGCGCCAGCGGCTCGATCGTCGCGCCGACCAGCTCGAGGTGCTCGGGAGCGAACGCCTCGGCGAGGGCCAGACCGGTGCGCGGGCCGTCGACCACCACGGCGGCGTAGGCCGCGCCGGTCTCGGCGCTGCCCGGACCGCCGCCGACGCCCGCCTCGAGCCGCCGGGCGACCTCGTCGGCGAGCGACCGGTCGTCGGTCACCAGGACCACCAGCGAGCCGTCCCCGTGCTCGCCCTGGGCGGCCAGGTCGAGCGCGACCAGCTGCGGGTCGGCGCCGGCGTCGGCCAGCACCAGCAGGTCGCTGGGACCGGCGAAGCCGTCGATCCCGACCCGGCCCGAGAGCTGGCGCTTGGCCTCCTGGACCCAGAGGTTGCCCGGGCCGACCAGCACGTCGACCGGGGCGATCGTCTCGGTCCCGTGCACGAGGGCGGCGACCGCGTGGGCCCCGCCCATCCGGTGCACGCGGTCGGCGCCGGCCAACCGGCAGGCCGCCCACAGGACGGGGTCGTCGGACGGCGAGCAGACGACGACCTCGTCGACCCCGGCGGCGCGGGCGCTGACGACCCCCATCACCACCGTCGACGGGTAGGGCGCGCGGCCGCCCGGCACGTAGATCGCGGCCCGCCGGACGGGGACCTCGCGGACGCGCACCAGCTGGCCCTGGGGCAGCTGGACGTCGCGGTCGGCCGAGGTGGTGGCCGCGGCGACCGCGCCGACGTTGGCGATCGCCAGCTCGAGCGCGGCGCGCAGCTCGGCCGACAGGCCGGCGACGGCGGCGTCCAGCTCGGCGTCGGCCACGACCAGCGGCTGCGCGGGCTCGCCGTCGCGGCGGTCGAAGCGGGCGACGTGCTCCTCGAGCGCCGCGTCGCCGCGCTCGGCGACCGAGGCGATGATCGCCGCCACCGGCTCGGCGACGGCCTCGCCGCCC
>NZ_AGUD01000219.1 GCF_000240225.1 Patulibacter medicamentivorans
GCTCGCCGGGCCGCGGGTGCGGACCGGGCGGGTGGTCCGCGTCGACGCTCGCGTCACCCTCGGCGACGGCCGCGCCCGCAGCGTCGGGCGCAGCGTGCGGACCTGCGGCTGAACCGGCGGCGGGTGCTCGCCGGCCGGTCGGGCTCGCGCGTCCCGGGCCTCAGACGTGCTCGGGGATCCGCTCGCAGGCGCGGTCGATCGCCCGCGGCGCCAGCGCCGACTCGCGCTCCAGCCGCGCGCTGACCCGGGCGCCCCCGTCCTCGACGCAGCGGTCGAGCGACGAGTGGTAGTGCTCGGCGAACAGCTGCGAGACCAGCTCCCCGCGCGAGGAGACCCCGACCTTCTCGAAGACCGCCTTCAGGTGGTCGCGGACGGTGTGCGGGGAGAGGAACAGCTCGGCGCCGATCTCGTCGGTCTTCAGGCCGCGCGCGACCAGCCGCGTGACGTCGACCTCGCGCGCGGTCAGGCCGTAGGCCTCGACGATCACCGGGGCGACCTGCGACGCCTTGGCCGGCTCGATCACCATCGCCACCTGCCCGCCGTCGCCGAGCGGCGAGGCGTGCGCGATCAGCCACATCCCCGAGCGGGTCCGCAGCCGCGCCCGCCGCGACGCCGCCGGCTGCCGGCGGTCGGCCGCGGTCAGGCTCAGCGCGAAGACCTCGATCGGCACCGGCAGCCCCGAGGCTCCGCCGCACCAGTCGCCCTCGCGCAGCTCCGCCAGCCAGGCCTCGGCCTCGGCGGTGCAGGACACGATCGTCCCGCGCTCGTCGAGGATCAGGATCCCCGGTCCGCGGCCGGCGTCGGGCGCGGCCGGCTCGTTGACCATCGCGGTGCGCAGGCCGCGGCCGATCAGCGGCGCCACCCGCGCCAGCGCGTCGCGATGCTCGGACGTGAACGGCCGTGCCCCGCTGTGGCGGTTCAGCTGCAGCACGCCCCAGGTCCGGCCGCCCGCGTGGAAGGCGACGCGGATCTCGGCGTCGAGGTCGGAGATCGCGTGGAACGCCCGCCAGCGGGCGCTGCGCTGGACCCGGCCGCCGGTCGCCTCGTGGAGGTCCGCGGCCGGCCGCTCCGGCGTCAGGTCGGAGAACTTGTTGTAGTCCGGGACGAAGAACTCGTGGTCCCAGAAGGGCGCGCAGATGCTCGACGCCATCCCGTCGACCACGCCGGCGCCCATGCAGAGCCCGGTCTCGGGGTCGGTCGCGCCGGCGAAGAACGCCTCGGCCCCGACGCCCGGGACGATCCGGGCGACGACCTCCTCCAGCAGCTCCTGCGCGCCGAGGCCGCTGTCGCAGACCCGTTCGATGGCAGCGAGCGCACCCGTGCCCAGTACCGGTGATCGACCCATGCGACCACCGTAGGGCGTCGCGGCGCCGACGTACACCCCAAGATCGAGGGGGGCGACCCCCAAGAGTTGGCGCGGCGATGCCCACCCCCACGTTCGAGGGGCCGGCCGGGGGATCGATCACCCCGGGCCGAGGGATGGGAGCGGGCCCGCGGCTGCCGCACCCTGTCGGCATGAGCCCGACCTCCTTCCCCAGTCCCGCCACCGCGGCCCAGCTTCCCGCGATCGTCCTACCCGACGACCAGGCCTACGACACCGCCCGCCGCGCCTGGAACCTGGCCGTCGACCAGCGCCCGGCCGCCGTCTGCGTCGCGACCTCGGTCGCCGAGGTCCAGTCGGCGGTCCGCTACGCCCGCGCCAACGGCCTGCGGATCGCGCCGCAGGCCACCGGGCACCTGGCGGCCGCGATCGGATCGCTCGACCGGACGCTGCTGCTGAAGACGGCGCTCCACGACGGCGACGTCGAGGTCGACCCGCTGGCCCGCCGCGTGCGGGTCCAGGCCGGCGCCCGCTGGGGCGAGGTCGCCGAGGCCTGCGCCCCGCACGGGCTGGCCGCGATGCACGGGTCCTCGCCGACGGTCGGCGTGATCGGCTACCTGCTCGGCGGCGGGCTGAGCTTCTACGGCCGCGAGCACGGCCTGGCCGTCAACCACGTGACCGCGTTCGAGGTCGTGACCGCCGACGGGCGCGCGCGCCGGGTCGACGCGGCGTCGGACCCGGACCTCTTCTGGGCGCTGCGCGGGGGCGGCGGCGGCTTCGCGATCGTGACCGCCGTCGAGCTCGCCCTGCTGCCGATCGCCGAGGTCTTCGGCGGCGCGCTGTTCTTCCCGATCGACGCCGCCCCGGCGGTCGTCCGCGCCTGGCACGCCTGGACCCGCGAGGCGCCCCGCGGCGTCACCACGACGCTGCGGATCCTCTGCCTGCCGCCGGTCGACGAGGTCCCGCCGCCGCTGCGCGCGACCCCGGTGGTCTGCGTCGACGGCGTGGCGCTGGAGGAGGCCGACGGCCGCGAGCTGGTCGAGCGCCTGCTGGCGGTCGCCGCGCCGCTGCTCGGGGGCTGGGAGCGGATGCCGTCGATCGCCGTCCTGCGGCTGCACGGGGACCCCGAGCCGCCGACGCCCGGCGTCGCCGACGCGATCCTGCTGGGGGAGCTCGACGAGGCCGCGATCGAGGCGTTCCTGGCCGCCGCCGGCGCCGGGTCGGGCTCGCCGCTGTTGGTCGCCGAGCTGCGCCAGCTGGGCGGCGCGCTGGCCGAGGCGCCGCCGACCAGCGGCGTCCGCGGGGCGCTCGAGGGCCGCTTCCTGCTGTTCGGCGTCGGCGTCCCGACCGATCCCGAGCGCGCGCAGGCGATCGCCGATCACCTGCGCGGCATGCAGCGGGCGCTCTCCCCGTGGGCGACCGGCACCCGCTTCTCCAGCTTCGCCGAGCACCCGGGCACCGGCCTGGCGGAGTGCGTCCCCGGAGCCGCCCTGGCCCGCCTCGAGCGGATCCGCGCGACGGTCGACCCGGACGCGCTGCTGGTCGGCGCGCACGCGCTGCCCCAGCGCTGAGCCGCCAGGCTCGGCCGCGGCCGATCGGGTCCCGATCGGCCGCGGCTTCACGCGATTCGCGCGCAACGTGAACGCGATCGTCACGGAGGCACCCGAAACAGGCCCTAGGCTCTGCCCATGCGCGCCGTCGATGCACCATCGACCGTCCTCGTCACCGGAGGGGCCGGGTTCATCGGATCGCACGTCGTCGACCGGCTCGCCGCCGCCGGGCACCGACCGCGGATCCTCGACGCCCGCCCGTCCCCCTGGCACGACCGGGACGCGGTCGAGACGGCGATCGGCGACGTGCGGCGCGTCGACGACGTGCTCGCCGCCGCCGAGGGCTGCGCCGCGATCTGCCACCTGGCCGCGGCGGCCGACGTCAACGACGTCCTCGAGCGCCCGCACTGGGCGACGGAGCTCAACAGCATCGGCACCCTCAGCGTGCTCGAGGCGGCCCGCCGGCTGTCGACCCCGCGGGTGGTCTACGCCTCGACGGTCTGGGTCTACTCGGACGTCGACGCCGACGAGGTCGACGAGCTGGCGCCGCTCCCGCCACCGGCGCACCTCTACACGGCCGGCAAGCTCTCCGGGGAGCTCTACTGCCGCTCCTACGCCGAGCTCTACGGCGTCGAGTCGACCGTCGTCCGGTTCGGCATCCCCTACGGCCCGCGGGCGCGGCCGGCCGCGGTGATCCCCAGTTTCGTCGGCCGCGCGCGCCGCGGCGAGCCGCTGACGATCGCCGGCAGCGGCGAGCAGGAGCGGTCGTTCGTCTACGTCGAGGACCTGGCCGAGGGCGTCGTGCGGGCGCTGGCGCCGCAGGCCGCCGGGCGCACCTACAACCTCGGCAGCGACGAGACGACGACGATCCGGGGCCTCGCCGAGGTCGTGCGCGACGTCGTCGCACCGGTCGAGATCGTCCACACCGAGGGCCGCGCCGGCGACCTGCGGGGGACGACGATCCGCAACCAGCGCGCCGCCGACGAGCTCGGCTGGCGCGCCAGCACCCCGCTGCGCGAGGGCGTGCGTCGCTACGCCGCCTGGGTCGAGGAGCAGGAGCGGGCCGAGGTCGCCGCCGGCCCGGCGAGCGCGCCGGTCCGGGCCGCGGCCGGCGACCGCGGCCCGTCGCTGCCGCGGCGGATCGCCGGGCGGCTGGCCGCGATCGCCGGCGATCCGCTGACGCTCGGGCTGGCGTCGCTGCTCGCGATCGTCTCGGCGCTGCTGCCCGCCGTCACCGCCAGCCACAGCCGCGCCGACGCCGTCGGGGTGATGACGCTGGCCCTGGTGCTGCTGCTGCCGCTGTGGGCCGTCTCGGTCGGCTCCTGGCCCGAGAGCCTGCGGCGGACGCAGGCGGTGCTCGCCGGCGGCTTCGGGGCGCTCGGGGTCCTGCTGTCGACCTCGCTCTCGCCCGAGCAGCTGGCCGACGTCGGACGCACGCGGGCGATCACGATCACCCTGCTCCTGCTGCTGCTCGCGAGCGTGGCGCGCGCGGCCCGCTCGCGCGGCGCCCGCGGCATCGGGGAGCGGGCCTAGGCCCGGCGGGCTCGCCGGGGGCCGTGGGGCCGGGCGCGGCCCCGCGGAGACCGCGTCAGCCCGCGGCCAGCCGCATCGCGACCTCGCGGCTGCGGCGGACCGGGAGCGACCAGCGCAGGCGCTTCAGCTCGGCGTGCGACGACGAGGACGCAGCCAGCCGTTGCAGCGGTGCGACGGTCGCCCCCCGCGGCACGGTGATCCGCCCGGTCGCCCAGCGAGCGCCGTCCGACAGCGCGTGGGCGCTGCCCGGGACGTCGACCGCCCCGGTCAGGCGCCAGCCGCGCCGGGCGGCGACCGTCACCGTGACGCCGCCCCCGCTCGGCCGGATCGCGACGTCGAGCAGCGGGCGCGAGCTGCCGCAGCGCCAGCGGCCGCGCAGGACCAGGCGCTGGTCGACGACGCGGACCGCGGTCACCGAGGGCTCGCAGGTGGCGCCGTGGACGACCGGCACCGGGATCGCCGGCAGCGACTCGCCGGTCGGCGGCGGCGCCGGCAGCACGCTACGCCAGCGGCCGCCGGCGTCGCGGACCTGCAGGACGCTGAGCCCCATCCGGTAGCGCGGGTCGTGGCGGAAGCGGCGCAGGCCCGCGGTCCGGGTCGCGACCCCGATCCAGACCCGGCCACGGCGCATCGCCACGACGCCGCTGCCGAGGCGGTCGATCAGGACCCCGTCGCGGCGCGCCGACGCCGCCTGGCCGGAGCGCGGCACGATGATCCGGTCCAGCAGGTCGGCGGCCTCCTCCAGCATCAGCAGCGTCAGCCCGTTGTAGACCGCCAGGCCGGCGTAGGCGTCGATCCCGCCGTAGGACAGCTGCTGCCGGATCGCCGGGACGACCGCGATCACGCCGCTGCCGGGGACGCGGCCGTGGCTGGTGCGCAGCCGCTGCCAGGTCTGCGCCAGCACCCCGCCGGCGCGGCTCGACGAGAGGAACCCGGAGTAGAGCTCGCCGGCCGAGGCGCGGATCGCCGCGGCGAGCGCGAACGACTCGTCGAACGAGCGGCCGTACCAGGCGACCTGGCCGTCGGGCGCGGTCATCGCCCCCAGCAGCTCGGCCATCTCGTCGATCAGGGTCCAGTTGCGGGCCGGGAACAGGTCCGGGTCGTCCTCGCGCACGTGCTGCAGCTGAACGAGCGAGAAGACGTGGTAGGCGAGCGGCTCGTCGCCCGGGTCCGAGAGCACCTGGACCGGGCCGTTGGTCCAGTTCGAGGTGCCCGCGGCCGGGGCCGAGTGCCGCATCCGCTCGCCGAGCACCTCGCGGGCCTCGGCCTTGACCTCGGCCCCGCGGGCGATCAGCGATCCGGGCTTGCCGGGCAGGCCCAGCTGCAGCAGCGCCAGCTTCGCCTGGGCGTCGATCAGGGTCCAGTTGCTGAGGCACGGCGCCGGCGGCACGCAGCGCCCGGCGGTGCCCGTCAAGCCGCCGAGGAAGGCGCTCAGCTGGCGGCGCGCCACCAGCCAGTCGGCGTCGCCGGCCAGGTGCCGGTCGGCCCACCCGAAGGCCTCCGTCAGCGCCCAGAGCGTGAACGGGTTGGTGACCGTGGTGTTGGCCGGGAACAGCAGCGCCCGCAGGCCGGCGAGCTTCGCCTGGCGATCACCGGTGCGATCGAAGCGGCGCAGCATCGCGTAGCCGAGCATCTCGTTGCCGTAGGCGGCGGTCCGTGGCTGCGGCGCCGGGTCGGCGATCTCGCCACCGGGGCCGACCAGCGGGACCCAGGCGGCGGCGATCTCGTCGCTGTAGGCCCGGAGGTCGGCGGCCGAGGGCACCGGCAGCGCGCTCGCCGCCGGGGCCGCGAGGAGCCCCAGTCCGAGCGCGAGCAGCGCGGCCGTCCAGCGTGATCGCCTATGTGCGCCGCGCCCGCTCGGACGGCGTGATCGACTCTCCCTCACCCGCGGGGGATCTTGCCATGCGGCGACCGTGCCGGGCGCCGCGGCGCCGGTCAGGCGCCGTCGGCGCAGAGATCCGGTCGCTCGGGGCGGTTCATCCCCCGTCGCAGCGACACGAACGCGGCGCCGCCGATGATCAGCGGCAGCCAGAAGAGGATCAGCCGGTAGGCGAGCACCGCGCCGACGGTCAGCGCCAGCGGCGCGCCGAACGCGACCATCGCCCCGATCAGCCCGCCGTCCATCCCGCCGATGCCGCCCGGCAGCGGCAGCGCGCCGCCCAGCTGCCCGATCAGGTAGCCGAGCAGGATCACCGGGATCGCGGGCGCGTCGCCGATCGCCGAGAAGGTCGCCCAGAGGACGGCGTTGTCGAAGGCCCAGTACCCGACCGCCCCGCCGAGCAGCAGCAGGTCGCCGCCGCGGATCAGGGCCAGCGCGTCGCCGGTCCCGTCGATCGTCGCCCGGCGGCCGGCCGAGAGCATCCGCCGCGATCGCGACGCCGACGGCCCCGGCGTCGGGCCCGGGCCGATCCGCGGCAGGGCGACGACCAGCGCCAGCACCAGCGCGGCCCCGACGGCGGGCAGCCAGGTCAGCCACGGCGACTGGTGCGGCCCCCAGAGGCCGAGCCCGACGATCACCCCGATCACGACGACCGCCACGAAGTTGACGCCGCTCTTGATCACGAAGAAGGCGACGGTCCGCGACGCGATCCGGTCCGCCGGCATCCCGGCCCGGCTCAGCACCCACGCGCCGAGGGCCAGGCCGCCGGCGCCGCTGGCCGGGAGGATCGACCCGACGGCCAGCTCCGACATCCCGATGTCCCAGCTGCTGCGCCACGACATCCGGCGGCAGAAGACGGGGCGGAACATGACCACGTAGGAGACGCAGGACAGCGCCTCGAGCGCGACCGCGACCAGCAGCCAGCCGACCGCCGCGCCGCCGAGCTCGTCGCGGACCTCGTCGAGCCCGGGAGCGAGCGCGGCGACCAGCACCAGCAGCCCGACGATCGCGATCGCCTGCAGGCCGCGGCGGACCAGCCGGCGGACGCCGAACTCCGACGGCAGGGCCAACTCGCCGCTGGCGCTCGGCGGCGGGACGACCCGGGATGAATCGACGGCGCTCACGCCCGATCGAGGGTAGCGCGGGGCCGTTCGCGCCCCGCGGGGACGGGGCGTTTCGCGGATCGGGAGCGGCGCGGGCCGTGACGTTCCGGTCGCGGGCCGACCGGAACGTCACATCTGGCGGTGGCGTCAGGCCGGCTTGCGCCTGCGCTTCTGCGGCAGGTCCGTGATCGTGCCCTCCGCGATCTCGGCGGCGAAGGCGACGGTCTCCGACAGCGTCGGATGGGCGTGGACGGTCAGGCCGATGTCCCCCGCCTCGGCGCCCATCTCGAGCGCGAACGTCGGCTCGGCGATCAGCTCGCCGGCGTTGGCCCCGACGATCCCCGCGCCCAGCACGCGCCGCGACCCGGGGTCGAGCAGCAGCTTGGTCGTGCCGGTCGCCGCGCCGGTCGTCAGGGCCCGCCCCGACGCCGACCAGGGGAAGCTCGCGGCCTCGTACTCGATGCCCTCGGCCTTGGCCCTGGTCTCCGTCAGGCCGACCCAGGCGACCTCGGGCTCGGTGTAGGCGACCGACGGGATCCCGCGGACGTCGAAGGCGACGTCGTGGCCCGCGATCACCTCGGCGGCGACCTTCGCCTCGTGGCTGGCCTTGTGGGCCAGCATCGGCTGCCCGACGACGTCACCGATCGCGAACACGTGCGGGACGTTGGTCCGCAGCTGCTCGTCGACCGGGACGAAGCCGCGGTCGTCGACGGTGACGCCGATCTGCTCGAGCCCCAGGCCCTTGCCGTTCGGGGTCCGGCCGACCGCGACCAGGACGCGGTCGAAGACGGCCGCCTCCGCCACGTCGTCCTCCTCGAAGCCGCGGAACCTGGCCTCGAGCCCGTCGTCGACGACCGACACCGACTCGACCTTGGTCTTCAGGTGGATCGCCTCGTAGCGGGCGGCGATCCGCTTCTGGAGCGGCTTGACCAGGTCGGGGTCGGCACCCGGGATCAGCTGGTCGGCCATCTCGATCACGGTCACCCTCGAGCCGAGCGCGTCGTAGACGGTCGCCATCTCCAGCCCGATGATCCCGCCGCCGATCACCAGCAGCCGCTCGGGGACGTCCTCCAGCAGCAGCGCGCCGGTCGAGTCGATCACGCGGTGGTCGTCGTGCGGGATCCCCGGCAGCTCGATCGGCCGCGAGCCGGCCGCCACGATCACGTTGTCGAAGGTGACGTCGGTGCCGCCGACGTCGAGCGCGTGCGGCTCGGTGAAGCGGGCCTCGCCGGTGACGATCCGGACCTTGCGCTGCTTGGCCATCTGCGCCAGGCCGCCGGTCAGCCGGCCGACGACGCCGTCCTTCCAGGCGCGCAGCTCGTCGATGTCGACCTCGGGCGCGCCGAAGCGGATCCCGTGCTCGCTCGCCGCCGCCGCGTCGGTGATCACCTTGGCGGCGTGCAGCAGCGCCTTCGACGGGATGCAGCCGACGTTCAGGCAGACCCCGCCGAGGGTCTCGTCGCGGTGCACCAGCACCACGTCGAGGCCCAGGTCGGCGGCGCGGAAGGCCGCCGTGTAGCCGCCGACGCCGGCGCCCAGGACGACCAGGTCGGCGTGGACCTCGCCCTGACGCGGGGCCTTCGACGGCTGCGGGCGATCGGCAGCCGACGACGTGGCGGGCCCGCCCGCCGATCGCGCGCTCGCCGCGGCGTCACCGCCGAGGCCGCGATCGTCCGTCCCGGAGCCATCCGATCGCCGGTTCGCTCCAGCGTCGCCGTCGAGACCGCGATCGTCGGTCCCCGCCGCGTCCGCCCGCCCGCCCCCGCCGGCCGCGGACGTCGCGCCCTCGGAGCCCGATCCGCCGGTCGCGCCATCGCCGTCGGCCTCGCTGGCCTCGAGCGTCAGCAGCACGCTGCCCTCGGAGACCTTGTCGCCGACCGCGACCCGCAGCTCGGCGATCCTGCCGGCTTGCGGCGCGGGGACCTCCATCGTCGCCTTGTCGGACTCCAGGACGACCAGCGGGTCCTCCTTGGCGACCTCGTCGCCGGCCGCGACGAGCAGCTCGATGACGGGGACGTCCTCGAAGTCGCCGATGTCGGGGACGGTGACGTCGACGGTGCTGCTCACAGGACGATCCTCCGGTAGTCGGCGAGGACGCGGGACAGGTGGGCGCAGAAGCGGGCGGCCTCGGCGCCGTCGATCACGCGGTGGTCGTAGGACAGCGACAGCGGCAGGATCAGCCGCGGGACGAACTCGCTGCCGTTCCAGACCGGCTTGATCGCCGAGCGGGTCGCGCCGAGGATCGCCACCTCGGGCGCATTGACGATCGGGGTGAACGAGGTCCCGCCGATCCCGCCGAGGCTCGAGATCGAGAACGTCCCGCCGGACATCTCGGCCGGCATCAGCTTGCCGGCCCGCGCCTTGCCCGAGAGCTCGGTCAGGTCGGCCGCGATCTCGAGGATCCCCTTCTTGTCGACGTCGCGGATGACCGGCACCAGCAGGCCGTTGGGGGTGTCGGCCGCGAAGCCGATGTGGTGGTACTTCTTGTAGATCAGGTCGTCGCCGTCGAGCGACGTGTTGACCTTCGGGAACGCCTTCAGCGTCGCCGATGCCGCCTTCATCAGCAGCGCGACCATCGTCACCTTGACGTCGGACTGCTCGCCGTTGGTCTGCTTGCGGAACGCCTCCAGCTCGGTGATGTCGGCGTCCTCGTTGTGCGTGACGTGCGGGATCCGCACCCAGTTGCGCGCGAGGACGGGACCGGAGATCTTCTGGATCCGCGACAGCGGCACCCGCTCGATCTCGCCGAACTTCTCGAACTTGACCTTCGGCCAGGGGGCGAGCCCCAGGCCGCCGCCCTCGTCGCCGGCCGCTGCCGCCGACGGGGGCGTCGCAGCGGCCGCGCCGGGGGCGGGGCCGCGCTCGACGTCCTCCTTGGTGATCCGGCCGTTGCGGCCGGTGCCGGCGATCGTCGCCAGGTCGATCCCGCGCTCGCGGGCCAGGCGCCGGACCGTCGGGCTGGCGTAGATCGCACCGCCGTCGGGGCCGTCCGATCGGCCGCTCGCCGCGTCGTCCGCGACGAGTTCGCGATCCGACGTCCCATCGCCGCCCGTTCGCTCGCTCGCGCCCCCGTCGGCGTCGAGACGACGATCGTCGGCCCCCGGCTCGCCGCCGGACGCCCGCGCGTCGTCACCGGAACCGCCGGCCGTCGTGCCGGCGCCGCCATCGGGCGCCTGGACGTCCGCGCCCGGCGCTCCGCCGCCGCTCGACGGCTCCCCGCCGCCCTCGATGACGGCGATCACGGTCCCCTCGGAGACCGCGTCCCCGACGGCGACCTTCAGCTCCCTGACGGTGCCGGCGACCGGCGACGGGACCTCCATCGTCGCCTTGTCGGACTCCAGGACGACCAGCGGGTCCTCCTGCGCCACGGCGTCGCCGACGGCGACCAGCAGCTCGATGACGGGAACGTCCTCGAAGTCGCCGATGTCGGGGACGGGTACCTCGGTCAGCGCTGCCACGGTGCCTCCACGTCGGCGTCGATCTCGTACTGCTCGATGGCCTTCTGGGCGTCCTCCGCCCGGCCCAGGGCGTGCAGGGCCGACACCACCACGTGGTGGCGGTCGACCTCGAAGAAGCGGCGCAGCGCCCGGCGGTAGTCGCTGCGGCCGAAGCCGTCGGTGCCGAGCACGTGGTACTCGCCGGGGACCCACGGGCGGATCTGGTCGGCGACCGCCCGCACGTAGTCGGTGGCCGCGACGACCGGCGTCGCTCCCGCCCCGCCGTCGCCGCCGAGCGTGGCGGTCACGTAGGGGACCTCGGGCGCCGCCGTCGGGTGCAGCCGGTTGCGGCGCTCGACCGCCCGGCCGTCGCGCCCCAGCTCGCTGAACGAGGTGACGCTGAAGACGTCGGCGGCGACGCCCCACTGCTCGGCCAGCAGCTCGGCCGCGGCCAGCACCTCGCGCAGGATCGTGCCCGAGCCCAGCAGCCGCACGGCCGCGTCCCCGTCCGCCGCGCGGACCCGGTGGATCCCCTTCAGGATCCCCTCCTCCGCGCCCTCCGGCAGCGCCGGCTGCGGGTAGTTCTCGTTCATGACGGTCAGGTAGTAGAAGACGTCCTCCTGCTCGGCGTACATCCGCCGCAGCCCGTCGTGGACGATCACGGCCAGCTCGTAGCCGTAGGCCGGGTCGTAGGCGACGCAGTTGGGGATCAGCGCGGCCTGCAGGTGGCTGTGCCCGTCCTCGTGCTGGAGCCCCTCGCCGTTGAGCGTCGTCCGCCCGGCGGTGCCGCCGACGAGGAACCCGCGGGCGCGGCTGTCGCCGGCCGCCCAGGCCAGGTCGCCGATCCGCTGGAACCCGAACATCGAGTAGTAGACGTAGAACGGGATCATCGGCACGCCGTGGTTCGAGTACGACGTGGCGGCGGCGATGAACGAGGACATCGCCCCCGGCTCGTTGATGCCCTCCTGGAGGATCTGCCCCTGGCGATCCTCGCGGTAGAACATCAGCTGCTGGGAGTCCTCCGGCTGGTACAGCTGCCCGACCTGGGAGTAGATCCCGAGCTGGCGGAACATCCCCTCCATGCCGAAGGTCCGCGACTCGTCGGGCACGATCGGGACGATGTGCTTCTTCAGGTCGCGATCGCGCAGCAGCGCCGACAGCAGCCGCACGAAGACCATCGTCGTCGAGACCTCGCGGTCGGCGCTGCCCTCGAGCACCGCCTTGAAGACGCCGAGGTCCGGGACCTCGAGCGGCTCGGCCGTCTCGCGCCGGGCCGGGAGGCTGCCGCCGAGCGCCTGGCGCCGCTCGCGCAGGAAGGCGATCTCCGGGCTGTCGTCGGGCGGCTTGTGGAACGAGACGTCGTGGACCTCCTCGTCGCTCAGCTCCAGCCCGAACCGCTCGCGGAAGGTCAGCAGGACCTTCTCGGTCATCTTCTTCTGCTGATGGGTGATGTTCTGGCCCTCGCCCGAGGCCCCCATCCCGTAGCCCTTGATGGTCTTGGCGAGGATCACCGTCGGCTGGCCCTTGTGGGCGCGCGCGGCGGCGTAGGCCGCGTAGACCTTGGCCGGGTCGTGGCCGCCGCGGTTGAGCGCCCAGACCTCGTCGTCGGACCAGTCCTCGACCATCTTGGCCGTCTCGGGGTGCTTGCCGAAGAAGTGCTCGCGGACGTAGGCGCCGTCGCGGGACTTCAGCGTCTGGTACTCGCCGTCGACGACCTCCTCCATCAGCCGCACCAGGTGGCCGTCGCGGTCGGCGGCCAGCAGCGGGTCCCAGCGCGAGCCCCAGACGACCTTGATCACGTTCCAGCCGGCGCCGCGGAACTCGGCCTCGAGCTCCTGGATGATCTTGCCGTTGCCGCGGACCGGTCCGTCGAGCCGCTGGAGGTTGCAGTTGATGACGAAGGTCAGGTTGTCGAGCTTCTCGCGACCGGCCATCCCGATCGCGCCCATCGACTCCGGCTCGTCCATCTCGCCGTCGCCGCAGAAGACCCAGACGTCGCGGTCCTTGGTGTCGCTGATGCCGCGGCCCTCGAGGTACTTCATGAACCGCGCCTGGTAGATCGCCATCAGCGGGCCGAGGCCCATCGAGACGGTCGGGAACTGCCAGAAGTCCGGCATCAGCCACGGATGCGGGTACGACGACAGCCCCTTCACGCCGGCCGTCGACTCCTGCCGGAAGTGGCGCAGCTGCTGCTCGTCGATCCGGCCCTCGAGGAAGGCGCGGGCGTAGATCCCGGGCGAGCTGTGGCCCTGGATGTAGACCAGGTCGCCCCCGTGCTGCTCGCTCGGGGCGCGCCAGAAGTGGTTGAAGCCGACCTCGTAGAGCGTCGCCGCCGACTGGAAGCTGGCGATGTGGCCGCCGAGCTCGGACGACTCCTTGTTCGCCTGCAGGACCGTGGCCAGGGCGTTCCAGCGGACCAGCGAGCGGACCCGCCGCTCGAGCGCCTGGTCGGTGTCGGGCGCCGCCTGCCGCTCCGGCGGGATCGTGTTGACGTAGGGCGTGGTGCCGTGGAGCGACGCCGTCACCCCGCGGCGGCGGGCGCGTGCGACGAGCTGCTCCAGCAGCTCCTCGGCACGGTCCTGCCCGTCGTGGTCGAGGACGGCGTCGAGCGCCTCCAGCCACTCCTGGGTCTCGGCGGGATCGGGGTCGGGCGGGGCGTCGGGCATCGGTCCTGCGATCCGGTTCGAAGGGGCCTCCGACGCAGCATCGCACGGCGCCCGCGTCGGGGTTGCCACACTAGTATGCAAGCCCCACCGGGGCAAGGGGACGGACGGGTGGTTGATGCCTCAGGCCGGCGGCGGCGTACCCCGCAGGTAGGCCGCGGGCGTCACGCCGACCGCCTCCCGGAACTCGCGGTTGAGGTGCGCCTGGTCGGCGTAGCCGAGGTCGTGGGCGAGCCGCGCCAGCGACGGCGGATCGGCGTCGGCCAGCCGCTCGGCCGCCTCGTGGACCCGGTAGCGGCGCAGCACCCACTTCGGGCCGACGCCGATCAGCTCGCGGAACAGCCGCTGCAGGGTCCGCTGCGAGACGCCGTGGTCGCGGGCCAGCGCGCTGACGCGGGTCGACGAGGCGCGCCGGAGCATGTCCGCCGCGACCGCCCGCACCAGCTCGTAGGCCCGGTCGCGCTCCGGCATCCGCGGCGCCAGGAAGGCCTCGATCGCCGCGATCGGCAGCGTCGGATCGTCGGTCCCGGCGGCCAGCAGCTGGCGCTCGAGGACCTCGCCGTCGCGGCCGAGGACCTCGGCCAACCGGTGCGGCCGGGCATTGAGGTCGATCATCGGGACCTCGCTCAGGGCCGCGAACGCACCCGGCCGGAACTTGGCCCCGACCGCCGCGCCGCGCCCCCGCAGGCGCCGGACGTCGCGGACCGCCGCGATCCCGTAGACGCCGACGATGCCGTCGTGGACCACCAGGTTGACGCACGGATGCGGGAGCGTCTGCTGGACGTGGTCGGGCCGGCCGCGCAGGTCCCAGCGGGTGATCCAGTAGCGCTCGACCCGCCCGGCGACGGCGACGCCGGGCGCCCGCCGCTCGAGCGTGAAGCGACGCGCGGCCTCGCCCGGAGCCAGGATCCCGCGGGTGCTGGTGGTCGCGTCGACGTCTCCCTCCGCGCCACCCGCGTTGGCGGATTTCTCCAAGATCGTGGCACCCGGACGGGTCATCGTGCCCAGCATGACGACCGTCTCCCGCCACGTGCAGTTCACCGCCCGCCCCGGATCCGGCGAGGAGCTGGCCCGGCTGCTGCTGGAGGTCGCCGACCAGCTGCGCGGGACCGCCGGCTGCGACCAGTACGTGATCAGCCGCGGCAGCGAGGATCCGGACGTGATCTGCGTCGACGAGCGGTGGAGCTCGGCCGGGGACCTCGAGCGCGCCAGCGCCGGACTGCAGGACGACCCCCAGGTGGCGGCGGTGCTGGCGCTGCTCGACCCCGGCCGGCCCGTGGCCCGGATCGACGGCGTCCCGCTCGGCGGCGTCGGCGACCTGCCGCCGGCGCGCGACGGCATCACCCACCTCAACCTGCTCGACCTGCCCGACAAGGCCGCCGGGTTCGGCCTCGGCCACGTCGGCGAGGCGCGCTTCGTGACCGCCGACCTGGGGCTGGAGCGGACCGGCGTGTCGCTCCACCACGTCCGGCCCGGCGCGCGGCAGGCGTTCGGCCACCGCCACGGCGAGGCCGAGGAGCTCTACGTCGTCCTCTCCGGCGGCGGTCGCGCGCGCGTCGACGACGAGTTCGTGGACCTGGCGCCCCACGACGCGCTGCGCGTCGGCCCGCGGACCGTGCGGGCGTTCGAGGCCGGCCCGGAGGGTCTGGAGCTGCTCGCGGTCGGGCCCCGCCGGCCCGGCGACGGCGAGATGCTCCACGGCTGGTGGAACGACTGAGGCCCGTCAGGCCTCGCGCAGGAAGCGCAGCACCAGCGCGTTGAACTCGGCCGCCCGCTCCAGGTTGAGCCCGTGGGCCGCGCCCTCGACGATCGTCAGCTGGGCGTTCGGGACCAGCATCGCGAGCTCGCGGCTCATCCAGACCGGCACCATCACGTCCTGCTCGGCGCCGATCACGTGGACCGGCATCGTCAGCTCCCGCAGCCGCTCCCGGACCTCGTGGCGGTTGGCTGCCCGCGCCTGGCGCCAGAAGCCCTCCGGCCGCTGCGGATGCGGGTTGGCCAGCAGCCGCTCGGCGGCGGCCGAGCGCTGCGCATCGTCCTCGTACGCGGCCGCCGACAGGCTCAGCATCAGCAGCTGGTCGACGACCTCCTCCGGCGTCATCTGCGGCACCGCACGCCAGAGCGCGCGCCCGCGGGCCCGCCACCAGCGTCCGCCACCGGCCCAGCTGACCGCCACCGTCAGGGTCCGGACCCGCGCCGGGGCGGCCAACGCGACGTGCTGCGCGATCGCCCCGCCGAGCGACGCGCCCAGCAGGTGGAAGCGCTCGATCCCCAGGTGGTCGGCGAGCGCCAGCACGTCCGCGGCCAGGTCCTCGACCTCGTAGGGCTGCTCGACGTAGCCCGAGCGGCCGACGTCGCGGTTGTCGAGCACGACGGTCCGGTGGCGGGCGGCGAAGGCCGGCAGGTTGGCCTCCCACTCGCGCAGGTCGGCCCCCAGCCCGTGGACGCAGATCAGCGGCGTCCCCTCGCCGTGGACCTCGTGGTGCAGCTCGACGCCGTTGCAGATGGCCGTGGGCATCGGCCGAGTATCGCCGCCGGCGGTGCGCAGCGCACCGCGACGACCGATCATTCGTGGCGCGTTGCCGCTTGCCAGGCGCCGCTCGCGATGGGAGGCTCGCGCCCGACGGGCACGACGTGCCCCCGGCGCCCGAGCGCGCCGGGTCACCGACCGGGAGAACCGACGGCCATGGCCACGCAGACCAGCAGCACCCGCGACACCGCGTCCGACGACCCGCTCGCCGTCGCGAGCCTCTGCGCCGCGTTCCAGCGCACGGCCGCGATCGATCCCGAGGCGATCGCGCTGCGGACGCCGGGCGGAGAGGTCGAGATCCGCTGGCGCGACTACGCCGAGCGCGTGCGCCGGATCGCCGCGGGCCTGGCCGCGCTCGGCGTGCGCCGCGGCGACACCATCGGCCTGATGCTGGTCAACCGCCCCGAGTTCCACCTCTGCGACACCGCGGCGATCCACCTCGGCGCGGCGCCGTTCTCGGTCTACAACACCTCGGCCCCCGAGCAGATCGTGCACCTGTTCGGCAACGCCGGCAACCGGGTGGTGCTCTGCGAGCGGCAGTTCCTCGACCGGGTCCTGGCCGCGCGGCCAGCGACCGCCGTCGAACACGTGATCCTCGTCGACGGCGACGACCCGGACGCGATCTCGCTGGAGCAGCTGGAGGCGCTCGGCGAGCCGTCCTTCGACTTCGATGCCACCTGGCGGGCGGTCTCCGGCGATGACCTCCTGACCCTGATCTACACCTCCGGCACGACCGGCCCGCCGAAGGGCGTCGAGCTGACCCACGACAACCTGCTGGCCGAGCTGCGCGCGGCCGCCGCGGTGCTGCCGCTGGAGTTCGGCGACCGGGCGCCGTCCTACCTGCCCTCGGCCCACATCGCCGACCGCTGGCTGTCGCACTACAGCGCGATGGCGTTCGGGGTCCAGATCACCTGCGTCCCCGACCCGCGCGCGGTCGCCGGCGCCCTGGCCGACGTCCGCCCGACGATCTGGGGCGCCGTGCCGCGGGTCTGGGAGAAGATCAAGGCCGCGCTCGACGCCAAGCTCGACCGCGAGCCGGACCCCGAGCGGCAGCGGGCGATGCGGTGGGCGATCGACGTCGGCCTGCGGCGGGTGCGCGCCGAGCAGGCCCTGATCGCCGGCGACGGCCCCGGTCCCGACGCGGCGCTGCTGGCCGAGCACGCCAAGGCCGAGCAGCTGGTGCTGGGACCGCTGCGGGCGGCGATCGGGCTCGACCAGGTCCGCTGGTCGGTCTCCGGCGCGGCGCCGATCCCGCCCGACGTGCTCGAGTACTTCGGCGCGCTCGGACTGCCGATCTGCGAGCTGTGGGGGATGTCGGAGCTCTCCTGCTGCGCGGCGATCAACCCGCCCGACCGGATCAAGATCGGGACCGTCGGCCCGGCCGTGCCCGGGCTCGAGCTGCGGCTGGCCGACGACGGCGAGGTGCTCGTTCGCGGGACGACCGTGATGCGCGGCTACCGCGGCGAGCCGGCCAAGACCGCCGAGACGATGGCCGACGGCGGCTGGCTGCGGACCGGCGACATCGGGACCCTCGACGAGGAGGGCTACCTGCGGCTGGTCGACCGCAAGAAGGAGCTGATGATCAACGCGGCCGGCAAGAACATGTCGCCCGCGAACATCGAGCTGGTCCTGAAGGCCGCCGGCCCGCTGATCGGCCAGGCGATCGCGATCGGCGACGCGCGACCGTACAACGTCGCGCTGCTGGTTCTCGATCCCGACGCCGCCGCGGCCCACGCCGCCGTCCGCGGGCTCGACGACGCCAGCGCCGCGACCCTCAGCGACGACCCGGTGGTCGTCGCCGCGGTCGCCGCGGAGGTCGCCCGGGCCAACGAGCGGCTGTCGCGCGTCGAGCAGATCAAGCGCTTTCGGATCCTGCCCGTCGACTGGGAGCCGGGCGGCGACGAGCTGACCCCGACCTCGAAGCTCAAGCGCAAGCCGATCGCCGCCAAGTACGCGGCCGAGATCGAGGGGCTCTACGCCGAGTAGCCCGGCGGCCTACGCCGGCGGGGCGGGCGGCGCGCCCTTCGCCAGCGGCAGCCGGACCACGAACGAGGCCCCGCCGCCGTCGGCGTCGCGGGCCTCGACCTCGCCGTCGTGGGCGTCCACGATCGCCGCCACGATCGCGAGCCCGAGCCCGGCGCCGCTCGGCCCGCGGGTGCGGCCCGCCTCCTTGCGCCAGAAGCGGCCGAACAGCTCCTCGGGATCGACGTCGGGCAGGCCGGGGCCGTGGTCGCGGACCTCGATCTCGACCCAGCGGCCCCGGCGCCGCGAGGAGATCTCGACCGGGGTCCCGGCCGGGGTGTGGACGAGCGCGTTGCGGACCAGGTTGGCCAGCACCTGCCGCAGCTGGTCGCCGTCGCCGTGGACGATCGCCTGGCCGTCGACGTCGGCCGCGATCTCGCGATCGGGGGCGGCGGCGTGGGCGTCGTGGGCGGCGTCCTCGGCCAGCTGCGAGACGTCGACATCGGCCGTCGCCTTCTCGCGCGTCTCGTCGAGGCGGGCCAGCACCAGCAGCTCCTCGACCAGCGTCCCCATCCGGGCGGCCTCGTCCTCGATCCGGCCCATCGCCCGCTCGACGTCGGCCTGCTCGCGGAGCGCGCCGACGCGGTGCAGCTCGGCGTAGCCGCGGATCGACGAGAGCGGCGTCCGCAGCTCGTGCGAGGCGTCGGAGAGGAACTGCCGCAGCCGGCCCTCGCTCGCCTCGCGCTCGGCGAACGCCCGCTCGAGGCGTCCCAGCATCCCGTTGAGCGCCAGGCCGAGCCTGCCGACCTCGGTCCCCGGGGCGGCGACGTCGACGCGGCGGTCGAGGTCGCCGGCGGCGATCGCGCCGGCGATGTCGGTCATCCGCTCGAGCGGTCGCAGGCCGACCCGGACGACGATCCAGGCCAGGCCGGTCAGCAGGGCGAGGGTCGCGGCCAGCACCAGGCCCTCGACGAGCAGCAGCTGGCTGAGCGAGTCATCGACCTCGCTCAGCGGCAGCGCGACGACGTCGAGCGCGTCGCGGCGCGGGTTGACCGCCGTCCGCACCCGGTAGCGGACGTCGTCGGTCCCGACCGCCTCGACGGTCAGCAGCTGCTCCGGCCGCAGGTCGGACGGCAGCCGCGGCGGCGGCAGCCGCTTGCCGAGATAGCTCAGGGGCTGGCGATACGACGCCCAGGTCCCGTCGGCGCGGCGCTGGCCGACGTAGGCCCCGGGCGGCAGCGCGCTGCCCGGACCGGGCACGACGGCCGCCTCGCTGCCGTCCTCCGACGGCTCCTTCGACGACGACCGGTCGTCGTCGTCCTCGCCGACGGCGTGCCCGACGGCCGGCAGCACGGTGCGGGTCTGGTCGTCGAGGCGATCGTTGAGGAACGAGCGCTGGGTCGCGTAGGTGACGACCGCCAGCACGACCATCGCGACCGCGGTCAGGACGAACAGCGTGGCCACCAGCCGCCCGCGCAGCGACCAGCCGCGCGGGTCGATCCGCCGGCGCGGCGCGGCGGTGGTGGCCGCGGCGGGCCCCGCCCCCTCGGCGGCCGCTGGCGGCGTGGTCGGTCGCAGGGGCACGGCTCAGCGCCTCGGCGCGCGCAGCGCGTAGCCGACGCCGCGGGCGGTGTGGATCAGCGACGGCCGCGGCTGGCCGTCGTCGCCGACGACCTCGAGCTTCCTGCGCAGGTAGCTGACGTAGGTCTCCAGCACGCGCGCGTCGCCGCCGAAGTCGTAGTCCCAGACGTGGTCGAGGATCTGGGCCCGGGTCAGGACCCGGCGCGGGTTGCGCAGGAAGTAGCGCAGCAGCCGGTACTCGGTGGCGGTCAGCTCGATCGGGACGCCGGCGCGGGTCACCTCGCGGGTGTCCTCGTCCAGCTCCAGGTCCTCGAACCGCAGCACCGGCGACTCGTCCAGCGCCTGGCCGGTCCGCCGCAGGACGACGCGGATCCGGGCGACCAGCTCCTCGAGGCTGAACGGCTTGGTGACGTAGTCGTCGCCGCCGCTGGTGAGGCCGCGCAGCTTGTCCTCGGTCGCGTCGCGGGCGGTCAGGAAGATGATCGGCACGTGGCTGCGCTGCGCCCCGAGCCGCTCGGCGACGTCGAACCCGGTGATGTCGGGCAGCATCACGTCGAGGACCATGATCTGGGGTCGGAACGCCTCGACCTGGGCCAGCGCCTCCTCCCCCGTCGCCGCCGTGGCGACCTCGAAGCCCTGGAACTTCAGGGCCATCGAGAGCACGTCGACGATGTTCGGCTCGTCGTCCACGACCAGGACGCGGTGCGCCGGAGCGGCTTCGGTGGCCATGCGCCCAGTATCGCCGCCATTCCTGTGAGGAACCTGGGAGCCGCCTGGGCGACCGGCGCCGGCGACGGACCGCGACGTTCCGGTCGACCGGCGACCGGAGCGTCGCGTCGCCCACCGCTACCCCGCGGCGCGCAGGGCGCTCGCGAGGCCCTGCAGGTCGTAGAGCCCGTCGACGCTCGGGACCGCCTTGCCGACCTCCTGGACGATCGCCATCACGTCGCTGGCGCCGACCCGACCGTCGCGCATCCCGCCGCCGTCGCTGGTGGCGATCACCCAGCGAACCTTGCCGCTCGCGACCGCGTCGGCCAGCCAGCCGACGCTGACCTGGCTCTCGCGGCCGGAGAAGCCGCCGAGCGCGACCACCGGGCTGCTCGAGCCCGAGGCCAGGATCTGCGACGCGGCGCCGCTCTGGCTCGCGACGGCGACCGTGCCGCCGCCGTGGGCCCTGGCGTAGGCGACGGCCTGGCTCAGCGACTGGGTGTCGCCGCCGAACATGCCGCCCCCGCCCGGCCCGCCCGTGCCCGGCGGCATCCCGCCCGCTCGGCCCGGCATCCCGCCCGGGCCGCCCGGGCCGATCCGGCCGCCAGGCCCGCCG
>NZ_AGUD01000218.1 GCF_000240225.1 Patulibacter medicamentivorans
CCCCCCCGCCCCCCCAGCCGCGCGTCCGGCTCGCCGTCCGCCGCCGCGTGCTGCAGCGCCAGCGCCGCGTCGCCGACCACCCGCGCGCCGACCGTCCGGCTGGCCCCGACCACCTGGTGGGCGACCGCCCGCAGCGCCTCGTGGTCGCCGGTCCCGAGCGCGCACTCGACCCGCGCGAGGTCCTCCCGCAGCGACGTCCGGAAGGTCTCGATCAGCGACCGCTCGAAGGCGGGATCGCCGCCGGTGACCTCGGCCAGGACCCCGCGGTCGAACGTCGCCCCCGCCGCGTCGGGCGCGGCGATCGGCTCCTCCCAGGCGACGTGCGGCAGCCACCGGCGCAGGGTCCCGGCCAGCACCGCCATCGGCGCCGGCTTGGTGACCAGGTCGTCCATCCCGGCGGCACGGCAGCGCTCCTCCTCGCCGTGGACGGCGCTCGCGGTCAGGGCCACGACCGGGACGCGCTGGCGCCCGGCGATCGCCCGCTCCTCCTCGCGCCAGCGGCGGATCAGCTCGTAGCCGTCGAGGTCGGGCAGCTGGACGTCGCTGAAGACCAGCCCGTAGGTCGTCCGCCGCAGCCGCTCCAGCGCCTCGGCCGCGTCGCCGGCGACGTCGGTCACGAAGCCGATCGCCTCGAGCTGGCGTTGGAGGACCGCGCGGTTGACCGGGTGGTCCTCGATCAGCAGCACCAGGCTCCCGTCGTCCGCCGCGCCCTCCCGCGACGGGCGGCGGCGGCGGGCGGTCGGCCCGCCGCCGGCGAGCCGCTGCTGCTCGCCCTCGGCCGAGACCGGCAGCGTCAGCGCGACCCGCATCGTCGTGCCCTCGCCGATCGCGCTCTCCATCGTCAGCCGCCCGCCCATCGCCTCGGTCAGCTGGCGGGCGATCACCAGCCCCAGGCCGGTGCCGTCGTTGCGCGTCCGGGCCTGGGCGAAGGGCGCGAACAGCCGCCGCTGGTCCTCGGGGGAGACGCCGATCCCGGTGTCGCGCACCGCGAACGTCATGGCCTGGACGACGTCCGGCCCCGATGCGCCGGGCGCTGTCGCCCGCGAGCTCCCGCGCTCGTCCTGGCCCGGTGGCGAGGCCAGGCTCTCGGCGCCGTCGGCCGCCTCGACGCGCAGCTCGACCTCCCCGCCGGGCGTGTACTTGATCGCGTTGCCGACGAGGTTCCCGAGCACCTGCCGCAACCGGTCGGCGTCGACCACGTGGACGGCCGCCAGCGGGCCCGCGACCGCGCTGGTGAGCCGCACGCCCTTGGCGGCCGCGTTGTGGCGGTACTGCGCCGCCAGCTCCTCCACCAGCCGGCCGATCGCCGTCGGCCGCGGGACCAGGTCCAGGTGCCCGGACTCGATCTTGGAGAAGTCGAGCACGTCGCCGATCACCGCCAGCAGCGTCGAGGCCGAGCGCAGGGCGACGTCGACCAGCTCCCGCTGGCGGCCGTCGAGGTCGTCGAGCGCGAGCACCTCGAGGGTCCCGGTGACGGCGACCAGCGGCGTCCGCAGCTCGTGGCTGACCATCGCCAGGAACGCCGACTTCGCCCGGTCCGCCGACTCGGCCTCCTCGCGCGCCCGCAGCAGGTCGGCCTGCAGCGCCTTCTGGTCGGTGACGTCGCCGACGTAGCCGTAGAGGTCGCCGGAGCCGTCGGGCTCGCTGCGGGCGACGGCCTGGGCCCGCATCCACTCGATCGAGCCGTCGGCCGCCACGATCCGGTACTCGTGCTGCCAGGCCCCGCCGGAGCGGACTGCGGCCACCATCGAGTCCAGCCACGGCCCGCGGTCGGCGGCGAGCACCGCCTGCGCGACCGCCGGGAACTCGACCCCCTCGTTGGCGTCGGCGCCGTGGATGCTGGCGTCGCGGCTGGCGAACCGCACCGACAGCGCGCCGTCGCGGTCAACGTGGAACTGGAAGACCGCGCCCGGGACTCGGTCGGCGATCGTGCGCAGGCGCTGCTGGGCGTCGTTGGCCTCCTGCTCCGCGCGGACCCTCGCGGCCAGGTCGCGCTGGACCGCATCGGCCATCTCGTTGAAGTCCCCGGCCAGCTGCCGCAGCTCGCGGACCCCGTCGGGGCTGGCCCGCTGGCTCCAGTCGCCGCGGGTGATCGCGCGGGTCGCCGCCGCCAGCCGCTGGAGCGGGCGGACGACCGTCCGGGCCGCGAACGCCAGTGCCGCCCCGACCGCCAGCACGAACAGGACCAGGATCGTCGTCTGGACCGCCAGCAGCCGATCGGTGCGGGCCTGCAGCCCGTCGGCGCGACGGGCGGTGCGGCGGTCGACGAGCCCGGTGAACCGCTCGATCGCGGCCATGATCCGGTCCTTCTTGCGGTGGTACTCCAGGTCGACCAGCCGCTCGTACTGGGCGGCCGTGTCGCGCTGGTAGCCCGCGTCGATCCCGCGGGCGATCCGGGGAGCGACCTTGGCCATCACCTGGACCTCGGTCACCGCCAGGTCGTTGGAGTGGCGCAGCGACTCGGCCAGCGCCCGGAACTCGGCCGGAGCGAAGTGCGCCCGCCGCATCAGGTCCGGCAGCGACGCCGGCGGCCCGGTCCGCACCCCGCGCAGGCCGCGGGCCAGGACCCGGTCCCAGAACGAGCTGTCGTAGTGCAGCGGCCGCGGCGCCTTGCCGCTGCGAATCGCCAGGATCCGGTCGTAGTAGTCCTTGTAGCGCCGGTCGCCGGTGGCGACGTACAGGCGCACCATCCGCGTCAGGTCGTTCGAGGTCTGGCGCATCTGGTCGGCGAGCCGGAAGGACGTCACGCGCGCCTGCTCGGCGGTGCTCCGCTCGTCCGCCGTCCGCTGCTGGAGCGCGGTCACGAACAGCAGCCCGACCGCCAGCAGCACGACCGCCGCCAGCAGCGCGCCGAGGCCCTGGCGGATCGAGGGCGGGCGCCGGCGTGGTCGCGCCCGCCGCCCGGACCCGCTCATTGGAGGACCGCGAGCAGCCGCCGCGCGGTCAGCGGCTTGCCGATCGTGCCGCGCAGCCGGACGCCGGCGGCCCGCGCGTCGCGCTCGGCCGCCGCCAGCCGCGGGCCCTCCAGGCCGCTGACGATCACGACCTCGGCGTCGATCCCGCGGGCGACCAGCTCGCGCAGGAAGGCGACGCCGTCGAGCCCCGGCATGTCGAGGTCGCAGAGCACGACGTCCGGGACCGAGCCCTCCGCCACCAGCGCCAGGGCGCCCTCGCCGTCGGCCGCCTCGAGCAGCGCCCCGGCGCCGAGGTTGGCGAGGATCTGGAGCATCGTCCGGCGCTGGAAGTCGTGGTCCTCGACGACCATCACCGTGCTGGTCGCGAGGCCGAAGCGCTCGGCCGCCGGCGTCGCCGTCGATCGATCGGGATGCAGGGTCATCGGTGGCGCTCCTGGGGATGGGCGGCGGGGACGGTCAGCGCCGCGGCCGGACGACTCCGGCCGAGCAGCCCCAGCTCGCGTCCGCGGCGGACCGCGTCCTGGCGCGAGGCGACGCCGAGCTTGGAGTACAGGGCGCGGGTGTGGGTCTTGATCGTGTTGCGCGAGACGAACAGGCCATCGGCGACGTCGCGCAGGCTGCCGCTGCCGGCGAGCGCGCGCAGCACCTCGAGCTCGCGGCCGCTGAGGTCGGCCGGCCCGGCCCCGGCGGGATCCCGTCGGCGGGCGGCGCGACCGCCGTCGAGGACCGCGACCAGGTCGGTCGGCAGCGTGCCGGCGTCGGCGGCCGGCAGCACCCGTCGCTGGGCCTCGCGGAC
>NZ_AGUD01000217.1 GCF_000240225.1 Patulibacter medicamentivorans
GGTGCCGCGGCCGAGCAGCTCGAGCGTCCCGCCGGCCGGGTCGTCGGCGACCAGCGGCCGGTCGTCGGCGGGGACCGGCGCGCGGCCGCCCGCCGTCGCGGCCCGCGGGCGCAGGCAGCCGGAGATCGACGTCGTCGTGAAGGTCGCCCAGCGGTCGGGCAGGTCGAACGCCCGCTGCAGGGCGCCGCCGTCGACCGTCCGCGAGCCGGATCCGCCGACCACCAGCGCGGTCCGGATCCGCGGCGAGTCGCCGCGACGGACGACCTCGATCCGGCGCAGCGGCCCGACCCCGAAGCGGGCGGTGCGGCGATCGGCGTCGGCGGGCGCGAAGCGGCGGGTCCAGCGGTGCAGCGGCGCGTCGGCCTCGTAGGGGTCGTCGACGCTGCGCAGCCACGAGCGCGGCGGACCGCCGAAGACGTTCTCGACCGCCTCGGTGCGGCCACCGCTGGTCGAGAAGAAGTAGGTCGTGACCGGCGCCCGGTCGACGGTCACCACCTGGCCCGCGGTCGCGCTGACGGCCGCGTCGCCGCTGGCGGTCTCGCCCGCGACCCCGCGGTAGACCTGCGAGCGCACGTCCGGCCACTGGCTGAAGGGCCGGCCGCCGACCGGGGTCGTGATCGCGTAGCTGCGGGCGGCGATCGCCTGGGCCTGGAGCGCCGCCGCGGGCCAGTCGGCCGGCGACTCGCCGGTGATCACGCCGCGCAGGTACTGCTCCAGGTCGAGGTCGTTGACGACCAGCACGCCGTCGCCGTCGGGGAGCACGTCGAGCGCTCCGCGGAAGCGGCCGTCCCGGACCCCGTCCGCCGCCACCCCGGCGACCGCCAGCAGCCCGGTCGGCGACAGGACGCGGACCCCGCCCGGCGCCCGGCCCAGCTGCCTGCCGCCGCCCGCCGGCAGGACCGCGATCCCGCCACCGCTGCGTCGCAGCCGGTAGGAGCGCTCCGGGCGGACCGCCAGGCCGCCGATCCGGCTCGCGCCCGAGACCGTCGCCTCGCGCCGCCCCCACTGCAGCGCCACGCGCACCGACGGGCTGCTCGGCAGCCGGGCCAGGGCGGTCCCCGGGTAGTAGTGGGCGAGGATCGCGCGGGCATCGGAGCCGCGCTCGGCCATCCCGTGGGCGCCCCACTGGCTCATCCCGACGCCGTGCCCGAAGCCGGCGCCGGTCACCACCAGCCGGCTGCCGGCGGCGTGGCCGGCGTCCGCGGTCCCGCAGGCGATCAGACCCGCGGCCAGCAGCGCGCAGGCGGCCCGGCCGCTTCGGGAGCGGCACGCGGCCGCCCGCGCCGGGGCGGGGGGATTCCCGGGAGCAGGCACCGATCCGACGGTAGCGCGACCGCTGGCGGCGAACGCCGGTGGCGTGCCGGAGGGGTCCGCTTCGCTACGCTCGCGCGGTCGTTCGTCGCGGGCCGCGTCGAGTGGCGCTCGATCCTCCATGCCCCAGAACGTCCGCCTCGTCCAGAACCTCCGTCCGCGCCTGCTGGTGCTGACGCTGCTCGCCGGCGTCGCGGCGACGGCGATCGCACCGGGGCCGCTGCGGGCCGCCGATCCGCCCGCCGCGGGCACCCCGGGGGTCCCGATGACGCTCGGCGGGCCGTTCGGCCGGATCGCGCTCGACACGGACTGGACGGTCGCCAGCGACCCCAACGACGGCGGGCTCGCCAGCGGCTGGCAGAAGGGCGGCTTCGACGGCAACGTCGTCACCGTCCCCTACGTGCCGAACGCGGACCGGATCACCGGGGCCGCCGGCGTCCTCAGCCATCGCGGGTCGATCGCCTGGTACCGGCGGACCGTCCAGGTCGACCAGACCGGCGCCTACGCGATCGCCTTCGGGTCGGTCAACCACAAGGCGACCGTCTGGGTCGACGGCCGCAAGGTCGCCAGCCACACCGGCGAGTTCCTGCCGTTCGAGGCCCGCACCCAGCTGACGGCCGGGCGCCAGCACACGATCGTGGTCCGGGCCGACTGGCGCGACCCCGAGAAGATGAAGAACCAGGGCTGGCACCGGGCCTGGTTCAACTTCGGCGGCATCAACCGCGAGGTCACGCTCCGCCGCCTCGGCGCGAGCGAGGTCAAGGCCCCGTACGTGGTCACCCGGCTGCAGTCGAACGGCAGCGCCAAGGTCACCGTCAGCGCCGCGATCACCAACCGCAGCGTCACGCGCGGGATCCAGCTGTCCGGCGTCCTGCGGCGCGAGGGCCAGGAGGTCAAGCTCGACTTCCCGAAGACGACGGTCCCCCGCTCCGGCACCCGCCGCGCGTCGGTGACGGTCACGATCGACGACCCGGCGCTGTGGGCCCCGGGCTCGCCGAACCTCTACGACCTGACGCTCGGCGTCGCGGGCGAGAGCGCCTACCAGACCCGCACCGGCTTGCGGCAGATGAGCCAGCGTCGCGGGCAGCTGTACCTGAACGGCAAGCGGATCCAGCTGCGCGGCGCGTCGATCCACGAGGACGCGCCGGGCTACGGCACCGGGCTCCACGCGCCGCAGATGGACTCGCTGATCGACGACCTGAAGGCGATCGGCGCCAACGCCACGCGCGCCCAGCACCCGCTGGCCCCGGCGCTGCTCGAGCGCCTCGACGCCGCCGGGATCATGGTCTGGCAGGGGATCGGGCCGGTCGACTCGCCCGGCTCGTGGACCAACCGCAGCGCCGCCCAGCAGCGGAACATCCGCGAGCGCGTGCAGACGACGCTCGACGAGCAGCAGACGCACCCGTCGACGATCGTCTGGAACCTGGTCAACGAGATCGCCAAGAACGGCAACAGCCACGGCCAGATCCCGTACATCCGCGAGACCTCGCGCAAGCTCAAGCGGCTCGATCCGGACCGGCTCGTCGCGCTCGACGTCTGGGGCACGCCGCGCAAGCTCTGCCGGCCGAACACGCTCGGGATCGTCGCGCTCGGCGTCTGGCAGACGAAGCCGAAGAGCTGCCGCCAGCCCAACGGGCAGCCGGGTCGCGAGGTCTGGGACAGCCGCCTGCCGCAGCGGATGGGCCCGGTCTACCAGTACGTCGACGCGATCGGGATCACCAACTACGAGGGCTGGTACAGCGAGCCGGGCGCGCCGATGCCCTACCTGGCCCGCCGGATCAAGGCCTACACCGACAAGGCCACGAAGATCTACGCCGGCAAGGCGATCGTGGTCACCGAGTTCGGTGCCGAGGCCAACGGCGAGAACTCGACCTCGCGGCCGGGCGGCTACGACTACCAGGCGAACCTGATCAAGACGACGATCGCGGCCTACGCGGCGAACCCCAAGATCCAGGGCACGCTGATCTGGAACCTGCGCGACTTCGGCGTCGCCCCGACCTTCCTCGGCGGATCGATCCGCAACGTCTACAAGGGCCCGCTGCGGCTGGTGCGGGGGCTCAACCAGAAGGGCCTCTTCACCTACGACGGCAACCCCAAGCCGTCGGTCGCGGTGACCAAGGCGGCGCTCGCCGCGGCCGGCGAGCGCGCCGGGCACTGAGCCGGCGGAGCCTGGGGGCACTGCGGCGACTGGCCCTGGGCCTTGCTGGCCCGCGGTGCGTCGGTCGGCTCCGCCGGCCAGGTGCTCGGGTGACTGGGGCTGGGTACGGGCGGGCTGGTGTTGGCCGCGGCCACAACCGCGGCCGGCGGCTGACGGTCTGGGCTGACGGGCCGGACCCCCCGGTCCTTGCCCACCTGCGGTGACGGGCCGGATCGACCGGCCGATCCGGCAGCAACGACCACACCTGAGAGGCCACGCGCGCGCCGCGCCATGGACCGGGCGCGCATACGGCGCCAACCCACACGCACCAGACGCCACACCACCCCCGAACCACGGGCCCTGGCGCCTGACGCACCCCAGACCTGCATCACACGCCAAACGCTCCCCGAACCACGGGCCCTGGCGCGTCGTGCAGCCACCCACCAAGGCTCACCCAGCCACGCACCCGACAACCAGCCGCCCGACCCACGCCCAAGACCCACTCAGCCAGCGACAGCCACCCCGCCACCGACCCGGCCCCACCCGTCGCCGCTTCGCGATCGCCCCGGTCACCCAGATCGAGGGCCGCGGCGACGCGCCGGAGGGACCGCCTCAGCCCAGGGTCGGCATCCCGCGCAGCTCGGTCGCGCTGCCGATCGGGACCGGCTCGTCGGCGTGCAGGCCCGGGACGCCCTCGATCGCGATCGCGATCGGTCCCGGCACCGCCGGCCGATCGGTCGGGAACCAGGGCCGCCACTCGCGGACGCAGATCAGCAGGCCGGCCTCGTCGCCGGCGGCCGCGAAGCCGCTCTGCGGATCGCCGAACCAGGTCGGGATGCCGAGCCCGGCCAGGCGGTCGACCAGCGCCGAGACGTCCGGGGCGCAGACGCCGACCTCGCTCAGGCCGCGGATCAGGCCCGGCCCGCCCGGGGCGCCACCGTCGGAGGCCGGCTCGGGTTCCCACGGGCGCCGGTGGCGGGCGATCAGCTCGACGACATGCCCGGCCGGGGTGACCGCGTAGACGCTGTGGGCCGCCCAGGCCGGGAAGTCGACGATCGTCTCGCCGTCGTCGACGGTCAGCAGCGGCGACGCGCCGCGCAGCCAGCGCGCGGCCTCGACCAGCCGGTCCGGCGCGACCTCCAGGGCGACGTGATGGCAGGGGCCGCCGCGGGCCAGGCTCGGATGGCCCTCGTCGATCGGCCGGAAGGCCAGGACCCCGTCGCCGATCGCGACCGCGAACCCGCCGTCGGGCGCCCCCGGCGTGCGGGTCAGGCCGAGCGCCCCGACCCACCAGGCTCGCTCCTCCTCGATCCGGGCGGTCGAGAGCGTCACCCAGCGGATCCGCGGCGGGAGGTCGCTCGCGGGCGGCAGCTCGATCGGCATCGCGTCCAGCGTAGTGCCACGGCCGCTCGACCCGATCTGCCCACGAGACGAAGCCGCGACACGGCGTCGATCCTCGAAGCCGTCGACCGAGCCCGCCACGGCCGCCTCCGAACGCGCCCGGGCACCCGGAGCCTCCGCGCGGGCTCGTGTCCCGACGCCCGATCGACGCCCGGCGGCGCGCGGCTCAGGCCTCGACCACGCCGGCCTCGACCGCGGCTGCGCGGTAGGCGGCCGCCAGCGTCGCGACCGTCTCGTGGGCGTTGAGCCCGCTCGGGTTGGGGACGACCCAGAGCGCCGCGTCGCCGAACCGCGCGGCGTCCTCGAGCCGGTCCGGCTGGCGCCCGGGCACGGCCTTGCGCTCGCCGAAGGCGTCGCGGTAGGCCGTGATCCCGGCGATCGCGACGACCCGCGGGCGGTGCTCGGCGACGAACCGCAGCAACCGCTCTCCGCCCTCGCGCAGCTCGTCCCGCGACAGCTCCGACGCGCGCACGGTCGCGCGCCGGACGAGGTTCGTGATCCCGACGCCGCGGCCGGTCAGGTGGGCGCGGTCGGCGTCGGACATGCCGGCGGCGCGGTCGATCTCGTAGTCGCTGATGCCGGCGGCGGCGATCGCCGGGTAGAAGCGGTTGGCGGGATGGGCGAAGTGCGTCTGCACCGCGGCCGTCCAGAGCCCCGGGTTGATCCCGACGAACAGCAGCCGCAGGTCCGGGCCGACCAGGTCGGGGACCTCGTGGTCGCGGAACGACTCCAGCTCGGCGCGCGTGAACCTCATTCGGCCCGCGATGATGGCGCCCCGCGGCGGGGTCTGCGGGGCGGCACCGTCGAACGCCCGCCGCAGCGGTGCGATCCGCGGGCGCGACGGCTCCCGGCCCACCCCCGGGCGCCAGACGCGGCGGGCGACCGGTGCGCCCGGGACGTCGAATCGCCGTCTCGGCACCGCCGCGGAAGCGAGACGACCATCGAGCGCTCGGGGCCGTCGAATCGTCATCTCGATACCGCCGGGGGAGCGGGATGGCGATCGGCCGCTCCCGGGACCTCCAATCGCCATCTCGGCACCGCCGAGGGAGCGAGACGGCGATCGAACGCCCCGGGCCGTCGAATCGCCATCTCGATGTCACCGCGGAAGCGAGACGACGATCGGCCGTCCCAAGGACGTCCAATCGCCATCTCGACAGCGGAGGCGCGGTCAGATGACCGTATGGCGGCCTGCAGGCGACGCCGACGCCGACGCCGCGGATCGCGCGGCCCGCCTCGCGCCGGCGCCCCAGCCCGCCGCCCGCCGCCCTGCCGCCCGCGGCCCGCCTCGCGCCGGCGCCCCAGCCCGCCGCCCGCCTAGCCCTGGTTGCCTGCCGCGATCCGGCGCAGGTCGATCGTCGAGTCGTAGAGCTCGGGATCGACGCCCTCGGCGATCGCGACGTCGCGCAGCGGCTCGCCCGAGGCGGTCGCCTTCTTGACGATCTCGGTCGCCTTGTCGTAGCCGATCGCCTCGTTCAGCGCCGTCGCCGTGGCAAGCGTGGCGCCAGCCGACGCGTCGGTGCCGCGCTTGTTGGCCTGCACGCCGTCGATGCACTTCTCGGCGAAGGCGACCGACGCGGTCGACAGCAGGTGGATCGACTGCAGCAGGTTGCGGGCGATCAGCGGCACGCGGACGTTCAGCTCGAACTGGCCCTGGAGGCCGCCGATCGTGATCGCGGCGTCGTTGCCGATCACCTGCGCGCTGACCTGCAGGACGACCTCGGGCAGGACCGGGTTGACCTTGCCCGGCATGATCGAGGAGCCCTTCTGGAGCTCGGGCAGGAACAGCTCGCCGATGCCGGCGCGCGGACCGGAGCCCATCAGCGCGATGTCCTGGGCGATCTTGGTCAGCGAGACCGCGACGACCTTCAGCGCGCCGGACAGCTCGACCAGCGCGTCGCGGTTGGCCTGGGCCTCGAACGGGTCCTCCGGCGGGGCGATCAGGTCCAGGCCGGAGTCGGCCTTCAGCAGGTCGCGGACCTTCGGCGCGAACTCGGCCGGGGTGTTGAGGCCGGTGCCGGTGGCGGTGCCGCCGAGCGGGATCTGGCCGACCTGCGGCAGCGCGTTCGCGACCCGCTTGGCGCCCAGGCGGACCTGGGCGGCGTAGCCGGCGAACTCCTGGCCGAGCGTGACCGGGACCGCGTCCATCAGGTGGGTCCGGCCGGACTTGACGACGTCGTGGAACTCGGTCGCCTTGGCGGCCAGCGACGCCTCGAGCTGCGCCAGCGCCGGCAGCAGCTTGTTCGTCGCGTCGTCGAGCGCGGCCAGGTGGACGGCCGAGGGGAAGGTGTCGTTCGACGACTGCCCCATGTTCACGTGGTCGTTGCGGTGCGCGGCCCCGCCGGTCAGCGCCGAGATGACCTCGTTGACGTTCATGTTCGTCGAGGTGCCCGAGCCGGTCTGGAAGACGTCGATCGGGAACTGCTCGTCGTGCTCGCCGGCGGCGATCGCCTTGGCGGCGTCCTGGATCTTCCGGGCGATCTCGCCGTCGAGCTTGCCCAGCTCGGCGTTGACGGCGGCGGCGGCGCCCTTGATCCGGGCCTGCCACTTGATCACCTGGATCGGCACCCGCTCGCCGGAGATCGGGAAGTTCTCGACGGCCTTCTGGGTCTCGCCGCCGTAGAGGATCTCTGCCGTTGCCATGTCTGCCTCGGGGATGTCGCGTGGATGTCACCTGGGTGGCGTGCACCCAGGGTGCCGCTCGGCGCGGGGCCCGGGAGGCCCCGTCGGATGCCGGGCGGCGGCCAGCCGGAGCCTACTCCTGGGCCTTCCGCCGCCGTTCCCCGGACCGTCGCCGGATACATCGCACACGAGATCCGACGCGCGGTACGATCGCCGCGAGGGGGCGCGGAGGGGCGTCCTCCGTCTACGCCTGGTTGGAGGCCGTGATGCACCGTCGACTGCTCGTTCCCGCCCTGACCGTCGCTGCCCTGGCGACGGTGCCGACCGCCGCCGGCGCGGCCTGGGCGCCGGCCTCGTCGGCCACGATCCGCCCCGGCGTCCAGACGCGGACCGTCGGCAGCGGCCAGTGCACGTCGAACTTCGTCTTCACCAGCGGCAGCGACGTGCTGATCGGCCAGGCGGCCCACTGCCAGAGCACCGGCGAGGCGACCGACACCAACGGCTGCGACGCCAAGACGCTGCCGGTCGGGACGAAGGTCGCGATCGAGGGCGCCACCAAGCCCGGCACGATCGTCTACAGCTCGTGGGTGACGATGCAGGCCAACGGCGAGAAGGACCCGAACGCCTGCGCCCACAACGACCTGGCGCTGGTCCGGATCGACCCGGCCGACGCCGGGCGGGTCAACCCGAGCGTGCCCTTCTGGGGCGGCCCCAACGGCCTCGGGGCCGACACGAAGGCGCTCGACGGGGTCCACTCCTACGGCAACTCGTCGCTGCGGGCCGGCCTCGAGCTGCTGAAGCCGAAGACCGGGATCAGCCTCGGCCAGGGCGACGGCGGCTGGACCCACACGGTCCTGACCCTGACCCCCGGGATCCCGGGCGACTCCGGCAGCGCGTTCCTGTCCGAGGACGGCCGCGCGCTGGGCACCTTGAGCACGCTCAACCTGCTGCCGCTGCCGGCCAGCAACGGCGTCGGCGACCTGCGCCGCGAGGTGGCCTACGCGAACGCCCACGGGGGTCCGGCGGGCCTGCAGCTGGCGCTGGGCACCGAGCCGTTCTCGTCGACCGACGCGGCGCGCGCGGCCCGCGAGGTCGTCGTCCGGCTCGGCGCCGACCTGCAGGAGATCGCCTCCGGCCGCACCGTCCAGCGGCTGCTGCGGACGCTGGGCGGCCTGATCGGCTGACGGGCCCGCGCCCCGGGCCACCGGTGAGCGGGTGGCCCGCTCGCCGGCGCGACCGGCGGGGTACGCTCGCCGGCCCCGATGCTGGCCCGCTCCCCGCACGACCGCGAGATCCTGCGCCTGGCGCTCCCGGCGCTGGGGACGCTGGCGGCCGAGCCGACCTACCTGCTGGTCGACACGGCGATGGTCGGCCACCTCGGCACCCGGCCGTTGGCCGCGCTGGCGCTCGCGGCCGCGGTCCTGGGGACGCTGGCCGGGCTCGGCGTGGTGGTGACCTACGCCACGACCGCCGCGGTCGCGCGGCTCCACGGCGGCGGCCGCCACGAGCTGGTCCACCGGCTGGCCGCCCAGTCGCTGTGGCTCGGGGTCGGCGCCGGGCTGCTGGCGGCGGCGATCGCGATCCTCGCCGGGCCGGCCTGGATCGACCTCCTCGGCGGCCGTGGCGCGACCGCCGACGCCGCCGCGCGCTACCTGCGGATCGCGGCCCCCGGCCTGGCCTGCGCGATCCTCGGGCTGGCCGCCCAGGGGTGGCTGCGCGGCACCGGCGACCTGCGCACCCCGCTGCTGCTGGTGCTCGTGGGCAACGCGGTCAACCTGGTCCTCAACCCGCTGCTGATCTACGGCGCCGACCTGGGCCTCGACGGCAGCGCGATCGCGACCCTGACCGGGCAGCTGGCGATGGGCACCGGGTTCCTCGCGGTCCTCTGGCGCGGCTCGCGCGGGACGTCGCGGCGGCCGTCGGCGGCGCTGCTCGGCCACCTCGGCGGCACCGGCCTGCTGCTGCTGGTGCGGACCGGGGCGCTGCTGCTGTCGTTCAGCGCCGCGTCGGCGATCGCCGCACGCGTCGGCGAGCCGTCGCTGGCGGCGCACCAGATCGGCTGGCAGCTGTTCCTCTTCCTGGCGCTGGTCCTGGACGCGATCGCGATCGCCGGCCAGGTGCTGATCGGGCGGGCGCTCGGCGGGGGCCGGATCGACGAGGCGGTCGCGGCGGCCCACCGGATGGTCGGCTGGACGGTCGCCCTCGGCGTGCTGACCGCGGTCCTCCTGCTGCTGCTCCACGACCCGATCGTCAGCGCCTTCAGCGACGAGGCCGAGGTCCGCGACCGGGCGGACGCGATGTGGCCGCTGCTCTGCCTGATGCTGCCGTTCGCCGCCGCGGTCTTCGCCTTCGACGGGATCCTGATCGGGGCCGGCGACGCGCGCTTCCTGGCGATCGCGATGGTCGTCGCCGCCGCCGTCGGGATCCCGGCGATGATCCTGATGCGCGACGCCGGCTGGGGGATCGCCGGCGTCTGGGGCGGGATCGTGCTGCTGATCGGCGTGCGGCTGGCCGGCACCTGGTGGCGGTTCGCCGGGCGGCGGTGGGCGCGGCCGGGGGCCTGGCGGGGCTAGGCCCACCAGGCCACCGGGCTCAGCGGACGGTCAGCGAGGCGCTCTTGGCGGGCGACCGGTTCCCGGCCGCGTCGGTCGCGCGCAGCGAGACGCGGTAGCGGCCGGGGGCGGGTCGCCGGCGGAGCAGCGTCAGCAGGCGCGTGCCGCGGCCGAGCCGACGGCTGACGACCGTCCGCCGGTCGCTGCCGCGACGGGTCAGCGTCGCCCGGACCGTCGCCGCCTCGTCCAGCCGCAGGCGGACGGCCAGGCCGCGGCCCGTGCGCCGCAGCTGGATCCGGGTCGGTCGCGGGGCGCGCCGATCGCCCGGCTTGGCGCCGGCCAGCTGCGCCAGGTGGTCGTGCAGCGCCGTGCCGTTGGGCGCCGCGGGCGTCCCCTGGACGTCGTTGATCAGGGTCAGGCTGGCGCAGGCCGGGGTCGCCCGCTCGTTCGGCGCCAGCACCACCCACTGCCAGGCCAGGTAGCCGACGCCGTGGGCGTCGGCCCAGTCCATGTAGCGGCGGTCGTGCGTGTCCTTGCAGTCGGTCTCGCCGAACTCGCCGGTGACCACCGGGACCTGCGCGGCGACCGGCGCGATCTCGGCGTCCCAGCAGGCCTGGTCCTGGCAGCGCTGCCCGTTGTAGTTGTGGAAGCTGGCGACCAGCTGCCCGTCGTCCGGGCGCGCGGCCAGCCAGCCGCGGAGGTCGTTGGCGTAGTCGAGCCCGCCGAGCAGGATCGGCTGCTGGGCCCCGGCGCCGCGGATCGCGGCGACCAGCGCGCGCATCCCGGTGGTCGTGAAGGTCTGGCCGTCGAAGGCGCCGGCGCCGTCGTTCTGGCGCGGGGCGGGGCAGCCGCCGTTGCTCCAGCAGGCCCAGTCGAGCGGGACCGTCGTGCCGTCGTCGAAGCTCTGCGAGAACGGCTCGTTGAAGGCGTCGAAGAGCACCGACGGGTCGTCGCGGAAGCGGGTCGCGACCGACGTCCAGAAGGCCGGCGAGCGGTCGTCGGCCAGCATCCGCTGGCCGTCCGCGGCGACGCCGTCCGGACCGCTCCAGTGGAGGTCCAGGATCACCGCCAGCCCGGCGGCGTGCAGTCGCGAGACCCAGTCGGCGACCGCGTTGCGGTAGCCGTCGGCGGACAGGCCCCCGGCGGGATGGCCGTCGTCGCCGAGCCAGCAGTCCTGGTTCAGCGGCACCCGGACGACGTTGGCGTGCCAGCTGGCGATCAGCCGGGCCTGCTCGTCGGTCGGGCCGACGGTGGCGGGGCCGGCCTCGTTCGCGTAGGCGTAGCCGTAGTGGCACGCGTACTCGAAGCTCGGCCAGTTGACGCCGCGGGGGACGAAGGCGCTGCCGGTGGTGGTGTCGACCAGGCGGTTGCCGTCGACCTTCGGCGTCGGGGCGGCGGTCGCTGGCGCGGCCGCGAGCAGCACCGCGACGACGGCCAGGAGGAGCGAGCGAATGGAGCGTCGGACGGTGAACATGGCGCGCAGCCTCCCAGGCGCCACGTGAAGCGTCGATGAAGAGCCCGGCGGGGCGGCGCGACGGCGCCGTCGCGCTAGTCGTCCTCGCTCACCGGCAGCGGCTCGGGAAGCGGGAAGCCGACCGTCCGGCAGTGCTCCTCGATCCGCTTGACGACGGTCTCGATCACGAAGACCCGCGCCCAGCGCTTGCTCTCGGCGGCGACGAGGTCCCAGGGCGACCGCTCGGCGTCGGTCTCGGCGACCATCTCCTCGACCGCGGCGGTGTAGGCGTCGCGCTTGCCGCGGTTGCGCCAGTCCTCGTCGGTCAGCTTCCACGCCTTCAGCGGGTCGTCGCGGCGGCGCTCGAAGCGCTTCAGCTGCTCCTCGTCGCTGACGTGCAGCCAGAACTTGACCAGCAGCGTGCCGTCGTCGACCAGCTGGTGCTCGAACTCGCGGATCTCGCTGTAGCCGCGGCGCCAGTCCTCCTCCGCCGTCAGGCCCTCGACCCGCTCGACCAGGACCCGGCCGTACCAGGTGCGGTCGTAGACGGCCATCCCGCCCTTGCCCGGCAGCGGCAGCCAGAACCGCTGCAGCCAGTGGTGGCGCAGCTCGTCCGGCGTCGGCGCCGCGAACTGGGCGACGCGGTAGTGCCGCGGGTCGAGCGGATGGACCAGCCGCTTGATCGCCCCGCCCTTGCCCGACGCGTCCCAGCCCTCGAAGACGACCAGCAGCGGCGGCCCGATCCGGCCGCTGCCGATCTGCCCGCCGAGCGCCAGCCGCAGCTGCGCCAGCCGCACGGCGCCCGCCTCCAACCGCGCCGCCTCCTCCTTGCGCGAGAGCTTGAGGGTCAGGTCGAGATCGTCGAGGCGTCCCATGGGCGCAGCGTAATGGGCCGCCGACCGTGCCTCGGCGGCCCCGGCCACGGCGAGGGTCAGCGCGCGATCGAGATCCCGACCAGCGGCGCCGACCGCCCGCGGGCGGCGCGCCGGATCGTGATCGTCACCGTCCTGGTCACCGCGCGGCCGCCGGTCGGGCGGAAGACGACGGTCAGCGTGCGGCGGCCGGCCTTCAGCGACGCCGGCAGTCGCAGCGCCAGGCCGACCGTGCCGGCGCGGACGACCCGCGCCGTGCCGCCGGCCAGTCGCCGCCGGCCCTGCCGCAGCGAGACCTCGACGGTGCCCGGCGCCGTCAGGGTGGCCCGCAGCGGCA
>NZ_AGUD01000216.1 GCF_000240225.1 Patulibacter medicamentivorans
GCGGGCCCGCGCCGCCGACGCGCCGGGTCGCCAGCGCACGGTGCGGCTGCGGGCTGAGCGCTGATCTGGACCGCGGCCCGCCGGCTCGCTCGACCTGGCCTCCCGGCTCCGGCCCGCCGGGCTCGCACCGACGGGCCGTCGTGCGGCGAGCCCGCGCCGGCATGCTCCCGGCGCGGCGCTCCCGGGCTCCGCTACGCGATCGCCGGCGCCCCCGCCGGCAGCTCGGCCAGGGCGCGGTCACGCTCCTCGGGCGAGAACTCGGGGTCCTCCAGGTCGCCGGCCAGGTAGGCGTCGTAGGCGGCCATGTCGAAGTGGCCGTGGCCGGAGAGCAGGAAGAGGATCGTCCGCTCCTCGCCCGCCTCGTCGGCGCGCTCGGCCTCGATCAGCGCCGAGCGGACGGCATGGGCGGACTCGGGCGCCGGCACGATGCCCTCGGCGCGAGCGAAGGTCAGCGCGGCCTCGAAGGTCTCGTTCTGGCGGACCGCCCGCGCCTCGACCTCGCCGGCCCGGACCATCGCCGACAGCAGCGGTGCCATCCCGTGGTAGCGCAGGCCGCCGGCGTGGACCGGCGGCGGGACGAAGCCGTGGCCGAGCGTGTGCATCGGCAGCAGCGGCGTCAGGCCCGAGGCGTCGCCGAAGTCGTAGCCGTAGACGCCCTGGGTCAGGGTCGGGCAGGCGGCCGGCTCGGTGGCGACGAAGCGCGTGCCCAGGCCCCGGCGCTGCTTCTCGCGCCACCACGGGAACGCGATCCCCGCGAAGTTCGACCCGCCGCCGGCCGACGCGACGACCACGTCGGGGGTGTCGCCGGCGAGCGCCAGCTGGGCGATCGTCTCCTGGCCGATCACGGTCTGGTGCAGGAGCACGTGGTTCAGCACCGAGCCGAGCGAGTAGTTCGTGTCGGGGCGCTGCGCGGCCAGCTCGACCGCCTCGCTGATCGCGATCCCGAGCGAGCCGGTCTCGAACGCGGCGTTCTGCCGGCCCGCCTCGGTGCGGTCGCTCGGCGAGCGGTGCACCTCTGCGCCCCAGGTGCGCATCATCGAGCGGCGGTACGGCTTCTGGTCGTACGAGGAGCCGACCATGTAGATCTCGATCTCGAGGCCGAACATCGCCCCGGCGAACGACAGCGCGCTGCCCCACTGGCCGGCGCCGGTCTCGGTCGTCAGCTTCGCGATCCCGGCCTGCTGGTTGTAGTAGGCCTGCGCGATCGCGCTGTTGGGCTTGTGCGACCCGGCGGGGGAGACGCCCTCGTACTTGTAGTAGATCCGCGACCGCGTGCCGACGGCCTCCTCCAGCCGGTGGGCGCGGAAGAGCGGCGTCGGCCGCCACAGGCCGAGCGCCTCGCGGACGGGCTCGGGGATCGCGATCTCGTGCTCGGAGGAGACCTCCTGCTCGATCACCTGGGGCGGGAAGATCGCCGCCAGGTCGTCCGGGCCGGCGGGCTGCATCGTGGCCGGGCTCAGCGGCGGCAGCGCCCCGCCGGGCAGCTCTGGGAGGAGGTTGATCCAGTGGCTCGGGATCTGGTCCTCGGAGAGCAGGAACTTCGTCGTGCGATCGCTCATGCGGTGTCTGTGGTCCGGGGGTCGGGTGGTGTCGCGCGATCGTACGGCCGCGGCGGCGCGCGCGGCAGCCGAGTGTCGAACCGGGGCGATCGAGCCGGGAACGGGCGCGCTCCCCTCCACTCGTGGGCCGTCCGATCGGCGCCTTCCCCCGCGTGCCGTCCTAGGCTGCAGCGATGCGTGAGGTGACCGGGAACCAGGAGCACGGACGACGGCGACGGCGGGCGAGGGCCGCCGCGGCGATCGCCGTCACGGCCGGCCTGCTCGCGCCGCCGGCCCTGGCGGCGCCCGCCTCGGCCGGGACGATCGTCCTCGGCAACGCCGCCTACGCCCCCAACGGCAGCGGCTTCGGCACCGCCAAGCCGCGCGTGATCTTCAACGGCGGCGCCCCCAGCGGCCGCGTCGAGCGGATCCGCTGGACCGGCTGGGGCCACCGGATCGCCACCGGCCGCGGCTACACCCCGATCTACCGGCCCGAGGGCGGCTACTACCGCCGCCTCGGCCGGATCCAGCTGCGCGCGAGCGGCCGCGGCACCTGCCCGGGCACCAGCCAGCGGGCCTACCTGAAGCTGCGGGCGCGGGTCGTGTCGAAGCCCGGCGGTCGGCTGGGCAAGTGGTTCAGCTGGAGCGGGTCGCGGACGATCTGCACCTTCGACTGACCGCTGACCAGCCACTGACCGCTAGGCGACGGGAAACCGCGTCGCCAACTCGCCAGCGAGCGCCCGGACCAGATCGTCGCCCAGCGTGCCCCCGGCGTTGATCCCCTTCGCCAACGCCCGTGGGTACACCAGCGGGTAGCCCTTGCAGCGCAGCGTGCCGATCAGGGGAAGGTCGGCCTCGACGAAGCACAGCGCCCCGCGAACGGGCACCTCGGGTGCGGTCTCGTGGACGACGGCCTCGACCAGCGACGCCTGCGTGGCGAGCCCTTCGACCAGCGCGGTCTTGTCGCGGCCGGCGATCGTCAGCCGCTCGTCTCCGAACAGGGGCTTGCGAACTGCGACCTTGCCCACGTACCGCTTGCTGTCGATCACCCAGACGCCCGACCGGGCGATGACGATGTGGTCGATGTTCGCGCGGCTGCGCGGGATGCGACGATCGTGCAGGACCACGGCTCCGTCAGCCAGGTGCGTCGCAAGCGCCTGCGCGACCTGTTCCTCGCCGGCGGCTCCGCGGGCCCAGGCCGTCTCATGCGTCGGTTCGTTGCTGAGGGCGAGGACGACCGTGCCGAGTCGCGGGTAACGCTCGCGAACTCGCTGCTCGCGCTTCGCGCGCCGCCGCTCATGCTCGCGGCGGGCACTGGCGCCGGGCGTGCCCCGCTCGATCTGGCCGTCGTCGTCGCTCAAGCTCACCGTCTCTCTCCGACGGCCCGCCCGCCCGGCTTGAGCTGCGACGGGTGTCGCGGACGCACGATCGATCCACGATCCAGTCGAGGGCTGCCGAGCCTCAGCCCGGGCGGCCCGGGTTCGCTGGCCCTTGCCTTCTGCAGTGGACCGGCTGCTGCCGAATCGCCCCTACTTCGGCACGAAATCGGCACGGATCGACCCTGGATCCGGCACAGGCGCTCGGGCGAACGTTGTGGCCATGAGTCTCCCGTCGCCCGAGGGTCCGCTGCCGTCCAGTCGACCGCCGATCAACGAACCCGCGTGGAGGCTCCGGGCCACGGAGGCGATCGCCGAGGGCGCGATCGAGACGCTGCGGGAGCTGGTGACCGACGTCGGCGACCCGCTCGACGCCTCGCTGCTGGGATCTCGGGCCTGCGGGGTGTGGTGGTCGCCGGGGACGGAGACCGTAGCGCCCGGCGTGGTCGTCGAGCGGCGGGTCGGCCGCTGCTACGCCGCCGTGCTCGAGCGACAGGGCGACGCCGTCTCCCTGGCCGCGTTGCGGGCGCTGCAGCTCGGCGGCAGCAACGGCGTCGTGCCCGAGGCCCGCGCGGCCGGGGATCGCCTCGCGGCGACCGGCGTCGACGAGCCCAGCTGGTGGCTCGGCGACGCGCGGCCCAGGGCACGGCGTGGTGCGCGCCTCTGCTGGGAGGCAGGGGCGCATCGCTTCACGTCGTTCCTGTTGGAGACCGAGCACCTGGGCCTGGTCGTGACGCTGGGCGTGGCCGCGCAGCAGGATCGCTCGGGCGTCGCCGGTGACGTGGCGCTGTTCGCCGACCTGGACTGGTTCGGCGAGGCCCTTCGCGAGGCGCACGACGAGGGGCCGCGGCTGGAGCGCGCGACGGTCTCGAGCGTCTGCCGCCAGATCCGACGGACGATCGAGCGGACCGACCTCCTGGGGACCGGCGACCCGCCCGGGCAGTGCGATCCCGAGCGGGACTATGCGGCCCTTCGCGGCCTGGCGCAGCGTTGGACGACCGGGCCCGCGTGACCGTCGTTCGGCCTGGATCGCGTCCTCGCGACGGGGCTCCGCAACAGATCCTCTGGTGTTTCACATCCGTGCCGGTCCCCGTGCGCGGTTGTCAAACGATCGTGGCTCCGTAAGGATGCGCCCATGCTCGTGCGTCGACGTCTGCTCGCCCCGGTGCTCACCACCGCACTCGCCCTCGGGTTCACCGGGGCCGCTTCGCCGGTCACGGCGGGGGCGGCGTCAGGCAACCGCGGCTGCGGGGCGATCACCGCCAAGAAGCGGGGGAAGACGGTCAAGGCGGGCGTCTTCGCCCCGCGTTCGGTCTCCTGTCGCTCGGCCAAGACCGTCGGGCGCCGCTTCTTCCGCTCGTGGCGCCCGTCGCGCGGGTCCGGGCAGTTCTCCGTCGGCGGCGGCTGGCGCTGCGCGGGCTCGCCCGGTGGCGTCCAGGGCTTCTGCCTGCGCGGCAAGCGCTCGGTCTACCTGACGACCAAGCGCAAGAGCGGGCGCTGGTACTAGCCGCCTAGGCGCCCGCGCTCCTGCTCCATCCGCCGCCGATCGCGCTTCGTCGGCCGTCGTCCCAGATCGGCGCCGAGCGGCGCCGCCAGCCGTCGCTGCTCGGCCAGCCGCTCGCGCTCGGCGCGGCTCTCGGCCGATTCCTCGTAGAGCCTGACCGCCTCGCTGGCCGGCCCGCGGCGCTGGGCGGTCGCGCGCACGACGACACGGAACCGCTGCTGGCCGACGGTGATCGTCAGCTCGTCGCCGGGCCCGACCAGTCGCGAGGGCTTGAGCGGCTTGCCGTCGCGCTGGACGTGGCCGGCCCCGATCGCCTCGACGGCCAGCGCCCGGGTCTTGAAGAACCGCGCGGCCCAGAGCCAGCGGTCGGCGCGGACCGGGTCGGCGGGATCGGCCATCGCTGGATCCTCGCATTCGACACGATCTCGCCTCGCTCTCGATACAGACGACCCGTTGTTCCGGCACAGCGGCCCTGACACCATTGGACCATGTCGATCGCGAAGACGCTCGAGCAGATCAAGCGCACGCTGATCAGCATGGACCGCCGTCTGGAGGTGCACGTCGACCTGCTGGCGGCGACGGTGCCCGCGCTCCAGCGGCAGGGAGAGGTCCTCGGGCGCAACACGGCGGCGTTGGAACGCCACACGACGGTCCTCGAACGCCAGGTCGAGCGCAGCAACATGCTCACGCAAGCGGTGCTCCGGGCCCTCGAGCGGTGGGACGAGCCGCGCCGCTCGTGAGCACCACCGACGACACGCGACCGCTGTCGACGATCGACGCCGGCCTCGACCCGCTCGTCGACCTGCTCGCGACCGGCGACGTCCTCGTGCTCACCGGCGCCGGCGTCTCGACCGACTCCGGGATCCCCGACTACCGCGGTCCCGACGGGGAGCGGCGGGTGACGCCGATGCAGTTCCGCGAGTTCACCGACAGCTCGGCCGCGCGCCAGCGCTACTGGGCGCGGGCGTTCGTCGGCTGGCAGCGGTTCTCGTCGGTCGTCCCCAACGCCGGACACGAGGCGATCGCGCGGCTGCAGGGCGCCGGCCACGTCGGCTCGGTGATCACGCAGAACGTCGACGGGCTCCATCAGCGCGCGGGCACCCGCGACGTGGTCGAGTTGCACGGCTCGCTCGCCGACGTGGTCTGCCTGACCTGCCGGGACCGCAGCAGCCGCTGGGATCTCGAGCGGCGGATGCGCCGCGACAACCCCTCGTTCGTCGCCGCCGACCACGAGATCCGTCCCGACGGCGACGTCGCCCTGAACGACCTCGAGGTCGCGTCGTTCGTCGTCCCGCGATGCCTGGTCTGCGCGCAGGACACGCTCAAGCCGGACGTCGTCTTCTTCGGCGAATCGGTGCCCAGGGCCCGGGTCGAGCGCTGCTTCGACCTCACCGACCGGGCCGCCGCGCTGCTGGTGCTCGGGTCCTCGCTGAAGGTCTTCTCCGGCTACCGGTTCGTCCGTCGCGCCGCGGCGCGCGGAATCCCGGTCGCGATCGTCACGCGCGGCCCGACCCGCGGCGACGGCGAGGCGACCCTGCGGATCGACGCCGGACTGGGGGAGACCCTGACCGCGCTCGGCGACCGGTTGGGGGTCTAGGCGGCCTGGCCGCCGAGGATCCGGACGAAGCGCTCGATCCGGTGGCGCTCCTGCTCGGGCAGCGCGCCGTCGACCTCGACCAGCAGCGTCATCGGGGCGCGCTTGGTCGCCCACTCGCGAGCGGCGTCGCTGAAGCCGCCGGCGATCCAGACCAGCGCCAGGCCGCCGGCGTGGGCGATCACGGTCCGCTCCTGCTCCTCGGGCGTCGCCTCGGTCCGCACGACCGAGATCGCCGTCGCCCCGATCGCCCGCGCGACCTCGTCGATCGCGCCGAGCCCGCCCTCGTCGACCAGCACCGCGACCTCGCCGTCGCCGAGCATGTCGGCCGCCCACGACTCGGGCGCGCCGTTCAGCGCGGCGGGTACGGCGACGACACGGAACAGCGGAGCGGCCACGCCCGTCACGCTACCGGCGACGCGCCGCGCCCGACGTGCGGCCCGGACGATCGTCGGTGCGGCGAGGAGGAGCGCGCGAGGGAAGCGCCTGCCCGCAGCGGCGCGGCCGCCCGCCCGCGCCGCTACTCGTCGCGCGTCAGCCGCCGGACGTCGGCTCCGGTCAGCGCGACCAGGTCGGCGGGTGCCAGCTCGATCTCCAGCCCACGGCGGCCGGCGCTGACCGCGATCGTGTCGTGGGCCTCGGCGCTCTCGTCGAGCAGCGTCGGCAGCCGCCGTCGCTGGCCGACGGGGCTGATCCCGCCGGTGACGTAGCCGGTCAGCGACTCTGCCCGCTGGGGGTCGAGCATCGCCGTGCGCTTGCCGAGCGCCCGCAGGTCGAGCGTGGCCGAGACGGGCAGGACGCAGACCGTCGGCTGATCCGCGCGCTGGACCAGCAGCGTCTTGAAGACCCGGGCCGGATCGAGCCCGAGCGCCTGCGCGGCCTCGAGCCCGTACGAGGCCACCGACGGATCGTGCTCGTACTCGTGGATCTCGAACGCGATGCCCGCCTGTCGCGCGGCACGGGTGGCGGGGGTCTCGTGGCCGGCCATCTGGCGCAGGATAGAGCCGGAGCCTTGACTTCAAGTGCGGTTGAGGGTTCATCCTCGGGCAGACCGCATCCGAGACCCGAGGAGCATCGCCATGACGGCCACCAGCACCACCCCGCCCGACGCCCCGCCGCGTCCGGCCAGCCAGCAGATCGCGGACCACGTCACGGCCTGGCCTGGCGTCACCTCCGGCCTCGGCGAGCGCGGCGAGCTCGGCTTCCGCGTCGGTCGTCGCGAGATCGGCCACCTGCACGGCGATCGCGTCGCCCACTTCGGCTTCCCCAAGGAGGTCGGCGCCGCGCTCCGCGCCGCCGGTCGCGTCGGGCCCCACCCGGTCGCGCCGGACAAGCCGGCCTGGGGTGCCCGCGCCCTGCGCGACCAGGCCGACGTCGACGACGCGATCGCCCTGATGCGGATCAACTACGACCGGGTGGTGGCGAAGCACGGCGTGCCGGACGCCGGCTGACGCCGTCGGACCGCCGCGCTCCACGGTGCGGTGGCCGTCCTCCCCGCCCCGCCCCCCCCGCCCCCGGCGCGGGGCCGTCGGTGTGCCCAGTCGCACAGTTCTCCTTGACAACGGCCCGGTCGCGGCCGATACTGCCCGCATCCTGAATCCTGGATACAAAATCCAGGACGCAGGCGGAGCAAGGGAGAGAGAACGTGGGCAACCCGCTCGAGACGGGGCAGATCGAATGGCGCGGGCGCGTGCGCCTCGTCGACGAGGTGACCGACGTGCTGCGCGAGCGCATCTACGCCGGCGTCTACGCCCCCGGGGCGGCGCTCCGGCAGGAGCAGCTGGCCGCCGACCTGGACATCAGCCGGACCCCCCTGCGCGAGGCGCTGCGGGTGCTCGAGAGCGAGGGGCTGGTGCGCAGCGAGCCCGGGCGCGGCGTCCGCGTCGTCTCGGTCGACGCGCGCACCCTGCTCGCCGGCTACGAGGTTCGGGAGGTGCTCGACGGCCTGGCCGCGCGGCTCGCCGCCCGCCGTGCCGAGGCCCGCGACCTGGCGGTGCTCGAGGCGCACCTGGACGATCAGCGAGCCGCGCTCCAGGAGCCGGACATCGGCACCTATACGCGGGCCAACGTCGCCTTCCACACCGCGATCGTCGACATCGCCGGCAACGACTTCGTCGTCGCGCAGCTGTCGCTGATCCCGCTGACCGCCCAGGTCTTCACCCCGGCACGGCGGATCGCGTTCGACCGCGTGCGCACGTCCGTCGCCGAGCACGAGGCGATCGTCGCGGCGATCGCCGCCGGTGACGAGGACGCCGCCGAGTCCGCCGCGCGCGCCCACATCCGCGTGACCATCGACCAGCTCGCCGCGAGCGTGGCCGACGACCCCGAGAAGGACCCCCTCCGATGAGCACCCTGCTGGTCGCCTCCGACATCGGCGGCACGTTCACCGACACCGTCACGATCGACGCCGACGGCGAGATCGGCCGCTACAAGGCCCCGACCGTCCCCGACGATCCCGCGCAGGGCGTCCTGGCCACGCTCGAGCTGGCCGCCGACGAGCGCGGGCAGGACCTCGCCGAGCTGCTGCGCAGCGTCTCGCTGTTCGCCCACGGCACCACCGTCGCCACCAACGCGATGCTCGAGGGCAAGCGCGCGACCGTCGGCCTGATCCAGACCCGGGGCTTCGGCGACACGGTCCCGATCATGCGCGGCTTCAAGTCGCTCGGACTCGACGAGGACGCGATCAAGAGCTTCCGCTCGCTGGTCAAGCAGGAGCTGGTCGTGCCCAAGCGGCTGATCGGCGAGGTCACCGAGCGCGTCGACTACCGCGGGCGCGTGATCCTGCCGCTCGACGAGCAGGACGTCCGGGCGACCGTCCGCCGCCTGCGCGACGCCGGCGCCGAGACCTTCGCCGTCTCGCTGCTGTGGTCGTTCAAGAACGACGCCCACGAGCGGCGGGTCGCCGAGATCGTCGCCGAGGAGGCGCCGGACGCGCTGGTCTCGCTGTCCAGCCAGCTGCTGCCGCGGATGGGCGAGTACAAGCGCTCGGTCACGACCGCGCTCAACGCCAGCCTGCGCCCGGTCGTCCGCCGCGCCGTCCGCAGCCTCGACGGTCGCCTGCGCGACGGCGGGATGCGGACCGAACCGCTGCTGATGCAGTCCGGCGGCGGGCTGACGCCGATCTCGGAGATCGACGAGCAGGCCGCCTCGACGGTGATGTCCGGTCCGGTCGGCGGCGTCGTCGCCTGCCAGTACTACGGCGACCTCGACGGCCAGCGCAACATCGTCGCGACCGACATGGGCGGGACCAGCTTCGAGGTCGGCCTGATCCTCGACGGCGAGGCGCACATCGCCAACTCGACCTGGGTCGGCCGCCACGAGATCGCCCTGCCCTCGGTCTCCGTCCGCACGGTCGGCGCCGGCTCGGGCTCGATCGCGTCGGTCTCCGGCGGGCTGCTGCGCGTCGGGCCCGAGAGCGCGGGCGCCGTCCCCGGATCGGCCTGCTACGGCCGCGGCGGCACCCGCCCGACGGTCGCCGACGCCGACGCGGTGCTCGGCTACCTGAACCCCGACAACTTCCTCGGCGGGCGGCTGAAGCTCGACGTCGAGGCCGCCCGCGAGGCGATCCGGATCCACGTCGCCGAGCCGCTCGGGCTCGGGATCGAGGAGGCGGCGGAGGGGATCAAGACGATCGTCGACGCCCGGATGGCCGACCTGATCCGGGCCGCCACGATCGAGCAGGGCTACGACCCGGCCGACTTCGCCCTCTACGCCTACGGCGGCGCCGGTCCGACGCACGCCTTCTCCTACGGTCGCGAGCTCGGCATCGGCACGATCGTCGTGCCGCTGACGGCATCGGTCCACTCGGCCTTCGGCGTCGCCGCCGCGGACCTGATCGCGACCGAGGAGCTGTCGGACCCGATCCTCAGCCCGCCCGGAACCGTCGACCACGCCGCGGCGCTCGACCCGGCCGGCGTCCAGGCGCGCTTCGACAAGCTCAGCGCGGCCGCGACCGCGCGGCTCGAGCGCGCGGGCGCGGCCCCCGAGGCGATCCGTCTGACCCGCGTCGCCGAGATGCGCTTCCGGTTCCAGATCAACGAGCTGTCGGTGCCGATCCCCGACGGGCCGATCGACGCCGACACCATCCGGGCGCTGGTCGCGCGCTTCATCGAGAGCTACGAGGCGCGCTTCGGCGAGGGCTCGGCGTTCGAGGCCGCGGGGATCGAGATGACCACCTTCCGGGTCGTCGGCCGCAGCCCGGCCGCGCGCCCGACGCTGCGGACCTTCGATCCGGGGGCCGCGGCGGCGGCGGAGGAGACGACGCGGGCGATCTTCTCCGACGGCGCGTGGCGCGACGCCCGCGTGCTGCGTCACGAGGCGCTGCGGCCGGGACTGGAGATCGACGGCCTCGCCGTCGTCGAGATGAAGGACACCACCATCGTCGTCGGCGACGGCCAGCGGGCCTCGGTCGACGATCGCGGCAGCCTGGTCATCCGGCTGGCGGCCTGAGCAGGGGAGAGGACGAACGCCATGAGCACCACCGAGATCACGGCCCCGGCCGGCAGCGCCGCGGGCGTCGACCCGATCACCTTCGAGGTCATCCGCCACAAGCTGTGGTCGATCAACGAGGAGGGCTCGCAGACGATGACGCACGTCTCGGGCTCGCCCGCGGTCCACGCCACCGACTACAACTTCGGCATCTACGCCGCCGACGGCGAGATGGCCGTCGTCGGGGTCTACCTGCTCGTGCCGATCTACACCGGCGCGATGGCGATCCGCGAGTTCCTCTCGCGCTTCGACGACATCGCCGAGGGCGACGTCTTCATCGTCAACGACCCCTACATCGCCGCCGAGCACCAGAACGACGTCCAGTTCTGCGCCCCGTTCTTCCACGACGGCGAGCTGATCGCCTGGATCGGCTGCATGGCCCACCAGGTCGACCTCGGCGGGATGGACGCCGGCAGCTGGTGCCCGACAGCGACCGACGTGTACCAGGAGGGCCTGCGGATCCCGCCCGGCCGGATCGTCCGCGAGGGCAAGGTCAACCAGGAGCTGTGGGACGTCGTCATCGCGAATTCGCGGATGCCGTTCGTCGTCTCCAACGACTTCACCGCGTTCCTCGCCGGCCTGAAGGTCTCCGGCGAGCGCCTGACCGAGCTCTGCGACCGCTACGGCGGGGACACGGTCAAGGCGGTCATGGGCCAGTCGATCGCCGCCTCCGAGCGCGGCCTGCGCGAGCTGCTGCAGGAGCTGCCCGACGGGACCTTCGAGCACACCAGCTACCTCGACCGTCCGCAGACCAGCAGCGACCCGGGGGCGCCGGAGTCCGAGCTGGTGACCGTCAGCTGCCGTCTGACGAAGTCCGGCGACGAGCTGACCTTCGACTACGACGGCTCGGACGAGCAGAGCGCCGCCTACGGCATGGCGACCCGGGCCGGCACGGTCGGCGCCGTCGCGACCTTGATGCTGTGCCTGTTCGGCTCCGACCTGCAGTGGAACCACGGGCTGATGCGGCCGGTGACGGTCAAGGCCCGCGACGGGCTCTGCGTCACCGCCCAGCCGCCGACGCCGGTCTCGGGCGGCGCGGCCGGTGCCAACTGGGTCGCGATGAACGCCGCCGCCGGCTGCATCGCCAAGATGGTCAGCTTCAGCGAGGACCACAAGGGCCTGGCCTTCGGGCCCGGCGACGGCTCGTGGCAGCTGGGCCAGTTCGGCGGTCTCAACCAGTACGGCGAGCCGTTCGCCTCGATGTACATGGACTCGCTGCTGTGGGGCGGACCGGCGTTCGCCGATCGCGACGGCGTCGACTCCGGCGGTGCGATGGTGATCCTCGGCGGCGGCACGCAGGACGTCGAGCAGCATGAGATCGGTCAGCCGCTCCTGTACCTGTGGCGGCGCGAGGTCGCCGACTCCGGTGGCGCCGGCCGCAACCGCGGCGGCAACGGGATCGAGTTCGCGCTCGTCCCCTACGACACGGACGAGGTCTCGGGCGTCCTGGCGACTCACGGCTGCGCGCTGCCCAACCGGACCGGGATCTTCGGCGGCTACCCCGGATCGGTTGCCCGCTACGAGATGGTCTCCGGCGTCGACGCCCTCGCGGAGCTGCGCGCCGGCCGCGCGATCACCCGGCTCGACGCGGCCGGGGGCGACCACGTGATCCTGCCGAGCGTCACCTCGGGCGCGATCATCAAGGCCGGCGAGATCGTCAACGTCCGGCTGCAGAACGGCGGCGGCTACGGCGATCCGCTCGATCGCGAGCCCGAGCGGGTCCTGCGCGACCTGCTCGACGGTGCGGTCACGCCCGAGACCGCGCGCGACATCTACGGCGTCGTCACGAGCGGCGATGCCATCGACGAGGTGGCGACCACGGCCCGCCGTGCCGCGCTGCGCGACGAGCGCCGTGCCGCGATGATCCCGCCGGGCCAGGCACCCGCCGCCGGCGCGACCATCCAGGAGGGCACCTGGGGCGATGCGTTGCGGTTCGTCCGGCGCGACGGCCGCTCGCTCGTCGAGTGCGCGCACTGCGCGGCCGAGCTGGGGCCGGTCGGGGCCGACTGGCGGGCCCTCACCGGGACGATCGTCCTGCGGCCCGAGCAGGCCAGCCCGCTGATCGCCGTCCACGAGGAGCTCGCCGTCCAGCAGCAGGTCTGCCCGTCGTGCGCCGCCTCGCTGTGGGTCGACGTCGTGCCGCGGGACGGCATGGGCTGGCGGGACTTCACGTTGCAGAGCGCCGGGGAGCCGGCCGCGTCCTGACGACGCGGCCTGCGGGCCTGGCTTCACAGAGGAGAGAGAGATGTCGGTACGAGGAGCGACGCTGCTCGCAGCAGCGGTCGCCGGCGCCTTGACGCTGTCGAGCTGCGGGAGCGGCGACGACAGCGGCGGCGCCGGTTCAGGCGGAGGCTCGGGCAAGCGCCACGAGATCGTCCTGAGCAACAACTACATGGGCAACGAGTGGCGCCCGCAGATGGTCAACGTGGCGAAGTTCGTCGCCGGGTCGGCGGACTACCGGGACAAGGTGAAGCTCGACGTCCGGATCAGCGACGCGACGCCCGCCGCCCAGATCCAGTCGCTGCAGAGCGTCATCCGCAAGAAGCCCGACGCGATCATGATCGACGCCGCCTCGGCGACGGCGCTGAACCCGACGCTGGAGCAGGCCTGCAAGGCCGGCATCCTCGTCTTCAGCTTCGACCAGGTCGTCACCGCCCCCTGCGCCTACAAGCTGCCGCAGGACTACGAGGCCCAGGCGACCGACGCCGTCAACTGGCTCGGCACCCAGCTGAAGGGCAAGGGCAAGATCCTGATGGACACCGGTCTGCCGGGGATCCCGCTGTCGGAGACCTACGTCAAGGTCTGGAAGAAGGTCCTGGCCGAGAAGTACCCGGGGATCGAGGTCGTGGGCACGTTCAGCAGCCAGTACGCCCCCGGCCCGGAGCTGCAGGGCGTGTCCGCCCAGCTGGCCCGCAACCCCAAGATCGACGGGATCCTGTCCGGGGCCTACGTCGCGAGCGACATCAAGGCCCTGAAGCAGGCCGGCCGGCCGATGGTCCCGATGACGGGCCTCGACTTCAACGGCGGCCAGAAGCAGTGCGCGACCGAGAAGCTGAAGTGCTTCTTCATCGGTGCGCCGGCGTTCGTTTCGGGCATGGCGATCGAGCGGATCGTCAAGGTCCTCGACGGCGGCCAGCAGCCGAAGCAGGAGGTCTACTTCGACACCAACTACGTCTCGGAGGCCGGCCAGATCGACTTCCCGCACACGCAGAAGCTCGAGACCCTGAAGGCCGGGGAGAACTACTACCCCGACGGGGCCGACTCGCTGGTCACCCCGATCAGCTTCGGCGCCCACGACATCACCGCCGCCGACGTGCTCGGGAAGTGACCGGCGCGGCCACCCATGACGATCGGCGGGCGCCGGAGGGCGCCCGCCGGGGAAGGAGCGCGCGATGCGTCTCCTGAAGGTCGCCGGGCTGCGCAAGAGCTACGGCGCCGTGGACGTGCTCCGCGGCGTCGGGCTCGAGGCGCGCGGTGGCGAGATCCACGGCCTGCTGGGCGAGAACGGTGCCGGCAAGTCGACGCTGATGAAGATCCTCTCGGGCGTCACGCGCGCCGACGCGGGAAGCGTCACGCTCGATGGCGAGCCGCTGACGCTCGGACGGCCGACCGCCTCGACGGCGGCCGGCGTTCGCACGGTCTTCCAGGAGCTCAGCACGCTGCCGCAGCTGACGGTGGCGGAGAACCTGCTCTACGGCGCCGAGCCGACCGCGCTGCTCGGCCACGTCCGCGGCCGCCGCCTGCGCGACCAGGCACGCGAGCTGCTGGCCCGCTTCGGGCTCGAGCGGATCGACGTCGACCGCCGGCTCGGCACGCTCGCGCTCGGCGACCGTCAGCTGCTCGAGGTCGTCAAGGCGCTGCGCGAGACCCCGCGGGTCCTGATCCTCGACGAGGCGACCTCGGCGCTGTCGGCCGAGGACAGCGCCTGGGTCCTCGGGCAGGGTCGCCGCGCCGCCGAGGCCGGAGCGGTGGTGCTGCTGATCACGCACCGCCTGGCCGAGGTCCGCGCGCACGCCGAGCGGGTCACCGTCCTGCGCGGCGGCGACGACGTGCTGGCCGTGCCGACCGCCGAGGCCGACGACGACGAGCTGATCGCCGCGATGCTGGGCCGTCGGGTCGAGCGCCTCTACCCGCGGCGCGGCGGCGCGCCGGCCGGTCCGCTGTTGCGGGTCTCCGACCTGTCCGTCGGCGACCGCGTCGGCCCGCTCGACCTGACCCTGCACGAGGGCGAGGTGCTGGGGATCGGCGGCCTCCAGGGCCAGGGCCAGCGCGAGCTGCTGATGGCGCTCGGCGGCGCGGTGCCGTGGAGCGGGAGCGCCCGCCTGCGCGATGCCCCGTACGCCGGAACCAGCCCCAAGCGGGCGATCGCCGACGGCGTGACGCTCGTGCCCGAGGACCGCCAGCGCGAGGGGCTGCTGCTGGCCGACCCGGTGGCCCGCAACCTGACCGTCGGATCGCTGCCGCGGTTCACCCGCCCCGGCGGCCTGATCGACGCCGCTCGCGAGGCGACGGCGGCTGCCGCCCAGGCGACCCAGGTCGGCGTCGCCCACGATCGGCTCGGATCTCCGGTCTCGGCCCTCAGCGGCGGCAACCAGCAGAAGGTCGTCCTCGGCAAGGCGCTGCTGGCCGACCCGTCGGTGCTGCTGCTGCACGACTGCACCCGCGGGGTCGACGTCGGCACGAAGGCCGAGATCTTCACGCTGATCGCCGAGCTCGCCGACCGCGGCGTCGGGATCGTCCTCTACTCCAGCGACCTCTCCGAGCTCGCCAACGTCTGCGATCGCGTGCTGGTGATGGCCGAGGGTCGGCTGGTGGGCGAGGTCCCGTCCGGCGAGCTGTCGGAGGAAGCGATCCTGCGGCTCGCGGTCGGCAGCGTCCCGGACCGAGCGGAGGTGGCCGCGTGAGCACGGCGACCGTTCCCGTGGAGCGGCGGTTGCGCCTGCCGCGCCCGCGGATCGACTGGGGGATCGCGGTCACGACGCTGCTGCTCGCGACGCTGGTCGTCGTCGACCTGAGCCTGCAGCCGGCGCTCGCCGACATCACCCAGATCGGGTTGCTGGTGCAGACCGCGCTGCCGCTGCTGTTCGTCGCGGCCGCCCAGACGCTGGCCGTGCTCGTGCGCGGCATCGACCTGTCGGTCGGCGGCGTCTTCGCGGTCGCCAACACGATGACCGCGGTCTGGGTCGGGGCGGCGGGCGGCAACCACCAGCTGCTGCTGCTCGCGGTGCTCGTCGCCGGCCTGGCGATGGGCGCGATCAACGGCGTCCTGATCGCCGGCCTCGGCTTCCAGCCCTTCATCGCCACCCTTGGCACCTGGACCGCCTACGGCGGCGTCGCGCTGATGATCCTGCCGAGCGACGGCGGCGCGGTGCCGCTGGTGCTGACGTCGATCCTCAACGGCACCGTCGCCGGGATCCCGGCCTCGATCGTGATCGTGGCGGTGCTGCTGCTCGCGTGGCGGGTCCTGCGCACCAGTCGCTTCGGGACCCAGATCTACGCGGTCGGCGACGACGAGGAGCGCGCGCGGTTGAACGGCACCCCGGTCCGCCGGGTGCGGCTGCTCGTCTACGCGCTGGCCGGGCTCTGCGCGGCGGTCGGCGGGATCATGCTCGCCGGCGCCACGTCGACCGGCTCGCCGACCGCCGGCGACCCCTACATCCTGATGTCGCTGTCGGCCGTCGTGATCGGCGGCACCAGCCTCCGCGGTGGGGCCGGTGGCGTCGGGCTGTCGGTGATGGCGGCGTTCTCGCTGATCCTGATCTCCGACATCGCCAGCGCGATGAACCTCGACGTCTGGGTCAGCGTGGCCGCGTCGGCGCTGCTGCTGCTGGTGATGGTGACCGCCCGGGCGCTCGTCGAGCGCCGGGCCGAGGGGAGGACCCCATGACCCGCCTGCGCGCTCCGCGCATCCACCTGTCGACCGTCTCGGCGTTCGCGCTCTGCGCGGTCCTGTTCGTGATCGCGACGCTCCACGCGTCCGGCTTCGCCTCAGGCGACAACGTCCGTCAGCTGCTGGTGTTCGCCAGCTTCGTCGGCTTCGCCGCGCTCGGCCAGACCCTGGTCGTGCTCAGCGGCGGCATGGACCTGTCGGTGCCGTGGCTGATGGCCTTCGGCGGGATCCAGCTCTCGCACTGGGCGACCGGCGGGATGCCGGGCGGCGCCGCGATCGCGCTGGTCGTCCTCGTCGGCGCGCTGATCGGCGTCGTGAACGGCGTCGGCGTCGCGTTCCTGCGGATCCCGCCGATCATCATGACCCTCGCCGTCGGTGGCCTGGTCCAGGCATACCTGCTGTCGCTCGGGCTGCTGGACAGCTCCGGCAAGAGCCCGGTCCCGGCGGCCGCCGTCAGCGCCGCCAGCGACCGGCTCGGCCCGCTGCCGATCGTCGCCTGGGTGTGGCTGGTGGTCGCCGTCGCGGTCGGCCTGCTGCTGTCGCGCTCGGCCGCCGGCCGCCGGATCTACGCCGTCGGCGCCAACGAGGAGGTCGCGCGGCTGTCCGGCATCGACGTCGCCCGCGTCCGGCTGGCCGCCTATGCCCTTTCCGGCGCGGCGGCGGCGTTCGCCGGGGTGATCCTGGCCGGCTACGTCGGCAACACCTACCTCGACATCGGCCAGCCGTACCTGTTCGCGTCGATCGCGGCCGTCGTCGTCGGTGGCGCGTCGATCCTCGGCGGGCACGGCACCTACTGGGGCACCGTCGCCGGGGCGCTGACCCTGACGGTGCTCAGCGCGATGCTGCCGCTGTTCCATCTCAGCGACGCCGGCCTCAAGGTCGTCTACGGCGTGGTGATCCTGCTCGGCGTCTGGCTCTCGCAGTCCGGCGGCGAGCTGCTCGCCCGGGTCCGTCGGCGCGCAACCATCTCCCCTGAACCCCCGCACTCCCCCGAGGTGACCACCAGTGCCCCCTGAGACCGCAGCCAACGGCTCGTCCCCGCGACCGGCGCCGACCGGAGCCACCGCACGGCGGCTCGAGGGCCGGGTCGCGATCGTCACCGGCGCCGGGTCGGGGATCGGTCGCGCGACCGCGCTGCGGCTGGCCGCAGAGGGCGCGCGGGTCGTCGCCTCGGACCTCGACGTCGCGGCCGCCGAGGCCACCGCCGCGTTGATCGGCGACGAGCGCGCGGTCGGCCTGCGCGCGGACGTCACGGACGCCGACGCGGTCGCCGCCGTCGTCGCGCATGCCGTCGAGCGCTTCGGTGGCCTTGACGTCTTCCACAACAACGCCGGGCTGGCGCAGGCGGCGAAGCCGCTCGCCGAGGTGACCCGCGAGGAGTGGGATCGGCTGATCTCGGTCAACCTGACGGCGTTCTTCGTCGGGGCGCAGGCCGCGGCGCCGGCGCTGCGCGAGCGCGGGGGCGGGGCGATCGTCGTCACCGCGTCGACCTCCGCGATCCACCCGCGGGCGGGGCTGTCGGCCTACGCCGCGGCGAAGAGCGGCGTGCTCGGCCTGACCCGGGCATTGGCGCTCGAGCTGGCCGCCGACCGGATTCGCGTCAACGCGATCAACCCGGTCGCGGTCAAGACGCCGATGCTGACCGAGTTCCGGCTCGCCGACGAGGACGAGCTGCTGGAGCGGATGGCGGCGACGATCCCGCTCGGGACCGCGATCGACGCCGAGGACGTGGCGGCGGCCGTGGCCTATCTGGCCTCCGACGACGCGCGCTACGTGACCGGGATCGCGCTCAACGTCGACGGCGGGCGGGACCTCTGATGGCGACCACCTTCCCCGCGGTCGACCCCGCGACCCGCGAGCCGTTCGCCGAGAACGTCGAGATGGGCCCGGAGCAGGTCGGCGCCGTGGTGGTCGCGGCCCGCGACGCGTTCCGCTCGTCGCACGACTGGCGCTTCCCGGTCAACCGCGCGGCGGCGCTGAGCCGGCTGGCGAGGCTCGTCGAGCGCGACGGCGAGGAGCTGGCCCAGCTGGAGTGCCGCGATACCGGCAAGCCGCTGGCGCAGGCGCGTGCCGACGTCGCCGTCACCGTGCGCTACCTGGAGTTCTACGCCGGCGCCTGCGACAAGCTCGAGGGCCGGTCGATCCCGCTCGGGCCCGACGTCGTCGACTACACGCTGCGCGAGCCGTGGGGGGTCTGCGGGCAGATCATCCCCTGGAACTACCCGCTGCAGATGATCACGCGGGTCGCGGCTCCGGCGCTGGCCGGCGGCAACGCGGTGGTGGTCAAGCCGTCCGAGCTGGCGTCGCAGACGCCGCTGCGATGGGCGGCGCTGGCCATCGAGGCGGGGATCCCCGAGGGCCTCGTCGGGATCGTCACCGGCCGCGGCGCGACCGGTGCCGCCCTGGTGGCGCATCCCGATGTCGCGCACGTGACCTTCGTCGGCTCGGCGGCGACCGGGACCACGGTCGCCCACGCCTGCGCGGACCGGCTGGTCCCGGTCGAGCTGGAGTTGGGCGGCAAGTCGCCGAACGTCGTCTTCGCCGATGCCGACCTCGATCGGGTCGTTCCCGCGGTCGTCAGGGCGCTGATCCAGAACGCCGGCCAGAGCTGCTCGGCCGGCTCGCGGCTGCTGGTCGACCGCACGATCCACGACGAGGTCGTCGAGCGGGTCGGCGAGGCGCTCGATGGGCTGCGGATCGGGCCGGGGAGCGAGGATCCGGATCTTGGCCCGGTGGTCGCCCAGCAGCAGCTGGACCGCGCGCTGACGATGCTGGCGACGGCGCGCGGCGACGGCGCGACCGTCATGCGCGGCGGTGGGCGTCCGACGGGCCTCGAGGACGGCTGGTACGTCGAGCCGACCCTGGTGACCGGGGTCACTCCGGCGATGGAGCTGTTCCGCGAGGAGGTCTTCGGCCCGGTCCTGGCGGCGACCTCGTTCGACGACGACGAGCAGGCGATCGAGCTCGCCAACGACTCGCCGTACGGGCTGGTCGCCGGCGTCTGGACCCGCGACCTGTCGCGGGCCCTGCGGGTCGCCGGAGCGCTCCAGGTCGGCCAGGTCTTCGTCAACGGCTACGGCGTCGCCGGTGGGGTCGAGATCCCGTTCGGCGGCATGAAGCGCTCGGGTTACGGGCGCGGCAAGGGGATGGACGCGATGCTGGCCTACACCCAGGTCAAGAACGTGTGCGTGGCCCTGTGAGCGCGCCGGGGCAGACGCTGCGGATCGCTGTCGTCCGCGGCGACGGCGTCGGGCCGGAGGTGGTCGACGCGTCGCTGCCGGCGATCGTCGCCGCCGCCGCGGTCGACGGCGTCGCGGTCGTCCTGACCGAGCTGGACTGGGGCGGCGACCGGCAGATCCGGACAGGCCGCGCGATGCCCGACGACGCGCTCGACGTCGTTCGCCGTCACGACGCGATCCTGTTCGGTGCGATCGGCCATCCCGACCTCGATCCGGCGGAGTCGGTCTGGAGCCTGGTGCTGCCGTTGCGCAAGGGGCTGGAGCTGTACGCGAACCTGCGGCCGGTGGTCGGCTGGGAGGGGCTGTCGACGCCGGCGCGCGACGGGGCCAAGGTCGACTTCCTGGTCGTCCGGGAGAACACCGAGGGCGAGTACTCCGGGATCGGAGGCCGGACCCATCGCGGAACGCCGCTCGAGGTCGCGACCGAGGTCGCGATCCACTCGCGGCCGGCGATCGAGCGGATCGCCCGCTGCGGGTTCGGCCACGCGCGCGAGCGCGGCCAGACCCTGACGCTGGCGACGAAGTCGAACGTCAACCGCCACGGCTACGGCCTCTGGGACGAGGTCGTCTTCGCGATCGGCGAGCGGGAGTTCCCGGACGTGGCGCTGGAGAAGATGTACGTCGACGCGCTGGCGACGCGGATGGTCGCCCGGCCGGAGTCGCTCGGCGTGGTGCTCTGCGGGAACCTCTTCGGCGACATCCTGTCCGACCTGGGAGCGCCGTTCGCCGGCGGCCTCGGGATGGCCCCGAGCGCGAACGTCGCACCGGATCTGGACGTCCCCGGCTTCTTCGAGCCGGTCCATGGATCCGCGCCGGACATCGCGGGTCGCGGGATCGCCAACCCGCTGGCGACCGTCCTCTCGGGGGCGATGCTCCTGCGCGAGAACGGCTGCCCGCGCGGTGCCGACGCCCTCGAGCGGGCGGTCGCGGCCACGGTCGCCGAGGGCAGCGCCCGGACGCGCGACCTGGGCGGTGTCGCGACGACCGGCGAGGCCGGCGCGGCGGTGCTCGCCGCGCTGGGCGACGCGGTTCCCGCCTAGTCGCGCGCCTGGCGGTCGCCGCGACCGTCCGGCGCGGCGCCCGCTCAGGCGGCCGCGCCCTCCAGCCGCCCGCGCAACGCGGTCAGGAACTGGGCGGCGTAGAGGCCGTCCAGCGCCCGGTGGTCCCAGCTCATGCAGAGGTTGGCCATCGGGCGGATCGCGATGCTGTCGCTGCCGTCGGCGTCGGTCACGACGACCGGGCGCTTGACGATCGCCTCGAGGTCGAGGATCGCGACCTGGGGGACGTTGATCACCGGCGTCGCGATCAGGGCCCCGGCCGCGCCCGGGTTGGTGATCGTGAACGTGCCGCCGCGGACCTCGTCGGGCAGCAGCTGCCTGCCGCGGGCGCGGACGGCGAGGTCCTTGATCCGGCGGCCGATCCCCTCGGCGCTGAGGTCCTGCGCGTCGTGGATCACCGGGACGATCAGGCCGTCCTCGCCGAGCGAGACGGCGATCCCCAGGTGGATCCGGTCGTAGCCGGTGAGGACGTCGCCGTCGAGCGTCGCGTTGAGCGCCGGGAAGTCGCGCAGGGTCGCGATCACCTCGGCCGCGATCAGCGGCAGCGCGGTCAGGCCCAGCTCGCGCCGCCGGCGCTCGATCCGCGACATGTCGCACTCGACGACCGTCGTGCAGTGCGCCGCGCTGTCGAGCGCCCGCCGCATCGCGGTGCCGATCGAGCGGCGCATCCGCGACATCGGCGCCGGGACGCCGCCCAGCTCGTCGGGCACCGCGGGCGGGGCCGCCGCGGCCGCGCCGCCGCGGCCCGCACTGCCGGGAGCGGCCGCGGCAGGGGTCGTGCCGGCCGCGGGGGCAGGCGCGGGGCGCGCTGAGGAGGAGCGCTGCTCCGCCCCCGCGACGGGCACGTTCGGATCGTGTCGATAGGGCGACTCGATGTGCATCGGCGGCTCGTCGGCCGCGGCGACGCCGTCCTCGATCGCCCGCAGGACGTCGCCCTTGGTGACGCGGCCGTTGCGGCCGCTGCCGGTCAGCATCGCGACGTCGAGCCCGTGCTCGGTCGCGATCCGCAGGGCGACGGGAGAGGAGCGCTTGAGCGCGCCGCGGCGGTCGTGGCCGTTGGTCGCGGCAACGACCGGGCCGCTCGCGCTCGCCGCGCGGTCGTCGGCCGCATCCTCATCGACTGCGCGCCCGTGGCCGTTCGCGGTCGCCTCGGCGCTCGTCGGGGACGCGCCCGATCCCTCGGGCGCGATCCGGGCGATCGCCGTTCCGACGTCGACCGTCTCGCCGGCGTCGACCGCCAGCTCGACGATCGTGCCGGCGGCGGGGGAGGGGCACTCGCTCTCGACCTTGTCGGTCGAGATCTCGCAGAGCGTCTGGTCGGCCGCGACGATGTCGCCGACGGCGACCCGCCACTCGACGATCGTGCCCTCGACGACGGACGAGCCCATCGCGGGCATCACGACGTCGACCAGGGTCGCCAGGTCAGTAGGCGAGGAGCTCACGGGCGGCCTCCAGGATGCGATCGGGCGTGGGCAGGACGGCCGGTTCCAGCGTCGGGCTGAAGGGGATCGGCGCGTCGGGGGTGGCGATCCGGCGGATCGGACCGTCGAGCTGGTCGAACGCCTGCTCGGCGATCAGGGCGGCGACCTGGGCGCCGGCGGCGCAGGTCTCGTTGGCCTCGTCGACGATCAGCACCTTGCTCGTGCGGGAGACGCTCTCCAGGATCGCCTGCTCGTCGAGCGGCACCAGCGAGCGCAGGTCGAGCACCTCGACGTCCGCCTCGGGCGCCAGCTGCTCGGCGACGGTCAGGGCGGCGTGGACCATCGCCCCGTAGGCGACGATCGTCAGGTCGCGGCCGGGTCGGGCGATCCTGGCCTCGAACGGGGTCGCGTAGGTGCCCTCGGGCACGTCGCCCTTGACCCGCCGGTAGAGGTTCTTGTGCTCCAGGAAGCAGACCGGGTTCGGGTCGCGGATCGCGCCGATCAGCATCCCCTTGGCGTCCTCCGGCGTCGACGGGGCGACGACCTTCAGGCCCGGCGCGTGCATGAACCAGGCCTCCGGGTTCTGGGAGTGGAACGGGCCGCCCCCGAATCCGCCGCCGGTCGGCAGCCGCACGACCATCGGCGCGGCGAGCCCGGTCCGGTAGTGGATCTTGCCGGCCACGTTGACCAGCTGGTCGAATCCGCAGGCGACGAAGTCCGAGAACTGCATCTCGCAGACCGGTCGCAGGCCGGCGATCGCGGCGCCGACCGAGGTGCCGATGATCGCGGCCTCGGCGATCGGGGTGTCCTGGACGCGGTCGCTGCCGAACTCCTCCTGCAGCCCGACCGTCGCCTTGAACGCGCCGCCGAAGGCGCCGATGTCCTCGCCCAGCAGCAGCACCCGCTCGTCGGCCCGCATCTCCTCGCGGAGGCCGTCGGTGATCGCCTGCAGGTAGGTCATCCGCGCCATCTCAGGCCGCCTGCCGCCGGTCGGCGATCGCTGCCGTCGCGAACCCGCTCCACGGGGCGTCGCCGGCGCCGAGGCCCTGCGGCTCGCCGACGCAGAAGACGTCGTCGGTCGCCCCGGCGGGGTCGGGCATCGGGCTGGAGAGCGCCTCGGCGACCGCGGCGTCGACCCGCTCGGTGACCATCCGCAGCAGCGCCTCGGGGTCGACCCCGTGCGCGACGGCGATCGGTGCGTGGGCCGCCAGCGGGTCGCGGTCGGCCCACGCGGCCAGCAGCTCGGGCGTCACGTAGGACGCGTCGTCGTGCGCCCCGTGGCCGTGCATCCGCATGCTCTCGGCCTCGACCAGCGTCGGGCCGCCCCCGTCGAGGGCCCGCTCGCGCGCCCGCCGGACGGCGTCGAAGACCGCGGTCACGTCGTTGCCGTCGACGATCTCGGCGGGCATCGCGTAGGCGGCGGCGCGCTCGGCCGGCCGGACCCGGAACTGGCGGGAGGTCGGGGTCGAGTAGGCCAGCTGGTTGTTCTCGCAGACGAAGACGACCGGGTCGCGGCGGACGCTGGCCCAGTTCATCGCCTCGTGCCAGTCTCCCCGGGACGTCGCGCCGTCGCCGAAGAAGCTCAGCGCGCAGCGCTGCTCGCCGCGGATCCGGAACGCCATCGCGACGCCGACCGCGACGACCATCATGTCCGGCAGCATCGAGACCGGTCCGACGACGCCCAGACGGCGGTCGCCGAAGTGGATGTTGCCCTCGCGCCCGCGGCTGAGCCGGTTCTCGCGCCCGAGGTAGTGGCGGAACACCTCGACCAGGTCGGTGCCGCGGACCAGGTGGGCGCCGAGGTCGCGGATCAGCGGCGAGCAGACGACGTCGTCGGCCGCGAGCGCGTAGGTCGCGCCGACGGCGATCGCCTCCTGCCCGCGACCATCGTAGAAGGAGCCGGGGATCTTGCCCTGCTTGTACAGCCGCACCCCGCGCTCCTCGACGGCGCGGGTCAGCAGCATCAGCTCGTGGAGCGCGGCGTGGTCGGCCGCGGTGAGAAGGTCGACGGGGGCGTCGTCGGCGGTCTCGGCCTTGGGCGCGGCCTCGGGCCGGCGGCGGGTGCGGGTCGCGGTGCTCATCGTGGTTCTCCGTCCGGGGTCAGGCGGCTACGGCGGCGGGGCGGGTGCGGGCGGCGGCGATCCGCTCGCGGGCGATCTCGACCGCCTGCTCCAGCGGGGTCCGGCGAGCGCGGCGGGCGTCGCCGAGGACCCGCCCCGTGCGGTCGCCGATCGCGAGCACCTCGGCCTCCAGCCGGCTCGAGGTCCAGCCCGCGCGCAACGCGTGGATGTGGACGACGCCGCCGGCGTTGACCAGGAAGTCGGGGGCGTAGGCGATGTCGCGGCGGGCCAGCTCGGCGGCCAGCGCGGCGTCGGCGAGGACGTCGTTGGCGGCGCCGACGATCGCCCGGCAGCGCAGCCGCGGCAGCGTCTCGGCGTCGATCACGCGGGCGGCGGCGCAGGGGGCGAAGACGTCGCACTCCGCGAGCGCGATCCGGTCGGCCGGCACGACGTCGCCGCCGATCTCGGCCGCGACGTCGGCCGCGCGCTGCTCGTCGACGTCGGCCACCAGCACCCGGGCGCCCTCGTGCGCGACGCGGCGGGCGAGGTCGCCCCCGACGTGGCCGACGCCCTGGATCGCGACCGTCAGGCCGTCCAGGTCGTCGCGGCCGTCCAGGTGCTGGACGGTCGCGCGGAGCCCGGCCCAGACGCCGAGCGCCGTCCAGCCCGACGGGTCCTCCTGGTCGCAGGCGACGTCCGGCGCCACGCGACCGATCTCGGCCAGGTCGGCGGTGCTGGTGCCCATGTCGACCCCGGGCAGGTAGGCGCCTGCGGTGCGGCCGACGAAGCGCCCGAAGGCCTGCATCAGGGCTCGCCGGTCCTCGATCGGGCCGTGGTCGATGATCACCGACTTGCCACCGCCGTAGGGGAGCTCGGCGGCGGCGTTCTTCAACGTCATCGCGGCGGCCAGGCGGCGGGCCTCGACGACCGCGGCCGCGTCGCTCGGATAGGCCTTCAGCCGGACGCCGCCGAGGCCGGGCCCGAGCGTCGTGTCGTCGATCGCGATGACGGCGCGCAGGCCGGTGGTGCGGTCCTCGCAGAGGATCAGCTGCTCGGTGCGAGGGAAGACGGGGTCCATCGGAAGCCTCGGTCGCCAGTGGTGGTTCGCCGGCAGTCAACCGTGGCCCCCGTCACACGTGCAATCAGAGGCTCCAGAACCTGCATCAGAACGCAAGCCAGCGCCGCAAACAGGTCGGTCATCGGCGATCCGTTGCGTCGATCGCGTACGGTGAGGTGATGAGCGACCTTCCGCAGCTGGACGACGTCGACCGCGAGCTGCTGGCCGCGCTCGAGCGCAACTCGCGGCGGCGGCTGGCCGACCTGGGCGAGCAGGTCGGGCTCTCGGCGCCGGCGGTCAAGCGGCGGATCGACCGTCTCGAGCGGCTCGGGGTGATCACCGGCTACACGGCGGTGATCGACCACGAGAAGCTCGGGTGGGCGCTGGAGGCGTTCACCGAGCTGCGGATGATCGGCAACACCCGCCTGGAGGACATCGAGGCGGCGGCCCGCGACCTGCCGGAGGTCCAGCAGGTGTTCACGACGGCGGGCGACCCGGACGCGCTGGTGCGACTGCGCGTCCAGGACATGGCGCACCTGCGGCGGGCCATCGACCAGCTGCGCCGCAGCGGTCAGGTCACGGGGACGAAGACGCTGATGGTCCTCAGCACCTGGTCGCGAGCCGACCGGACGACCGGGCCGCGACCGCGGCCGGAGTGAGCGGGTCGACGGGCCGGGTCGGGCCGAGGCGGCTGGCGAGCCCGTCGCCGGGGCTCGCCGCGGGCACCTCGCCGTGGCCGTCCGGGTCGGCGGCGAGCGCCGGGCCGGACGCGTCGAGGACCCCGACGAGCGACCGCAGCCGGTCGCCGAGCAGCGCGACCCGCCCGGGGCTGGCGTCGACGGCCAGAGTCGCCGACGCGGGCCGGTAGTCGAGCCCCACGATCGAGCAGCCGCGCGCCCGGCAGAGCACGATCAGGCGCTGCAGGACGGTCGGCTCGGTCGGGTCGAGAGTCAGCTCGATGGTGTGGAACACGGGGTCTCCTCCGGTCCCTGCGAGCGACCCGCCGGCGTCCGTGCGACCGCCGGTCGTCCGTTCGAGGGACGACGGGCCTGCGCGCGGTGGCGCAGGCTCAGGCGGTAATGGTCAGGACGATGGCCGCCGCGCTGCGACCGCGGGCGCGGTCGCGAGGCACGTCGGTGCGGGAGCGCTGGGCCATCGCGCTGCACGATAGCGCGCCGCGGCCGGTCGTCCTCGCCGCGACGGACAGGCGGGCGGCGCCGCGTCGGGCCGCCGGGCCATGGTCGCGGGCGGCCCGAGCGGCGAACCTCGGAGGCCGATGCACGACGGATTCGCCGATCGCCGACGCAACGGCCACGACCTCCGTCCCTCGGGCGCGCCGATCGCGGTCGTGCTCCCGGGAGGTGGCGCGCGCGGGGCCTACGAGGCCGGGGCGCTGTCGGTCCTGGGGCCGGCGATGGAGGCGCGCGGCGAGCGCCCGGCGATCGCCTGCGGCACGTCGGTCGGCGCGATCAACGCGGCCTTCCTGGCCTCGGTCGCGCACCTGCCGCTGCACAAGCAGGCGTCGCTGCTGCTCGAGGTCTGGCGGGAGATGCGCAAGGGCGACGTGATCCGGCCGGTGATCGGTCCCGGGCTGGTCAAGAGCGGCCTGCGGCTGGTCGGGGAGATGCTCGAGCTGCCGGGCGCGCGGCTCGCCGGGCTGATGGATCCGACGCCGCTGACCGCGTCGCTGGAGCGCTGGATCGACTGGGGCGACGTCCGCGACAACGTCCGCGCCGGGCGTCTGGACGCGCTCTGCGTCGTCGCCACCGCGCTCAGCGGCGGCGGGCCGGTCGGGTTCGTCCACAGCGCCTCCTCGCGGCTGCCGAGGAGCGGCCCGGCGGACGACCTGCGCTACGTCGGCGTCGACGGCCTGACCGCCGACCACGTGCGCGCGAGCGCGGCGATCCCGCTGCTGTTCCCGCCGGTCGAGCTGGCCTGCCCGCCCGAGGCCGCGGACTCCTACATCGACGGCGGGGTGCGGCTGAACTCGCCGCTCTCGCCCGCGCTGGCGCTCGGGGCCGAGCGGGTGATCCTGATCGGCCTGGAGCCCTTCGCGGCTCGCGCTCCCGACACCCGGCCGCTGCACGGGGCGCGGCTGGCCGACGTCACGGCCAACATCCTCGACGGCCTGCTGGTCGACCAGGTCGCCGACGACCTCCACCGGCTGGCCGCGATCAACTCGTTCCTGGCCGAGGACGGCGGCCTCGGCGCGCTCCACGCCGGTGCCCGGGCCGAGCGGGCGGCCCGCGGCAAGCCCGCCTACCGGCGCGTCTCCTACGCGCTGGTCGCGCCCGAGCGGCGCGGCCGGATCGCGGAGATCGCCGAGCAGGTGTTCCAGGAGCGCTACGCCGGGCTGCGAGGCCTGCTGCGGCCAGACCTGCCGGTCGTCTCGCGATTGCTCGGCGGTGGCCGGACGCGGGCGCGCGGAGAGCTGCTGAGCTTCCTGCTCTTCGACGAGCGCTTCGTCGAGCTGCTGATCGAGGAGGGCGCTCGCGACGCCCAGCGCTGGCTCGACCGCCATCCGGGGCTCTGGTGCTCCGACGCGGCCCACGACCTGACCGTCGACCACAGCGCCGCGGCCGGGGTCCGGGAGCGGGCGGCGATCGAGGAGTGGCGGGCGATCCGCCGGCGCTGATCCGTCACCGTTCCGGCGCACTACCGGCACGTTCGACCCCTCGATCCGGCACAGCGGTCGCCGGCACCATCGGTCCATGACCACGCGCCATGGCCGCAGCAACCGCCCGAGCGCCCGGGAGCGGGCCCGACGGTCGGCCGGTCGCTCGGCCGACGGCCGCTCCGTCGCCTGGATCGACGGGATCGATCTCCCGACCCTCGCGGGCGAGCTGGTCGACCTGGCGATCGGGCAGCTGCGGGTCTGGACCCCGCGGGTCGTCGACGCGCTCGACGCCGAGCGGATCGCCTCCGACGTCTGCGGCCAGTGGTTCACAGGCCCCGACGGCCCGGGCGCCGAGCTCGAGGCGGTCGTCGGCGAGCTGCTGATCGAGGGCCTGTCGGCCGCCGGTGACGCTCCCGCGGTGGCGGCGCTGAGCGCGCTCGCGGTCGCCGGCAGCGAGCCGATCGCGTCGGCCGCGGGACCGGCGGCCGAGCGGCTCGTCGCGGCGGGGGTGCCGCGGCCGTCGTGGTGGGCGCAGCTGGCCTCGACGCGGCCGACGCGGGCGGCGCTGCTGACGGCCCCCGGCGACGACCGGGTGCAGACGGTGATCGTCGAGTTCTCCCGCGACGTCGGCCCGCGGCACTGCCTGTCCGCGATCGTCGTCCACGAGCGCGGCGGCGCGGCGACGTCGCTGCACCTGACCCACGAGCTCGACGGCCTGCGCGAGGAGATTGCCTCGATCGGCGGCGAGTCCCCGATCGAGGTGATCCCGCTGCCGCTGGAGCGCGCCCACGCGATCCTCGACGCGGCGATCGAGCGGACGGAGCAGGTCGGCGACCCGCTGCTGACCAGCTCCTACGGCGAGACCCGCGGCGTCGCGCGGCAGCGGCTGGCGCTGCTCGCCGACCACCTCGGGCGCGGTCAGCGGAGCGCCAGCCGCTCGATCGCCTCGTAGCGGGCGCCGGTCGGCTCCAGGTGCGAGCGGTAGACGACGACGGCCTCGGGCTCGAACTCGGCGGCCGGGGTGGCGGGGAGCGATCGACGGTCGGGCGCCGCGTCCGAGCGCATCCGGGCGAGGGTCAGGTGGGGGAGGAAGCGCCGCTCCTCCTCCCAGCCGATCGCGTCGCGCAGCCCGGCGGCGACCGCGGCCTGCAGGGCCAGCAGCTCGCCGGCGCCGTCGTCGTGGACCTCGGCCGCCAGCACCCGCGGGCGCCGCGGCGGCAGCCAGAGCGGGCCGCCGAGGCGCAGTCGCGGCAGCGGGCGACCGTCGCTGACGGTCGCGACCGCCTCGGCGACGGCGTCGGCGATCGGGTCGATCTCGGTGGCGGTGCGGGCACCGAGGAAGGCCAGCGTGACGTGCAGCTGCTCGGCGGGCACGGCGCGCATCGCCGGTGCCTGGCCACGCTGCTGGCGCGTCCAGGCCAGCAGCGCCTCGCGGACGGCGACCGGGGGATCGAGGGCGACGAACAGGCGTTGCCCGGGGCGACGTCCACGGTGGCCGGCCATCGACGGCAACGGTACTCCGCGTCAGGGGCCCGGCCAAGCGCCCGGCGGCCCCTACGCGGCCGGTGCCGCGGCGGCGGTGCTGCGGCTCTTGATCAGCAGCACGGCGGTCGCGGCCACCAGCGAGATCGACGCCACCAGGTCCAGGTACAGCCCCCAGCCGGGATCGGCGAGCGCGGCGGCGATCGAGTCGCCGCTGACCGAGCCGAGGTCGGCGATGCTGATGACGACGGCGAGGACGGCGACGGAGAGGGCGACGATCGCGGGCCACTTGGCGGCTCCGCCGCGCCAGACCAGCAGGCCGCCGGCGATCAGGCCGAGCGCGATCAGGAAGACGCCGTCCTTCTCGGTCCCGTTGGCGATCGTGGTCCCGCCGACGGTGACCCATGGTCCGATGCCGCCGACGATCATCAACAGGGCGGAGCCGACGCCCCACCACTTCACGGTTGTCGTTCGAGTGCTCATGCCGACACCGTAGGACCCACGGGCGAGTCTGCGAACAACCTCTGGGGTGGTTCGCCTAACCCTGGGGAGTGGCTAGGGGAGGGGGCAACTCCTACGCGATCGTGAACGGGGATTGAGCCGGGCTTGACGCGCCCGGCCTACCGTCGGTGGCATCCAACGACGCCGCGCGCCCGGCCTACGGCGCCCGAGATGTTCGACCGCGATCTCAACGTCTGTCCCCGGTGCGGCGAGCGGGTCACCGCCTTCGCCGCCGGCTGCTCCTACTGCGGTGCCACGCTCGACCAGCAGCGGTTCCGCCGGCAGGTCTCGACCGCCGACCGGGTGCGCGGCTGGGCCCGCCGCGCGACCGCGCGTCCCGGCCGCTCCGCCTCGAGCGCCCGCCGCCCGCGCGACTGAGCCCGGCGGCGGTCCGCCCGACCCGACCGCCCGACCCGACCGCCCGACCCGACCGCCGGGCCTGCGAGTCTGGCTCGGGCCGATGACGACCACGATCGACGCAGAGCACGCCCGTCGGGCGCGCAAGCACTACGAGCTGCCGTCCTACCAGGCGTTCCTGCGGCGGCTGGGCGAGACGCTCGAGGCGCACATGCTGGAGCTGATCCGCGGGGTCGGGATCCCGACCGGCCAGTTCGACCTGGCCTGGCGGATCAAGTCGCCGGAGTCGTTCGAGCAGAAGGCCGGTGTCGAGGATCCCGAGCACCCGGGACGGCTGAAGTACCGCCTGCCCTGCGACGAGGTCACCGACCAGCTGGCGCTGCGCGTGGTCTGCTTCCTGCCCGCCCAGGTCGAGGCGGTCGCGCAGGCGATCGGGGAGGACGACGGACTGACGGTGCGCGAGCTCCGCAACAAGGGGTCGCGCAACGCCGAGGAGCGGCAGTTCGGCTACCAGAGCCTGCACGTGCTGGTCGATCCCGGACCGCCGCTGGCGATCCCCGACCCGCCCAAGGACTACCGCGTCCCGCGGGTCGAGATCCAGCTGCGGACCCAGCTCCAGCACGTCTGGGCCGAACTCGAGCACGCGTCCCGCTACAAGGGCGCGGCCGGATCGCGGGTCTCGCGGAAGTTCGACCGGGCCGCCGCCCTGATCGAGATGGTCGACGAGCTGCTGCAGGAGATCGACGACGCGGCGGCCGGGGCGGCGGGCGCCGACGAGGCCCCGCGCCGGACGTCGGCGAAGGACCCCGGCGAGGCCGACGCGCCGCCGGCCGCGCGCCCGATCGGCAACCGCCTGACCGCCCGGGCGCTGCGGTCGCTGCTGGCCGAGCTGTTCCCGGACGCGCCGCCGAGTCGCGGGACCGGCAGCGAGGAGTGGATCCGCCGTCACGCCCTGGAACTGGGGCTCGACACCGTCGAGGCGCTGCGCTCGACGGTCAGGAGCGTCGATCTGGCGGGGATCGACCGGACCTTCCGCGAGGGGGTCTCCTGGGAGCGCAACCAGGTCCGCTGCCTGGACGACGCGCTGCTCGTGGCGACCGGTCGCCGCTACATCGACGTCGCCGAGCGGCTCGTCCCCGAGGACGACGAGGCCCAGCGGAGCAAGCGCCCGCGGGTGCTCGGCTGGCGGCTCAAGACGCTGCGCGAGGCCGGCGTCGTCGACTGAGCCAGCGCCACTGGACGGACGGCGCAGCGCGGACGCCGTCGTTCCTGGACGGACGTCTGGGGGCGGTCGAAACCGTGCCCTACCCCACAGAGAGAACGCTCAAGGGACCGCTTCGGCGTGACGATGGACTGGATGTGTCATCCCCCGATGCACGGCCCCCCTCGATCCTCGATCGGCCGACCGACGAGCTGGTGGCGCGCGCGCTGTCCGGCCCGGTCCCCGGCGCGCTGCTGACCCGGCTCTTCGCCGAGCCGCTGGTCGGCGATCCCGAGGTCGCGGCGGAGGACCGGCGTGCGGCGCCGGTCCCCTTCCGCGACGCGACGGTCAGCTGAACTCCGCCAGGTAGCGCTCGAAGGTCCGCAGGTGGCCCTCCTCGTCGCGCAGGATCTCGATCACGAGGTCCTGGGTGGCCCAGTCGATGCCGTCGGTGGCCTCGATGATCCGGTTGTAGTGGGCGATCGCGCCGGCCTCGGCCTCGATCACGCCCTTGATCACCGACACCACGTCGGTCGGGTCGTCCTGCGGCTGCAGGAACGGCTGGGCGCTCGGGAAGTCGGCCGAGCCCGGGGGCGTGCCGTAGAGCTCCTTGATCCGGGCCGCGAACTTGCGGGCGTGGCCCAGCTCCTCCTCGACGTCGGCGTCGAGGTCCTCGGCGACCTCCTTGGCCCGGATGCCGTCGAGGTTGGCGGCGTTCGCCAGGTAGTTGGTGACTGTCTCGACCTCCATCCAGTAGGCCTCGGTCAGCAGCGCGACGATCTCCTCGCGCTTGCTGGCGTTGGCGTCCGAGAGGACACCGGTCTGCGCGTGATGGGTCGTAGCCATCGGATGCTCCTTCCTGGGGTGCGACGTCCGATCACTATAACAAGTCTCTTCAATTAACACGGGAATTAGGATTGCCTCAGCGGGCCGTCCGGAGACGGCGATCGCCCGTGGGGGCGGGCGATCCGCGGGTCTCGGGGAATCTGCTGCGTCGGCCCGTCGGCGGTGCCGCCGGAAGCTGCGGGCGGCCCGGGCGGCGGCGGGGTGGCGCGTCGGCCGCGCTCAGTCGCGCGGGTGGGCGGCGCCGGCGACGGCCTGGGCGGCGCGCCAGGCGGCGAAGCGTCCCTCGGGCGTGCTCAGCCACAGCGCCAGGTCGCGCTCGAACCGCTGCCAGCGGCGGGCGCGGAAGCCCGCGCGGGGAAAGGCGTCCTGCTCGTTCAGCTCGCGCTGCGGCACTGCTCCATCGTAGCGAAGGGTTGCCTAAGACCTACCGTTGAGGACGGAGAACCTTCGGGTGCCCGATCTCGATGGCGCGTTGCTCCACGTGCTGGACATTCGTTGAGATCGGGCCCCGCTGGCCGGCCCCACGGCCGGTCCATCCGTCCACCCGCCTCTCCGCCCGATCGCGGCGCGTCGATCACCAAGCATGGCCGCGAACGCGACGATCGAAGGCCCCCAACCGCTGGTCGTGCTCCGCGATCGGCGGGTGACGGCGACGGCGCCGAACGTCGATCGCCTGGTCGTCGGGTGCGCCGGCGTGGTGATCCTGGACGGTCGCGGCTACGCCGCGCAGCTGCGCACCCACCGCTGGTGCCCGTGGCTGGTGGCCGAGGACCGCAGGCGGATGGTCGGCGGGCTGCTGCGGCAGGTCGAGGCCGTCCGGCTGACCCTCGACGGCCTCGGGCTCACCGACGTGCCGGTCCGCGGCGTGATCGACGATCCCGGCACGCGCCGGGTCCCCGGTCGCGGGCGCCGGGCCGCGGCGCGGCAGCTGGCGCGGCTGGCGGCGGGCCCGCCGGTGCTCGATGCCGACGACGTGCGCCGGGTCGCCTGGATCCTCGGCGTCTGAGCGCCGATCCGCGGGCACCCCGACGAGCGACGGCGGCCCGCCCGCCGGGGCCGCTCAGTCCTCGCCGCCACGCTCCCGCAGCGCGCGGATCACGGCCAGGGTGACCGGCTCGCTGTCGCGCGTCCGCCCGTCGACCACCGCGTCGATCAGCTCGCGCTTCTGCCGCAGGATCTCGCCCATCTCGCGGTCGACGCCGTCGGAGGCCAGCAGGTACCAGGCGGTGACGGCGTCGCGCTGACCGATCCGGTGGCAGCGGTCCTCGGCCTGGGCGTGCATCGCGGGCGTCCAGTCGAGCTCGAGGAAGGCGACGTTCGAGGCCCGGGTGAGGGTGATGCCCTGGGCGGCGGCGCGCATCGAGCAGACGATCAGGTTGGCGCCGCCGCCACGCCCGCGGCCGCGCGTCGCGGCGGCGCTCGCCAGGTCGACCACGGTGGCGTCGCTCGCCCGCTCGTCGTCGTCGCGCGTCGCGGCCGCGCGATCGCGCTCCGCGAACGGGCCCTCGATCACGACGCCGTCCTCGTCGTCGAGCGGGGCGCCCGCCGGGAGCCCCGCCTGGAACCGCCGCACCGCCTCGTCGCGGGCGATCGCGCTGTCGTCGCCCAGCACGTGGACCGCCTGGGGGAAGCGGGCGAGCACCGCCTCCTGGATCTCGCGATGCTGGGCGAAGACGACGAGCGGCTCGCCGTGGGCGAGGAAGTCCGAGATCCACGCCAGCGCGCCCGGCAGCTTGCCGCGCGCCGACAGCCGCCGCAGGTGGTTCAGCCGCACCAGCTGCTCGGCGCGGATGGCGGCGGCGATCTTGGCGTCGATCTCGCGCAGGTCCAGCGGCTGGGTCCGCAGCCAGGCGACCACGTCCTTCTCGGCCAGCCGGTACTCGGCCAGGTTGTCGAGCTCGAGCGGGACCTCGACCTGGCGCTTGGCCGGCAGCTGCGGCAGCACGTCGGCCTTCAGCCGCCGCACGTAGCCGTGGGCGCGCAGGTGCCAGTGCAGGCGGTCGTGGCCCCAGTCGCCGTTGGCGCCGCGGAAGCGCCGCGCCAGCTCGGCGCCGGAGCCGAAGTCGCGCAGCCGGTCGATCAGCCGCAGCTGGCTGGTCAGCTCGCGCGGCTGGTTGAGCACCGGCGTGCCGGTCAGGGCCAGCTTGAGGCCGTCGGGCACGATCGTGCCCGCCAGCTTCTGGGCGGCCTTGGTGCGCTTGGCGGTCGGGGCCTTGCAGTAGTGGGACTCGTCGAAGACCACCGCGCGGGCCCGGCGGGCGGCCAGCCGCTCGTGATGGTCGGCGACGATCTCGTAGTTCAGGACCACGATCTCGGCGGTCGCGGGATCGGTCGCCGCCGGATCGCCGCCGGCCTCGGCCGCGGGCTCGCGCCGCCACTGCCGCGGGTCGCGTCCGTGCAGCACGGCGACCGTTCGGTGGGGCAGCCAACGGGCCGCCTCGCGTTGCCAGGTGAGCTTCATCCCGGCGGGGCAGACGACGATCGCCGGCAGGGCGCCGTCGGCCTCGATCGCGGCCAGCGCCTGGACCGTCTTGCCGAGGCCCTGCTCGTCGGCGACGAAGGTCCGCCGCTGCCGCAGGACGTAGCGGACGCCGGCGTGCTGGAACGGCTGCAACGTGCCGCCGAGCCGCAGCGGCTCGCCGGCCACGGTCCGCTTGACCGGGTTGGCCTTGGCGGCCGACGAGAGCGCGATCGTCTCGGCGCGCTGCTCGCGCTGGACCCGCATGGTCGCCAGCTGGTCGCCGGCCGGGGCGGTGACGAGGACCCCCTGGTGCTCGCGCAGCAGGGCGTCGACCTGGTCGACGATCGCCGGGTCGGCCGGGACGGCGATGGTCACCGCCGGGTCGACCGGGGCGTCGCCGGGCCGGTAGCCGGGGCGGTGGCTGGTCTCCAGCGACTCGGCCTCGGGCAGCAGGGCGAAGCCGCGGTGGACGCGAGCGCTCCAGCCCGGCAGCAGCTCCAGGCGCGGCTGGTCGTGCTCGTCGCGGCCCAGCCGCAGCGTCGCGGCGGCCGGCATCCGGCCCAGCCGCAGCTCGGCCGCGGCCAGCATCACGACCGGGTCGACGGACAGCTGGGGCAGCCGGTCGAGGACCGCGACCCCGTCGGCGTCGAAGGACAGCAGGTGCACGGGGGAGACCGGCTCGCGGCCGGCGACCGCGGTCGCCCGTGCGGCGGTCGCGCCCGTGGCGTCGCCCTCGGCGCCACGTCCGTCGCCGTCGGCTTCGGCCTCGCCGGCCCGGTCGTCGCTGCCCTCGCTGCCCTCGTCGCCTTCGCCGGTCGCGGTCGCGACCGGCCGCTCGGCCGACGCCACCAGCGCCGCCGGCGCCGTGCCGTAGACGGTGGTGACCGCGAGCCGCGGCCCGCTCGCCGTCTCGACGACCGACGCCTCGCCGTGCCAGGTCGCCAGGCCGCCCAGCCAGTCGGCGGCCGTCGCGTCCAGGCGCAGGTTGGCCTGCGGGTGATCGAGCAGCCCGCGCACGATCAGCGCCGCACGCGCGGACAGCGGTGCCCGCCAGCGGCGCCCGGACCAGTCGAAGTAGCGGCCGGGGATCCGCCGGACGTCGTCGTTCAGCCAGCGCGGGACGTCGAGGACCAGCTCCGGGGCTCCGTGGCCCCGGGTCTCGATCGTGATCGGGAAGTCGTCGACGGCGGTGATGCCCTCAACGGTAGGGGACGGCGAGCGCCGGCCCTCAGTCGTCGGAGACGGTCTTCGGCGTCGTCAGCCGCTGGGCCTTGTCGTTGCCGACGGCGCGCAGCACGACGCCGGGCAGGACGCCGCGCAGCGCGGCGACGATCTCGTACTTGCGCGGCACGTAGCGCTCGGCCTTGCCGTGCAGGCCGCAGGCGACGACCGCCTCGGCGACCTGCTCCTGGGTGCCGAGCACGTACTTGCCGAAGCGGCTCTCGACCAGCTCGGTCTGGGGGAAGCCCTCGGTCGGGACGAACCCGGGCAGGACGTTGCCGACGTGGACCCCGTGCGGGGCCTCCTCGGCCCGCAGGCCGTCGGTCCAGAGCGCCAGCGCGGCCTTGCTGGCGGAGTAGGCCGCGGCCCCGGCGCGGCCGACCCGGGCCGCGGTCGAGGAGATGTTGACGATCGCGCTCGGGGCGCTGGCGCGCAGGTCCGGCAGCAGCGCCTCGGTCAGCCGCACGACCGCGTCGAAGTTGATCGCCATCGTCTTGCGGACGTTCTCCCAGCCGCCGCGCTCCTCGCCGAAGCGGGCGCGGTAGCCGGCGCCGGCGTTGTTGACCAGCAGCGTCGGCGCCCCGTGGTGCTCGCGGACGTGGTCGCGGACGGCGGCCGGCGCGGCGTCCTCGGTGAGGTCGGCGGCGACGTAGGTCACCGTGCCCTCGGGGCGGCCGGCGCCCAGCTCCGCGGCCAGCTCGGCGAGCCGCTCCTCGCGGCGGGCGACCAGCACCAGGCGGGCGCCCGGCTCTTGGATCAGCCGCTTGGCGATCGCGACGCCGAAGCCGCTGGAGGCGCCGGTGATCACGGCCACCAGCGGGCCGGCGGGGCGGGAGGCGGACGTGCTCATGCCTCCATCACAGCGCATCGCGGGGCCCGGCGCACGTCGGAGCGCGATCGGGCCGGGACGGGGCTAGGCCGGCGGCGCGCCCGATCGGCCGGCGGGATCGCCGCGGCGGCTGACCGCGTCCCGCTCGAGATCCTGGGCCAGCCGCACGCGCAGCTCGCCCCGCAGGTCCTCGAGCGTGGTCTTCAGCTCGTCGATCTTGTCCTCGACCGCGACGATCAGGTCGTCCTCGCGGCCGTCGGTGGCGGCCGCCGCGGCCCGCTCGCGGATCCGCTTCTCCTCGCGGTCCTGGGCCCGCGCCTCCTCCATCGAGCCGATCACGATCCCGATGAAGAGGTTGAAGACCAGGAACGACGCGACCAGGACGTAGGACAGGTAGAAGAGCAGCGTCCAGTCGCTCAGGTCGCGGCCGGCGGCGATGTAGTCGGGCAGGTTCTCGAGCGTCAGCAGGACGAACATCGTGACCATCGCGCTGCCGATCGTCCCGAACTGCTCGGGGTCGTGGTCGTGGAAGATCAGCCAGCCGACCATCCCGTAGACGTAGATCAGCAGCGCGCTCATCACCGCCAGGCTGGCGACGCCCGGGATCGAGCGCAGGACCGCGCCGAAGATCACCTGCAGGTCGGGCAGGAACCGGACGACCCGCACGATCCGGGCCAGCCGCAGCAGCCGCAGGAGGGTCGCGTTCTCGCGCAGGCCGGGCAGGAAGCTGGCCACGACCACGACCAGGTCGAACAGGTTCCAGCGGTTGCCGGCGAAGCGGCGGACGGTCGCCCGCGGGCCGGCGGGATCGAGCGACGCGACCATCCGCAGCAGCAGCTCGACGACGAAGACGCCGAGGAAGACGTCGTTGAGCCGCCGCAGCAGGGTGCCCTGGGCGTCGACCACGGCCGGGTAGGTCTCCGCGCCGAGGACCAGGGCGTTGGCCACGATCACCAGCAGGATCGCGGCATCGAAGCGTGAGGAGCCGACGAGGCGGCGGCAGCGCGCGATCATTCCCGGCGGAATCGTGGCAGATCAGCGCTGATCTGGCGCGCTTGCGGTTGCCGGCGGGAGGGGCGTCCGCGCTCGCGGAGCGCCGTCGATCTGTCGACGGCGGTGCGGGGTGGGGGATGGCGGCGAGCGTGCCGGGCGCGCTCGCCGCCGTCCCCGCCGTGACCCCGCGGTCTCGCCCTACTTCTTGGTGCGGCTCTGGTCGACGACCGACGTGGCCGCCAGCGGCTGCGTCGCCTCGGCGCCCTTGGCCAGCCGCACGTGGACGACGACCTTGTCGCCGACGCGCAGGTCGCTGGCCTCGTTGCGCGTCCCGTTGCCGTCGTTGTCGCGGGCGCGGATCCGCGCGTCGGCGATCGAGAAGTCGACGGTCTGGGCCTTGTAGGCCTTGGCCGCGTGGTTGCCGCCGGTCACGGCGACCGAGATCGTCTTGGCGGCGCCGTCGGCCTTGGCGATCGTGCCCTTGAACAGCAGGTTGCGCTTGGCCTTCTTCGGCGTCGTCGCGATCACCGTACGCGCGACGAGGGTCGGGGCCCCGGCCGGCGCGCCGGGCGCGGCCGCGGCCTTGGTCGCGATCACGATCACGTGGTCGCCCACGCGCAGGTCCTGGATCTCGCCGCGCGTGCCGTCGCCGTCGTTGTCGGGGGCGACGACCTTGGCGCCGTCGAGCGAGACGGTGACGGCCTCGCCGACGTCGCCGCGGCCGCGCTTGTTGCCGCCGTGGACCGTCAGGGTCAGCGTCTTGGCGGTCGCGTCGACCGCGGTCACGCCACCGCTCACGACGACGGTGCGGCCGGCGGGCTTCGAGCCGTGCTCGGGCTTGGTGGTCGTGCCGGTCCCGTGGCCGGGCTTGTCGCCGCTCTTGCCGTGGTCGGCGAGCGCGGCGGCGGGCAGCGCCAGGATCGCGGCGCCAGCGAGGGCGGCGATGGTGCGGGTGGAGGTCATCTGGTCCCTTCCGTTCGGGGTCGTGGGTCTCGGGGAGACGCTCTTCGCCGGTCGGCGAGGAGCCCGAGCTCCCGATGTCCAAACGCGCCGGGTCGGCCAGGGTCAGGTGCGATCTCCGCCGGACGCCGGATCGGCGCGCGGCGGTGCCGGCGAGGCGCCGCGGCCGGCCGCGCCCGATCCGCGCGACCCGCGGTCCGCGGACGGCGTCGTCGGGCTGGCGCCGGTGGCGGC
>NZ_AGUD01000215.1 GCF_000240225.1 Patulibacter medicamentivorans
CTGCGGGCCGGCCGCCGGCGCGATGGGCGCGAGGCGCTCGGGGCGGCGCTCGAGGTCGCGCTCGCCTGCGGGGCGCGCGGGACCGCCGAGGCGGTCGCCGCCGAGCTGGAGGTCGCCGGCGCCCCGGCCAAGCGGCTGCGGTTCGACGAGCTGACCGCGTCGGAGCGGCGGATCGCCGAGCTGGCGGCCGACGGGCGCACCAACCGCGAGATCGCCGAGGAGCTGTTCGTGACCCCGAAGACGGTCGAGAACCACCTGACGCGGGTCTACGCGAAGCTCGGCGTCCCCTCGCGGCGGGCGCTCGCCGACGCCCTCTGAGCCGGGACCGCCGACCACCGGCGGATCCGGGTCGACGCCTCGCTCGGGCCGGGGCCCGGGAGCGACCCCCCCAACCCCGAGGACAGGGGGGAGATCCCTCATGCGGGGGATGCCGGCCGTGGCGATCCTGGTCGTCGTGCCGTAGGAGCACGCCCCCCGAACCACGCAGGAGCCCACCGTGCCCAGCCCGCAGTCCCGCATCCGTCGTCCCCAGGCCTCGACCGTGATCGCGTCGGTCGCCCTCTTCGCCGCCCTCTCGGGCACGGCGACGGCGGCGACGATGATCACGGGCAAGCAGATCAAGAACTCGAGCATCACCGGCAGCGACATCCGCAACTCGTCGCTGACCGGCAGTGACGTCAAGAACCGCTCGCTCGGGCTTTCCGACCTGAGCACGAGCGCCGTCAACGCGCTGAAGGGCGCGACCGGGCCGGTCGGCGCCGCCGGTCCCGCCGGGCCCCAGGGCCCCGCCGGTCCTGCGTCGCTGCCGAAGGTCCTGACTGCGTCGCTGGGCAGCAAGAACCTGCCGGCGAATGCCTCGACCGAGGTGCTGGAGAAGGCGGTCCCCGCCGGCAGCTACCTGGTCACGGCCAAGCTGACGCTCTTCACCCAGGACACCGACATCTACAGCTGCGAGCTGCGGGTCGGCGCGACGACGATCGACAGCGCGCTCTCGCAGTCGAGCGCGGCCGCCACCTCGCGGACGCCGCTGGTCGTGCAGGGCATCGGGTCGCCTGCCGCGGGCGAGACGCTGCGCGTGCTCTGCTCGACCGACGACGCGGTCGCCGCCGTCAGCCACGTGCGGCTGACCGCGGTCCCGGTGGGCGAGGTCGGCTAGGGGTGGGCCGGCGCCGGTGGAGGCCCCGCCGGCGCCGTGCCGCCCGCGCCCGCCGGCGGCGCGTCGCGGGCCGCCCGCGACGGGCGAACAGCCGTCCACCGCCGCGATCGGCGGTCTCGGCTGTGGTAGGAACGGCCGGACCACGCGCCCGGCGACCAGGCCCGGCGCCGACCGTCGCGAACCCCGTGCCCGAGCCATCAGACCTGCCGACCGGCCGCGAGGCCCCTCCCGAGGCCGACGTCTCCGACGTCGGGCGGCTGCTGGTGCGCTGCCCCGACGGCCCCGGGATCGTGGCCGCCGTCTCCGGGTTGCTGCACGCGCACGGCGCCAACATCGCCCAGTCCGACCAGTACTCGACCAGCCTCGAGGGCGGCACGTTCCTGATGCGGGTCGTCTTCCACCTGCCGGGGCTGGCCCAGCGGCGGGCCCACCTGGAGCGCGCGTTCGCCGAGCGCGTCGCCGCCGACCACGACATGACCTGGTCGCTGCACGACGCGGCGCGGCCGAAGCGGGCGGCGATCCTCGTCTCGCGCGAGGACCACTGCCTGCTGGACCTGCTCTGGCGGACCCGCCGCGGCGAGCTGGAGCTCGACGTCGGGCTGGTGGTGTCCAACCACGACGACCTGCGCCGCGACGTCGAGCCGTTCGGGATCGACTACCACCACGTCCCCATCACCCCGGACACCAAGCCGGCGGCCGAGCAGCGGCTGCTGGAGCTGCTCGACGGCCAGGTCGACGTGGTGATCCTCGCGCGCTACATGCAGATCCTCTCGGGCGACCTGCTGGAGCGGCTCGGCGTGCCGGTGATCAACATCCACCACTCCTTCCTGCCGGCCTTCGTCGGCGCCCAGCCCTACGCCCAGGCCCGCGCTCGCGGGGTCAAGCTGGTCGGGGCGACCGCCCACTACGTGACCGAGGAGCTCGACGCCGGCCCGATCATCGAGCAGGACGTCGCTCGCGTCAGCCACCGCGACGACGTCCCGGCGCTGATCGCGGTCGGCCGCGACATCGAGCGGACGGTGCTGGCGCGGGCCGTCGCCTGGCACGCGGCCGACCGCGTGATCGTGCACGACGGCACGACGGTGGTGCTCTGAGCGGCGTCAGCCGCGCCGCGACTCGCGCAGCGGATCGCCGGCGTCGTCGACGTGGACGGCGGGCGGCCAGGGGCCGGCGTGGTTGTCGCGCGCGCCGTCGATCGTCAGCACCGAGCCGCTGAAGAAGTCGCCGCCGGGGGAGGCCAGGTAGGCGACCAGCCAGGCGAACTCCTCGGGCCGCCCGAGCCGCTGGATCGGCACCTGGCCGGCGGCCGCGGCGACCATCTCCCTCGGGTACTTGGTCATGAAGACGTCGGTCCCGAACTGACCCGCGGCGATCGCGTTGAGCTTGATCCCGAACCGCGCCCACTCGATCGACAGCTCGCGCATCATGTTCTCGACGCCGGCCCGCGCCGCCGAGCTGTGGACCATCCCGGCCAGGCCGTTGTGTGGCGAGAGCGTCGTCGAGATCACCTTGCCGCCACGCGGACGGCCGTCGTCGCCGGCCGGGATGAACGCCTTCGTCGCGACCGCGTGGGTCATCAGCCAGGTGCCGTCGAGGTTCAGGCGGGTGACGGTCCGGAAGCCCTTCGGCGTGATCTCCTCGGCCGGGGCGAGGAACTGCCCGCCGGCGTTGTTGACGAGGGTGTCGATCCGCCCGTAGCGGGCCAGGACGTCGTCGACCAGCGCGTCGACCTGCTGCTCCTCGCGGATGTCGCAGACGTGGGCGCTGCAGCGGGCGCCGGCGAGCGCGACCGTCTCCTCCAGCGGCTCGATCCGGCGGCCGCAGATCGCGACGTGGGCGCCGAGCGCGACCAGCTCGAGCGTCGCGGCGCGGCCGAGGCCGCTGCCGCCGCCGCTGAGCAGGATCACCTGCCCCTCGAGCACGCCGGGGGCGAAGATCCTCGACGGAGCGGACATCAGCGGGCCTTGATCCCGAGCAGGTTCGACCCGACGATCGACTGGCGGACCTCGTTGGTCCCGGCGCCGATCTCGTAGAGCTTCGCGGTCCGGTAGAGCCGGTTGATCTCCGTCTCCCAGATGTACCCGCCACCGCCGTGGATCTGCACGCCGCGGTCGGTGATCCGGTTGAGGGTCCGCCCGGCCAGCAGCACCAGCGCCGCCGAGCGGGTGGCGACCTGCTGGGCGGCGGTCCCGTGCGGCGTCTCCTGGACCTCGAAGGCGACGTCGAGGGCGAGCGAGCGGAGCGCCTCGAGTTCGGTGTACATGTCGGCGACCTGGCCCGAGATCAGCTGGTTGGCGCCGATCGGGCGACCGAACTGCTCGCGCTCCCGGGCGTAGGAGACCGACAGGTCGAGCGCCCGCTCGGCGATCCCCAGCGCGTTGAAGGCGATCACGACCCGCTCGCGGTCGAGGCCGTTCATCACGACCGCGACCCCGCGATCCTCCTCGCCGAGCAGGTTCCCGGCGGGCACGCGGACGTCCTCGTAGACCAGCTCGGCGGTCTGGCTGCCGCGCAGGCCCATCTTCACGAGCTTCTGCGCCACGCGGAACCCCGGGGTGCCGGTCTCGACCACGAACGCGCTGATCCCGCGCGGGCCGGCCTCGGGCGAGGTCTTGGCATAGGTCAGCACGACGTCGGCGATCGTGCCGTTGGTGATGAAGAGCTTGGTCCCGTTGAGGACGTAGTCGTCGCCGTCGCGGACGGCGGTGGTCCGCATCCCGCCGAGGGCGTCGGACCCGGCGCCCGGCTCCGTCAGGCCGAGCGCGCCGACCAGCGAGCCGTCGCAGAGGCCGGGGGCGTAGCGGCGGCGGACGGCGTCGCTGCCGTTGGCCACGACGTTGTCGAGGCAGAGGTTCTCGTGCGCCGCGTACGACAGGCCGATCGCCGGGTTCCAGCGCGAGATCGCCTGGACGACCAGGCACTCGGTGACGAAGTCGGCACCGACGCCGCCGAGCTCGGTCGGCACGGCGACGCCCAGGAAGCCCTGCTCGCCGAGGCGCGGGAAGACCTCGGGCGGCCACCACTCCTCGTCGTCCATCCGCTGCTGCAGCGGATGGAGGGCGTCGCGCGCGAACGCGTCGACCGTGGCGAAGATCTCGCGCTGGTCGGCGGTGAGGCCGCGGCCGGCGTTCGCAGTGAGGGTGCTCATGACCGCCAGGAAGCTAAATAAGCATTTGATTGAAGTCAAGCCGCCGTCGTGCCACGATCGCCGCCGTGGCCACGTCCCCGACCGACCGCCCGCTCGGACCGACCCGGCTGCCGCCGCCGGCGGACCCGCCCACCGGGGCGGCCGTCACCAGCGAGCGGCTGCTGCAGGCCGCGCACGAGCTGCTCCACGAGCGCGGCGGGGGAGCGGTGTCGGTCAGCGACCTCTGCACGCGCGCCGGCGCCAACGTGGCGATGGTCAAGTACTGCTTCGGCAGCAAGGATGGGCTCTACGACGCGCTGGTCGAGCGGGTCGTCGGCAGCTTCCAGGCCGACCTGGCCCAACTCGACGAGCTGGCGTTGCCGCCGCGGGCGACGATGGAGCGCCACGTCGGCGGGATCGCCCGCAACTTCCTGCGCTTCCCCTACCTGAGCTCGCTGCTCAACGAGCGCCTGCGGCGGGCGGATCCCGAGACGGTCGCGCGGCTGAGCGAGGCGTTCGCGCTGCCGACCCGGGCCTGGCACGCCCGGCTGCTGGAGTCGGGGGCGGCGGCGGGGGCGTTCCGCCAGGTCGACCCGACGTTCTTCTTCTTCTCGGTGATCGGGATCTGCGAGTTCCTGTTCTCGGCCCGCTCGTGGCTGGAGCAGACCTTCGACGAGCGGCTCAGCGGCGACCTGGTCGAGCGGTTCGTCGCGCACACCACGCGGATGGTGCTCGACGGGATCGGCCCGGAGCGGCCGGACGTACTCGGATCACGATGAAGAACGCGCCGCGGGTTCACCGCTCGTGGCAGTGTCTTCTGCGTCATCTGCGCATAGCGTGATCGAATGCACCTGTCGCGCACGGCCCGGAACGTGAACATCGCCGTCGTCGCGCTGCCGTTCCTGGGCGCGCTGGTCGCCGTCGCGCTGCTGTGGAGCTCGGCCGTCACCTGGTTCGACCTGGCGGTCGCGGTCGTGCTCTACCTGATCGCCGCGTTCGGGATCACGATCGGCTACCACCGGCTGCTGACCCACGGCGCCGTGCAGGCCAAGCCGTGGGTCCGCTACGCGTTCGTGATCGCCGGGTCGGCCGCGATCGAGGGCCCGGCGCTGACCTGGGCCGCCGATCACCGCAAGCACCACGCCCACACCGACCAGGAGGGCGACCCCCACAGCCCCCACATCGGCGGCGGCGAGGGGCTGCGCGGCTTCTACCACGCGCACATGGGCTGGTTCCTGTCGACCCGCACCGACCGCGGGCTGGCGGCCAAGCACGCGCCCGATCTGCTGCGCGACAAGGGCCTGGTCCGGATCCACCGCGCCTTCTTCCTGATCGCCGGCGCGGGCCTGCTGCTGCCGTTCCTGCTCGGCCTGGCCTACCACGGCACCGTCGCCGGCGGCCTCCAGACCTTCGTCTGGGCGGGGCTGGTGCGGGTCTTCCTGCTCCACCACGTGACCTGGAGCATCAACTCGATCTGCCACATCTCCGGCTACCGCCGCTTCGAGGTCGACGACCAGTCGCGCAACAACCCGTTCCTGGCGATCCTGTCGCTGGGCGAGAGCTGGCACCACAACCACCACGCCTTCCCGCGGTCGGCCGCCCACGGGATGCGCTGGTACGAGATCGACCTGTCGGCGCTCCTGATCCGGGCCCTGGTGCGGCTGGGGCTGATGAGCAAGCCGGTCTACATCAGCCGCGAGCGCCAGGCGGAGAAGCAGCTGCGGTCGGCCAAGGGCGCCGTGGCCGTCTCCGACGCCGCCTGACGGCGGCGGTGCCGCGGCCGACGCCGAGCGCCCGGCAGAATGGTCGGGTGCCCGCCGCCGCGCCCCGCACCTTCACCCGCTTCGTCGCCCTCGGCGACAGCACCACCGAGGGCGTCGGCGACCCCTATCCGGATGGCCGCGAGCGCGGCTGGGCCGACCGCCTGGCGGTCCGCCTGGCGACCGTCGACCCGCGTGCGCACTACGCCAACCTGGCGATCCGCGGCCGCCTGATCGGCCGCATCCGCGAGGAGCAGCTGGAGCCGGCGCTGGCCCTGCGGCCGGATCTGGCGAGCGTGATCGGCGGCCTCAACGACGTGATCCGGCCGTCGTTCGAGCTGGCCACGGTGCTCGGCCACATGGAGGCGATGCAGCAGCGGCTGCTGGACGCCGGCGCGACCGTCGTGACGATCACCTTCCCCGACCTCTCGGCGTTCGCGCCGGTGGCGCGGCTGGTGCGGGAGCGGTTCCTCGCCTACAACGAGGGACTGCGCGCGGTCGCGACGCGAACCGGCGCCGTGCTGGTGGACCTGGGCCGGCTGCCGGCCGCGCAGGACGCGCGGCTGTGGTGCGACGACCGGCTGCACCCGAATCCCGCCGGGCACCAGCGGATCACCGACGCGGTCGCGGCGACCCTGGGGCTTCCGGACAGCGACGATCGCTGGCGGGCGGCGCTGCCGCCCGCC
>NZ_AGUD01000214.1 GCF_000240225.1 Patulibacter medicamentivorans
CGATCGATCCCGGCTCGCACCAGGTCGGCGAAGCCGTCGGCGTAGGCGCGGCGGTAGGTCAGCCGCTCCGCCTCGACGGCGGGGTCGATCGGCTCGGCCAGCAGCGCCCAGGCCAGGCGGCGGCCGGCGAGCGCGCGGCGGGCGAAGGTGCCGGCCGCGGCGGCGATCGCGGCGGGCGCGTCGTCGCCGAACGGGCGGGCGGCGGCGAGCGTGGCCTCGACCTCGTGGCCGGAGGCGTGGCGGAAGACCTGGCTCAGCAGCTCGGCCTTCGACGGGAAGTGGCGGTAGACCGACCCCGTCGCGACGCCGGCGCGGGCGGCGAGGGCGGCGACCGACGCCGCGCGGTAGCCGTCCTGCGCCAGCAGCTCGCGCGCGGCCCGCAGCAGGGACTCGCGGGCGGCGAGCCGGCGGGCCTCGGTGCGGGCGGTCGGACGGTAGGCCACGCAAGTAGTGAATCACGATTCAGAGCTTGGCGCCGATGGTCCCGGGTGGCCGCCGCGGGAGCCGATGCGACGTTCCGGTCGCTGAGAGGCCGGAACGTCCCGATCGGCGGCGGCCGATGCCGTCAGCGGGCGGCTGGACGTGACGTTCCGGACGGTGTGCGACCGGAACGTCGCAGGCGGCGGCGGGCAGCCGCCGGCGGCAGCCGGCGGCCGAACGCGGACGCGGGATAGCATCGGCCGCGCATCGAGCACCCGGTCGCCTGCCGCGCCGGGCCCCCGCCGCTGCACCTCCCGTACGAACGCAGGAGCACCACATGACCCAGTCGCCCGTCAACGTCACCGTCACCGGCGCCGCCGGCCAGATCGGCTACGCACTGCTGTTCCGCATCGCCAGCGGCCATCTGCTCGGTCCCGACACGCCGGTGAAGCTGCGGCTGCTGGAGATCCCGCAGGCCGTCAAGGCCGCCGAGGGCACCGCGATGGAGCTCGACGACTGCGCCTTCCCGCTGCTCGCGGGGATCGACATCTTCGACGACGCCAAGCAGGCGTTCGACGGCGCCAACGTCGGCCTGCTGGTCGGCGCGCGCCCGCGCACGAAGGGCATGGAGCGCGGCGACCTGCTCGAGGCCAACGGCGGCATCTTCAAGCCCCAGGGCGAGGCGATCAACGCCGGCGCCGCCGACGACATCAAGATCCTCGTGGTCGGCAACCCGGCCAACACCAACGCCCTGATCGCTCAGGCCCACGCGCCGGACGTCCCGGCCGAGCGGTTCACCGCGATGACCCGCCTGGACCACAACCGCGCGATCTCGCAGCTGGCCGCCAAGCTCGGCGTGCCGGTCACCGAGATCAAGAAGCTGACGATCTGGGGCAACCACTCGGCCACCCAGTACCCGGACCTGTTCCACGCCGAGGTCGGCGGCCGCAACGCCGCCGAGGCCGTCGGCGACCAGGCCTGGCTGGAGAACGACTTCATCCCGACCGTCGCCAAGCGCGGCGCGGCGATCATCGAGGCCCGCGGCGCCAGCTCGGCCGCCTCGGCCGCCAACGCCGCCATCGACCACGTCCACACCTGGGTCAACGGCACCGCCGAGGGCGACTGGACCTCGATGGGCATCCCGTCCGACGGCTCCTATGGCGTCCCCGAGGGGATCATCTCCTCGTTCCCCGTCACCACCAAGGACGGCGCGTACGAGATCGTCCAGGGCCTCGAGATCGACGACTTCTCGCGCGCCCGCATCGACGCGACCGTCGCCGAGCTGGTCGAGGAGCGGGACGCGGTCAAGGGCCTCGGCCTGATCTAGGCCCGGTTCGCGCGCGGGGTCCGCCCGGGCTCCGCGCTGCTCGGGTTCCCGGGCGGCGCTGGGTTCAGGTCGCGGCTCGGCGATCGGCTGGGGCCGGGTGGGGGTTCTCCCAGCCGGCCGTTCGCCGACCTGCCGAGCTCGGCTCGGTGTTGGGTGGTGGTTCAGCTCGGGATGGTGCCGGCGGGGGATGACCCTCTCCGGTCCAGTCGCCCGCAGCGCCCATCCCATCCTCTTCTTGGGCAGCCATATTCCTGTTAGGGTTCTCCCGCCCTCGGGCGGATGCGGTGGCGAACGCTGCCGGAAACCGCCCGTCCCATCCCAATGATCGGGAGACCGACCGTGTCCGACTTCCTCGAAGAGAAGCGCCGCGAGATCAAGGTTCGCCTCGAAGAGCTGGCTCCGGCGGTCGCCGAGCACGAGCGCCTGCAGCGGGCGCTGGACGCGCTGGACGGGCTCGACCGCCCCGGTGCCGCGACCCGCGCGCCGCGCGCCGCCGCCGGCGGCACCCGTCGCGCCGGCCGCCCGCGCGGCAGCGGCGAGCGCTCCCGTCAGGCGCTCGAGCTGATCCGCAAGGAGCCGGGCCTCGGCGCGACCGAGATCGCCCGCCAGATCGGCGTCCACCCCAACTACGCCTACCGGATCCTCCCGGGCCTGGAGGAGCAGGGCCTGGTCGAGAAGCGCGACCGGACGTGGTACCCGAAGGACGCGGCGTAGCGGCGTCGCAGCGCCCGGGCCCCGTCGGCTCGGGCGCGTCGCGGGTCGGGCATCGGGCGGCCGGGCGATCCCGCGAGGCCCTGGGCGCGGTCGGCCGGGCTAGTCGCGCAGGAGGTCCTTCAGCCGCGCCAGCGACGCGTGGGCCTCGCGCTCGGGGATTCCACCCATCAGCGCCCTGGAGGCGACCGCGCCGAGCGGGCCCATCGGGGCCACGAACTCGTTGCGATAGTGGAACAGGGTGCCCTCGCCGTGGGGCTCCAGGTGGTACTCGATGTGGGCCTTGGCGCCGGCCGGGCCCTTGCCCTCCCAGTGCGCGTGGAACGGTGGGGTGAGCTCCTCCAGGACCCACTTCACCTTCACCGGGGCGCCGCGGATGACGTAGCGCTGAGCCATCTTGAAGCCCACCCGCGGCGGGCCGCTGTCGGTCGAGATCAGTTCCTTGTGGATGGTGACCCACCGCTCGAACTGCGTGGGATCCATCACCACCGCCCACACGCGCTCGGGAGGAGCGGGCAGCTCGGCGGTGACGACGACGGCGCTCATGGCGGGACCCTATCCGGCGAGGCTCCTCCGGCGGCTCCTCCCTGGGACAGCCGGCGGCTTGCCGTCCCACGGGGGTCCGTCAGCGCGCGCGCAGCGGCTCGCTCCGCTCCCACTCGCCGAGCGCGTGCTCGACGGCCCGGTCGAAGCTGTGGGGACGGACGCCGAGCAGGCCGACCCAGCGGTCGTCGCGGGCGATCAGGTCGCCGGTCAGGCCACCCATCAACGGCAGGATCAGGTCGGGGTCCTCGCCGGCGACGACCGCCGCGACCCGGCCCGCGATCCCGGTGATCGTGAGCGGGAAGCCGACCACCGGCCGGCGGAGGATCAGCAGGTCGCGGATCCGCTCGACCATCTCGCCGTAGGAGAGGACGTCGGGTCCGGCGATGTCCAGCGACAGCCGCGGGTGATCGCCGAGCTCCACGGTCGCGGCCCGGCGGAGGGCGGCGATCACGTCGCGCTCGTCGATCGGCTGGGTGCGGTGGGTCCGCCACGGCGGCAGGGCGAGCACCGGCATCCGCTCGACCAGCCGCACCAGGAAGCGGAACGAGCGCGAGCGAGCGCCGATCGCGATCGAGGCCCGCAGCGCGACCGCCTCGGGCGCGGCCTCCAACAGCGTCTCCTCGACGATCAGGCGGCTGCGGAGGTGCGGGGTCAGCGTCCGCGTCTCGTCGACCATCACGCCCAGGTAGACGATCCGGCGGACCCCCGAGCGGCGGGCCGCCTCGGCGAACTGCTCGGCCCCGAGCCGCTCGCGGGCCTGGAAGTCGGCGTTGCCCTCGCCGCCGGCCTCCATCGAGTGGACCAGGTAGTAGGCGACGTCGACCCCGTCGAGCGCCTCGTCGAGCCCGGCCCCGGTCAGGACGTCGCCGGTCGTCACCGGGATCGGAACCGTGACGCGGGCGGGGTCGCGGGCGAACCCGCGCACGTCGTGGCCGGCCCGCAGCAGCGGCGGGACCAGGGCGGAGCCGACGAACCCCGAGGTGCCGGTGACGAGGATCTGCATCGCGGGGGATGATGGCGCAGCCGACGGGACGGGCCGCGCCTCCTCGCACCACCGCGCGCCGCCTGGCCACCCGGCCGCCCGCTCGCTCACGTCGGGCCGACGTGAGCCGCCCGGGATCCGGGGCGACGAGCGCGTCGAACCTGCACCGTTCTCTGCGATTTGCGGAGTTCCTGCACGACTCGTTCACGAAAAGTGACCAATTACCGGGAACAAGGGGTGCAGAGCCCGCGCCGGTGTGGTTCGATGCCGCTCACGTCGCGACCACGGGTCGCGACGAGACCTCGCCGAGGACGTCGGAGCGCCACCAGCCGGTGGCCGATCCTCGCACGTCCCGAAGTCGTCCGTTCCCCGTCCCCGCGGGGTGCGGCAGCCCCTGTCCGCACTCGCACACCAGCCCCCCGGAACCCACCCACGTGACCCCAGCCACCGATCGTTCTCGCGCCCGCACCACCCGCGTCGCTCCTCCGAGCTGCGGGGACTGCTTCTTCCGGCGGCACATGCTGTGCGCGCTGGACCGCGACGATCCGTGCGCCACCTTCCGCCCCGACCGGGCCGAGGGCCTCGAGCCGCCGCGCCAGATGCGGATCATGTTCCGGCCCGAGCGCGTGACCGGCACGCCCTTCGCCTTCCCGACCGCCGAGGAGCAGGCAGCGCGCTACGCGGCCTGAGCGGCGGCCGGGCCAAGGCTGGACGGCCTGCGCCGACCGTCCTCGGCCGCCCGCGGACCGGAGTTGGCTGGCCAGCCAACCATTGGGGCGAAACCAGCTACCATTCGCCGGGCCGCCGTCGACCGCCCGGTCGTCGGCCACGTCGCCACCCGCGGTCTGGAGCCCGAGCAACCGGGCCCGGCACCGCGAGCATCCCCATCACAGGAGTTCCACCATGGGCAGCAGTGAAGCGCTGGTCTTCGACGCGATCCGTACGCCGCGCGGCAAGGGCAAGAGCAACGGCTCGCTCCACGCGACCAAGCCGGTCGACCTGGTCGTCGGCCTGATGCACGAGACGCTCGGACGCAACCCGCAGCTCGATCCCAACACGATCGACGACGTCGTCCTCGGCTGCGTGTCGCCGGTCGGCGACCAGGGCGCCGACATCGCCAAGACGGCCGCGCTCAAGGCCGGCCTGCCGAACACGGTCGCGGGCGTCCAGCTCAACCGCTTCTGCGCGTCCGGCCTCGAGGCCGTGAACATCGCCGCGCAGAAGGTCGCCTCCGGCCTCGGCGACGACCTGATCCTCGCCGGCGGCGTCGAGTCGATGTCGCGCGTGCCGATGGGCTCCGACGGCGGCGCCTGGGCGATGGACCCGGAGACGAACTACGACACCTACTTCGTCCCGCAGGGCGTCGGCGCCGACCTGATCGCCACGCTCGAGGGCTTCACGCGCGAGGACGTCGACGCCTTCGCCGTCCGCTCGCAGGAGCGCGCCGCGGCCGCCGAGGACGCCGGCTACTTCAGCGACTCGGTGGTCGCCGTCAAGGACCTCAACGAGCAGGTCGTGCTCGACAAGGACGAGTTCATCCGCCGTGGCACCACCGTCGACAGCCTCGCCAAGCTGAAGCCGTCGTTCGCGGCGATGGGCGAGATGGGCGGCTTCGACGACGTCGCCCTCCAGAAGTACCACTGGGTCGAGAAGATCGACCACGTCCACCACGCCGGCAACAGCTCGGGCATCGTCGACGGCGCGTCGCTGCTGACGATCGGCAACGAGACGACCGCCGAGCGCAACGGGCTGAAGCCGCGTGCCCGGATCCTCGCGACCGCCGTCTCCGGCGCCGACCCGACGATCATGCTGACCGCGCCCGGCCCGGCCTCGAAGAAGGCGCTGGCGAAGGCCGGCCTGCAGGCCTCCGACCTCGACCTGGTCGAGATCAACGAGGCGTTCGCGGCCGTCGCGATGCGCCTGATCAAGGATCTCGACATCGATCCCGAGATCACCAACGTCAACGGCGGCGCGATCGCGATGGGCCACCCGCTCGGCGCGACCGGCGGCATGATCCTGGGGACCCTGATCGACGAGCTGCACCGCCGCGGCAAGAAGTACGGCCTGGCGACGCTCTGCGTCGGCGGCGGCATGGGCATCGCGACCGTCGTCGAGGCGATCTGAGCAGCGCTCGGATCGCACGCACCTGAGAGGAACGAGAACGAGATGACGTTCACGAACACCATCCGCTGGGAGCAGCTCGACGGCGGGATCGTCAACCTGGTCCTGGACGACCCGAACCAGTCGGCGAACACGATGAACGCCGACTACGGCGCGTCGATGCACGCGGCGGTCGAGCGGCTCGTCGCCGAGAAGGACCAGATCACCGGCGTGATCATCACCTCGGCGAAGAAGACCTTCTTCGCCGGCGGCGACCTCAACGACCTGATCAAGGCGACCCCGGCCGACGCTCCGGCGATCACCGAGAACCTCGAGACGATCAAGGGCGACCTGCGCAAGCTCGAGACGCTCGGCAAGCCGGTCGTCGCGGCGATCAACGGCGCGGCGCTCGGCGGCGGCCTGGAGATCGCGCTCGCGACCCACCACCGGGTCGTCGTCGACGACCCGAAGATCCAGATCGGCCTGCCCGAGGTGAGCCTCGGCCTGCTGCCCGGCGGCGGCGGCGTCGCCCGCATCACGCGGATGCTCGGCATCGCCGGCGGCCTGATGAACGTCCTGCTCCAGGGCCAGCGCCACCGTCCGGCCAAGGCGCTCGAGCTGGGCATCGTCAGCGAGCTCGTCGCCAGCCCCGACGACCTGCTGCCGGCGGCCAGGAAGTTCATCGCCGAGAACCCCGAGGCGGTCCAGCCCTGGGACATCAAGGGCTACAAGATCCCGGGCGGCACGCCGAGCAACCCGAAGCTCGCGGCCAACCTGCCGGCGTTCCCCTCGAACCTGCGCAAGCAGCTCAAGGGCGCCAACATGCCGGCCCCGAAGGCGATCATGTCGGCCGCGGTCGAGGGCGCGCAGGTCGACTTCGACAACGCGCTGAAGATCGAGGGCCGCTACTTCGTCGACCTCGTCACCGGTCAGGTGGCGAAGAACATGACGCAGGCGTTCTTCTTCGACCTGCAGGCGGTCAACGGCTCGCGTGGCCGGGCCAAGGACCGCGAGACGTGGAGGGCGACCAAGGCGGTTGTCCTGG